>JBDHDH010000240.1:0-2772 GCA_039591615.1 Gemmatimonadota bacterium | reverse complement strand
TTGCCGGACCGGTCTTTTCCTGCAGGTGGAGCGGTTGCCGTTGGGGTTGCCGTTTCTACTGGCTGACCGCTCCGTCTCGCACCTTCCGCTCTTCGTTCATCACCGCGAGCAGGGTCTCTTGATCGGGGTGCTGATAACAGGTCAGCAGCGTCTCCGTATCCTGCCATCCCCCTGCTGCGGCGACGTCCTTGAGCGAGAGGTGCTTGCGTTCGGTGGCCCACTTCCGGCGATACGGATGCCAGAGTCCCCCTCGTAGCTTTGGCAGGCCTGCGACGTTCTCGGCCACCCGAAGCCAGTGGTCGAACCGGTGGCGATCCATGGGCTGGATGCCGTCTGACGCGCGCGCGAAGATCCACCCGCCGACGGAGCCAAGCTTCCGCCGGAGACTCCTAATCTCGGCCAGCAGCTGTTCGGGAAGCGGTACCACCTGCTCGCGCCGCTTCTTGTCCGCCTCCGCGCGCCATCGGACCATGCCTCGCTCGAAATCGAAATCCTCCCAGCGAAGCTGCCGAATCGAACTCAATCGTCGTCCGGTGCCTTCGGCGAGGACAAGCGCTAATTCCACCTTCAGCCACCGGTTGCGCTCGGACTCAGACTGGGCAGATGTGCCCAGCTCCTGCACCGCCGTTCGGGTACGCTGGTAGCGTTCCCACGTGGCGATCGGGCGCTGCGGATTCTGCTCCCTACTGCGACGGATTCCCCGCAAGGGGTTCTCCGCCAACCACCGATGACCACGAGCCGTCCGCACCGTCGTGGCCCAGGCGAGCATCGTGTTGAGCAGCACCAGATCTGCTTCCACCGAGCGTGCTCGCACGGGCCCCGTCGTGCGTCCCGCTGGTGTCACAATGCTACCAGTGCGCCGCTTCGCGGCGTAGGTGTTGATGTCGTGGGCCGTGAGCGACCGCACGTCGCAGGCTTCGCCAAAGTACCCGAACAGCACTTGTGCCCGGCACGACGCGTCGCGCTTCGTGTTCGGCGCATTGTCCAGGTACGTCGGACACTCGCGGTGGAACCGCTCCCACAGGGCGCCGAGTGTGACGACGTCGTTTGCAGGGCCCGGTGCCCCTCGCAATAACTCGGCGAGAAGCTCCCGGCCACGCCGCTCGGCGTCCGCCCGATCTTTCGTGCGGAGGGAGGCCACATCCCGTCCCACCCCGGGAATCCACGTTGCCCGGTAGAAGGTCCCGTCCCGTCGATTTTGAAAGAGCCGGACCCGCATCCCTCGAGAGCCGAGCGAGCAGGTCCATTTGCCGTTTGCTTTTCGCCACTCGTGTCGCCGCGTGTTACGCGAGGCCATGAGGGCCTCCTTTCCGTCGGCTCACGAGCTTCCGAGCGTCAGCTCCGGCATCATAGGCTGCGCGGGCGGCGTCGGCAACAGCAGCGCGCGCTCGCCGGGGTAGGTCGCGTCGGCGAATCCGTGGCGCGGAGGGTCGGCCGGCGTTCGGGATCCGGCCCGCGCGCACCAGGCGTGCCAGGTGGTCACCGGAGTACCCTGACTCCTGGGCCGCTTCGTGGAGGGTGAGGGGCACGTCCCGGGCCGCGGCCAGCAGGACCTCGAGATCGGCGAGGACCTCTGCGGCGACCGTCGCTCCATCGACCTGCACCCCAACGTCCGCGGAGTCCCGTGTGCGGTCGGCGCGGCGCGGACGTCCGACCTACCCCCCTCAGGGCACCACATCAGGCCCGACGCCGTTTCCAAAGGGATACGTTCCACATCGCGGGCACCAAGAGGTGCCCCGTTGGCGCTCGATCGCGTTGTGGACGGTACATCTTCCGCAGATGCGTGTTCGCTTCCCACCGCTACTCGACCTCGTCCAGACGACGTTCGCGCATTGTGGCAAGCGCAAACGCTCCCGACGCCGATCCTCGACGTGCTTCCGGTACTCTTCCCGAGGGCTTCAGGCTGCGACGTCATGCTCCTCCTCCACGAGCGTCTGGGAAAAGGCTGTTCACGCGGGGCGACCATCGGACGACGTCGCCTGCCACCTCGCGTCGTGCCCCGAACCCATCCCTCTGCGACTCCACCGCATGCTCCGCGGCGCGCGGGTGGACCCGCAGGCCGGCGGTACGCCCCTCCGGGGTGACCGCCAACAAAAACGGGCCACCAGCCTTGCGTCGCTGGCAGCCCGGCGGACCTGGCGACCGTAGTCGCGGTAGCCCCGTAGCTCTGCGCCACCATCTTTCGATGGCTTCGCCATTTTTCAGCGTCTCATGAGTGGTACGGGCAGCACGACGGCTGTCGCGTGCACCCTCGTGGTGTGGCCCTCCTTTCGGGTGATACCTTCGTGCGCACCAGAATAACATTCCGGAACGCGAGGTGAGGTGATCCACTCGGCGTCGCGCGAGCCCAAGTGATCAATCAGCCGATGTGATCCACGTCACGGATGGCTCACACACGGTCTGCGTCACTGCGATGAAGTGCCTGCTCGACATCCTCGTCGCCGGTCTGGGACGCATGGCAGGCGTTCTGTTGTATCGGAGAACTTCTCCTCGAGTCGGGGCAGTTTGACTTTGTCGAGCGGAGGTGGCGGGAGCTCAGGCGATGAGGAGCTCTGGAGGTTGGTGGGGCCGGGGTGCGGCGCGCCGCCCAGCGCCTGCGTGCCCCTCCTGGGGCGTGATGCGTGGTCGGTGACTAGACGCCCCGTGGCGGAGTTTTTGTCTACCATGAGAAGGTTTTTCGTCAAGGGGGCACCTTGGTGCCCTGAGGCCTGGCCGCTGTCCGTAGCGCGTCGCCAGCCTCCGTGTCTCCTCGACGTCACCTCCATCCTGGTG
>JBDHDH010000239.1:0-2011 GCA_039591615.1 Gemmatimonadota bacterium | reverse complement strand
CCACGCAGCTGCAGCGGGCGCGGGCATTGCGGCGGGCGGGCCGCCTCGAGGAGGCCGGTGCAGGCTACGCCAAAGCCGGCGCGCTAGCCACCGCCCTCGGCGACCATCGGTCGGAGTTGTTGAGCCGGATCGGCTGGGCCATCGTCTTGCAAAAGACGGGGAATCTGCCCGAATCGGAGCGGGTGCTGCGCGACGTCCTGGACGACGCGCGGGTCTTGGGGGATCGTGATGCGGAAGCACGGGCCTGTCACGACCTCGCCGTCGCCTTGGCTCGCCGCGATCGCCCCGCGGAGGCCGTGCCGTTCGCGTTCCGGGCCTACGAGCTGTACGAGCACCCGACGCACCGGGCCCGTGCGCTGCACGACACCGGCACGCTCCTGAAGGAGCTCGGTCACTACGCGGCGACCAAGGATGCCCTGATGGTCGTCGTGGGAAGCTGCCCACCGACCGACCTTCTCCTGCTCGCGGAACTGGAGCTCCTGGACGTGAGCGCGCAGATCGGCGATCGGGTCTCGTTCGAGCGTTGGCGGACGGAACTCACGGCCGATCGCGACCTGATGCCGCCCGACCTGCAGGTGGATTTCGCCATGAAGCTCGGCGCGGGCCTCGCGGTGTTCGACCGGTTGACCGATGCGCGGGCCGAGTTGGCCCGAGCCATTGCGCTCGCGGAACGACACGGGCTCGGCGAGAGCGTGTTCCGGGTACAGCGGCTCCTGAACGACGTGCGGGAGTACCAGACGCGCCAGCGCGACGCACTGGCACTCCCGTCACCATCGGTGCCGTCACCCGAACTGCAGCAGACCATCGACGCGCTGCACCGGCTGCGCGCGAGTCAGGCGATGGCCGGCGTCTCCTGACAACGAACTCCGGTGGCTACGTATCGGAGTTCGAATACCCCGCGTTGAAGCAGGCGCTGTCCTCGCCGCTGCAGGTGTCCAGCGGTGCCACCGGGTTCGCGCACGCGGCCGCTCCGAGCGCAGCGGAGGCGAGGAGCGCGAACGCAAACAAGCGAATGCGACGCGTCATGGATCCTCCCTGGTGAGGAACTCGTGATGCTGAAGGTCTTCGTGAAAAAAGCGCAGAAGGCGCCTACTCCAACGGTTGCACCCCGCCCGTCCGTTGCGTAGACCCTTTTGGGGACTTCACGTGCCGTTTGTGGGACATTCGTGGCAGGGAGACGACGTGCTCGGGCGGCCGGCGGTGCACTGCATTGGCCCCCCCGAGCACGCGGGGGACCAGCGCCACGGTGTATGTGAGGGGCCCAGTCCCACCTCAGCGCCACCATCGTGACGGTGCATCCCATACGCGATCCGATAGCGGTGCGTCCTGCTGACCGCGCAGTCTCCTGCCAGGACACAGTCGTGTGCCTGTTGTGTTCGTCAGCGCTCCCCAGGAAGGGGATGGAGATACTGCTCCGTGCGGGGTGGTGGGCTCGGGGTCCCACCTCACATGCTTACGGATGTCCCAGATCGGTAGGTCGCTGCCACAGAAGACTCCCGAGAATCACGCACAGAACGTAGATGGCGGCTGGCAGGGCGAGATCCTTCTTCATGATGAACGCTCACCGGACGGGGTATATAATTGCAGCGGGCTGCCTTGCATCTAGTCCTTGGTCGAATCTGAACCCAGAATTGAGCGGGTGACAGCGCATGGTTGGGCGTCATCGTGGCGCTTCGCGTGCGGCGCTGGAAGGCCGAGAAGGTGGACGGAGGTTAGGTAGGGGCAGCCCGGCGAAGAGAAGCGGAGGAAGAAACGCTGTGGTAGCTGTGGCGGTAAGACTTCTCAGATCAGGGGTGTTTCGGAATTCCTCGCAGCAGCACCATCTCGACCGCCTGGTCTAACGCATGTTGAGAGCACGCCCCATGCTGCTACCATGGAGTCGACGAAGACACATGGCCCACAGCAAGGAGCGGCTCGCATGAAACGGAGCACGAAGTATGTGGCGTTGGATGTGCATCAGGCAACCACGGTCGCGTCGGTGCGCGAGGAGAGCGGGCGCGTGATCGCGCGG
>JBDHDH010000238.1:0-2927 GCA_039591615.1 Gemmatimonadota bacterium | reverse complement strand
AACCGATCCGGACCGAGGGCAGCCGCCAGCTCGGGTCTCACGACCTTGAGGGCGACGGGGCGATCGTGCCGGCGAAGGGAACATGATGGAGATCGAGGACCGTACGCACCGCCTCTTCCTGCTCCGGACCAGGATCACGAGCACGTTGAATACGTTGCTGCCCACGACGTTCCCGATCGCGATGGGAGACATCCCGACCCTCAGGGCCAGCCGCCGCGCGCCCGACACGAGCGCCTCGGCGCCGGCTACGAGCAGCGCGAGTCCCGCCGCGAGCAAGAGGAGCGTCATCGATCATCCGGAGGCCAGCGGTACGAACTGCACCCGCCCGTCGCCGCGTACCTCGCAGCGGTAGGCCGTCAAGGCGACGCCGGCCCCCAGGCCGCTCTCGAGGAGCTCACGGGCGTCGGCGTCCTGTTGCTGCCGGATCCTGTCGGCGGAGTGACCGGGCAGCTTGCGACCGTAGTCGAGGCAGACGGCCTCGTCGGGCCCGGCGGGGGCGGGGCCGTGGAAGAGGCAGATCGCGCGTTTGATTTCGTGGGCGCGCGCGAGCGCGGTGCACTGTCGGCGGAGGTCGTACGCCCGGAGGAAATCGACACCGCTCGGGGTGAGGGCCCCGGCGCCCCCCGGCACGTAGAACCGGTCGTAATGGGTGATGGCCAAGTGCGTGTGCAGGAATGCGTCGACTTCTTCTTGCAGGCGTCCATCCGAGCAGGCAATGACGAGGGTCTGCGGCTGACCGGGGTTCCACGGGCGCCGTGTGTGGAACGGTGCGGGCCGGGGGACGGGCGGCGATTGGCTCATACGTTCCCAACGGGAGAAAGGGTGTCACGCGCATCCGTGTCCCAAACGGTGGCCGGAGCGTCGCGACCCGGAGAGATTCTACCATGCAGCACGCCCGCCGCACAAATGCGGGTGCGGTGTGGAGGCGCGGGCGCAGGGTGGACTGTCTCGGAACCGGTGCTCGACAGGAGACGGTGGCGGGCCCACCTTTGCGCTGGTGCCCGGCCGCGTGGCGTCGGTCACTGGCGGTGCATGATCTCGTGACCGGGTTCCGCCGTCCCGACTGACGCACGTCGTGATGTGGCAAGGAGTTGAGGAGCATATCGTGCGAGCTAGGATCACGCGCCCTGGGCGATTGTGCGCTGACGGTCGTGGTCGGGCTCGGCCATCACCTGAGCGGGAAGGGGGTGCAGCCGTGACGGTCTCTCTGCGGGTGTGCGGTGCGCTACTGATCTCCGCGGCGGTCGTCTCGTTGACGACCTCCGACGCGCTGACTCAGGAGCGGGAGACGGTTCTGGACCGGGTCGTTCACGTCGAGGACGGCATTCGGGAGATACCCGAGACGCCACGCCTGGAATCCGGCCTCGACGTGAGCGAGCGACGGATCGATGTCGGCGGAGCGGAGCTCTACGTTGAGGAGGAGGGCACGGGTGTCCCGCTGGTCTTGATCAACGGGGGACCCGGGGGAACGCATCACTATTTCCACCCGTGGTTCAGCCGAGCTGCTGAGTTCGCCCGAATCATTTACTACGACCAGCGCGGTACGGGCCTGTCGGATTTCGAGCCCGGCGAGGCAGGCTACAGCGTCGAGCAGGCGGTAGCGGACCTTGACGCGATGCGCATCGCGCTGGGCATCGAGAAGTGGGTGCTGCTCGGCTACTCCTACGGCGGGTTCCTGGCGCAGTACTACACCACGATGCACCCGGAGCACGTGGCGGGCTTGGTCCTCGTCGGCGCGAGTCCCGGCCTCTGGGTGGACCTGGGCCACTCCCGGCAGCGGGACTATCTCTCCGACCTTGAAGCGGGCAGAATGCGCGCGGCCCGGGAAGAGCTGCGCGCGCGCCGCGCGGACGAAGGCTGGTCCCGGGGCGAGTACCTGCAGTTGCTGATCTACAACAATTTCCTCAACGGTGATTGGAAGCGGCAGCACTTCTACAAGCCGACGCCGGAGCAGTTCGCCCACATCGCGCTCTACGAATGGGTCAACGACGCCAACTTCAACTCGATCATGAACCAGAGTGCTCAGAAGGTCGATCTGGCGGGGGCGTTCGACAACAATCCGATACCGACGCTCCTCCTGGAAGGGAAGTGGGACCTGACGTGGGGGGATGGGAAACCGACGATCTTGTCACGCAACCACCCGCGGGCGCGCATGGTCGTGATCGAGCGGGCCGGCCATCCCGTCTTCAGCGAGCATCCCGATGCGTTCTTCGGTGAGCTCGAGCACCTCATCCGCAACGTGAGGCCGGTCACGAGCTCGGAGATCGAAGCGTACCGCCGTCACCTGGGTGCGTGGCGCGCGGCATGGCACAGCTCGCCGCGCTACTTGCTGCGGGCGGCGGGCGTCGGGACGAGCGGCAGCCAGCAGATCGCCGAGGCCTACTCGCGCGATTGGCTGGAAGCGATGCGCTGGACCCCGGAATTGCTGCGCATCGGCTTCGCGTTGTACGACACCGAGCAGTACGAGGAGGCGCTCGGTGCGTTCGTCCGGGTGGAGGAAGTGGGCGTGATGGAGGGCCGCGAGGACGATCAGGCGACGGCGCTCGTCTGGCAGGGTCACCTGCTCGATCTGCTGGAGCGTCGTGACGAGGCGATCGCTCGCTATCAGCGAGTCGTGGACATGGACCTGAGCGGCGGCGCACGACACGACCAGTACGGCCTTGTCTACTCCTACAGTCCGTATGCGGCCGAGCGCCTGCAGACGCCGTTCGATCGGATCGAGAACGCGCAGCCCTAGGGACTCGTGGCAGAGGCGGTGGGACGGCGTCCCCACCGGGCCCCGCCGGCTGTCAGAAGCTCAGCGTCCGAGACCGTCGGCGGCGACCGAGGGTGACGCCCCAGCCGGAAGCCCTGCGCGAAGGGTACCGGACGTACGTCGAGGATCGGCGTCGGGAGCGTTTGCGCTTGCCACAATGCGCGAACGTCCG
>JBDHDH010000237.1:0-3222 GCA_039591615.1 Gemmatimonadota bacterium | reverse complement strand
TGGAGCATCGCCCAGTACAAGCGGGCCCACCGAGGGAAGACTTAGCGATTGAGCACGGAACGATGCTCACAAAACACGAATTCAACTATGCGGGCATGACCTACAGTTGTCAGAGAGGGATGACCCCGCCACCCATCGGATGGGAGAAGGGTGACGTCCCTCGGACGGCCTATTGGAAGGTGCGTCGGTCGGATGGCGCCAGCCGGCGGGCGCACCGCGGGGAGTAGCGTCTGATGCGCCAACGGCCGCTGATCGGCGTCAGGGCTGCAAAGGAGAGGTAACATGACTACGAACTACTGTTTCCAGTGCGGAGGTGAACTCCCAGAAGATTGGGTATCTGCAGAGATAGCCAGTAGCACGGCGCACGCAGCCACTCCCCGACCTGGGCAGCTATGTCGCTGTGAGCCCCCTGGGGGTGAACCACCGACTGGCGACGCAACAGACGGCACGCCATCCGACACAGCGAATGTAGACTAGCGGGTCACAAGCAGCCGGGCGGTGGGGCATAAGCGATACGGCGATTCGACGAGGCTGTACGGGCAACCGTCCTTGCACGCGAAGATTAGGGGGTGTCACGACGAGCATCGACGACGCAGCCAGCAGCTCGATCAGTGGTTAGGCAACAGCAATGAGAACTCGAGGAATGCGACTGGGACCATGTGGTGGGATCTGAAAGGCTGGCTGAGCCTCCTCCTCACGGCTGGTGTAGTTCTACTAGGCCTATGGCTCGTCGACCGCACGGCGTTCCCTGGATGGTTGAAGATTTCGATCGACCTTCTTGTCCTCCTATTCGTGCCAGGAACGTGGTACGTCGTCTACGGCCACAAGCACGTGCGTTAACGTGCGCGCATGGCACAGGGGCAGCTGCTGCCTAACATCCGAGAGTGTCGAAAGGGCTGACCCGATACGCATCGAGAGGCGCTGAAATCCAGAGAGGCTTAATGCTCACCATCCGCTACGATATGTTGGAACCCAAAATCACCGGCTAAGACCGTGCCGATACGCTACGCATCGAGTCACGATACGCAGCGGAGCAAACGGCGGCAGCGTACGACGCCCTGGCGATGTTGGGTGCGAGTCAAGAGCGTCGTCTTGTCCGAGCTTGTCATGACCTCTCACTGCTGAGGTCTCATCAGGACCAGTTGACGCCGCGAGGCAGAGAACTGTATGCAAAGTGGGAGCGGCTGATCCGAGGCGAGGGAACGTGGGAGGACCGCTTTTCGCGGATGGAGCAAGCCGAAAGGATCGAGATCGGAGACACGATCAGTGAACTCTTCCACGACACGCGGCGACATTATCATGGCATCGACGACTAAGACGATGCTCACCATCCGCTACGACCCCGACAATCCCGAGAGACCGGTCGTGGTGACCGCCGAGAACGAGACCTACCGGTTGACCGTGGAGGACGCTGAGCGGCTCGCCGACGAGCTCGACGAGGCCCTCGCGTGGGCCGGCCGGCCGCTCCAGCCGCGGGGCTGGTGGAGCCTGGCCCAGTACAAGCCGGCGCAGCGGCAGGATCAACGATGAGACGTAGCGACTGATGGGGGAAACGTGCTCACAAGATACGAATTCGAGCATGGGCGCATGACCTATAGCTGCAAGAGAGGGATGACGCCGCCCCCCATCGGACACGAGAAGGCTGACATCCCTCGGATGGTGTACTGGGACGTGCGTCGGTCGGATGGCGCCAGCCGGCGGTTTTGGGTTCCCGTAGGCCGGGAATTCACCGCGGCCGAGTTAGAAGCCGCGACGCTCGAGGAGTTTGGGGTCGCTCCATGATGCTGCGCAGTTTTCTGGCCACACGATCACCGAAAACGACACTTGGTGCCAAAGAGGGGGCGCGAGGACCGGGAGAAAGGGAGGGGAAATGAACGTGAAATCGGCAGTGAAGGGCATGCAGTTCGATCACGCCCTTGGCGCGATGCGGGTCGTCTTGGCCGGTCGACTCTCAGTGGAGGACCTAGAGGCCGCGTTTCTGGAGATGCTCGAGCACCCGCAGTTCCGACCGGGCATGCCCATCATCTGGGATCTGCGCACGGCGACCCTGGTGACGCTGTCGACTGAACACTTGCGCCGGCTCTCCGGACGCGTCTCCACGCAGCGGGCACGCCGCGGGACAGGGAAGGCCGCGATCGTCGTCGGATCCGATGTGGATTATGGGCTCATGCGACAGTTCGAGGTGCTGTCGGAAGGGGTTCCGCGCCAGCTCATGGTGTTTCGCGAGCTCGCGGCCGCGGAGGCGTGGCTCGGCGCCGATTAGGAGCTCCGAACCTGACAACGGCAGGGAACTTCAATGGGGGTCCCAGAGGGCATCGACGCCCGTTGGTTGAGAGAGAAAGATGCAAATGTCCCAATTGCGACGGTCAATGTCTCACTAGGGGCCTAATCTGTCTGCTCGCGGTCCCCTAGTCTACTGGTGGAGCAGACCGTAGCCTGAGGAACCGATGGGACCATCCTCTCTGTTGCTGATCGACGACGATCCCGCCGTGCTGCAGGCCGTCGGCAAGTTCTTTAAGGCCCGGGACTACCAGTGACGGATCGGCCCCCTCCCCAGCCATCGCCGGCGCCACCGTCGATTCTCGTGGTCGAGGACGCCGCGCCGCTCCGGAACGCGCTCGCCCGCTACCTGCGCGCGCAGGGCTACGACGTGGGGACGGCTGGGTCGGCGCCGGAGGCCGTGGCGTACCTGCAGGATCATCAGGTGACGCTCCTGCTCTTGGATATCCGCCTGCCCGGCATGAGCGGCGTCGACCTGCTGCCCGAGGCGCTTGCGATCGATCCGGATCTCGGCATCGTGATGCTCACGGCGGTGGGGGACGCTACGAGCGCCGCGACCTGCATCCAGCGGGGCGCGTTGGACTACCTCGTCAAGCCGATCGAGCTCAGCAACCTCAGTCGTGCCATCCAGCAGGCCCTCCGCCGGCGGGCGACCGCGTTGGAGGGGCAGGAGCTCACAACGTGGCTTCGCGAGGAGGCGGACCGGCGGGCCGCCGAAGTCGAGCAGGAGCGGCAGCGGCACGCCCATCTGACAACGGCAACGCTCCAGGCGCTCATCAACGCCCTGGAAGCCAAGAGTCCCTATCTCGGCGGGCACTCGGCGCGGATCGCCGCGCACGCGGCCACGATCGCGGATGAACTCGGCTTGGCGACGGAGGAGATCGAACAGGTCCGAACGGCCGGCCGGCTCCACGATCTCGGGATGATCGGGATCCGGGAAGC
>JBDHDH010000236.1:0-2227 GCA_039591615.1 Gemmatimonadota bacterium | reverse complement strand
ATTCACGATCACCACGAGCTGCGATTCGCTTTCCCCGACCTTCACCATGACGAACCGCCGCCCGTCGGGATGGACGTCGTAGTTCACGTGCGTGGAGTAGGCAGCATAGGGCCCCCTGACGGCCACCTGGGGCGTCCCATGCGAAAAGACGGGATCGGTTCGGATCGGCACCGCGAGGATCTGGTTACCGCTCCGGTAGAAGAGCTCGCGCTCGTCGGGCGACCACGCCGGCTCCGTCCCGCCTGCGGTCGAAACTTGCCAACGGCCCTCACCCCGAAGCGCTTTCACGTAAACTTCCGATCGACCTGACTCATCCGAGGCGAACGCAAAGTACCTTCCGCTCGGTGAGATCGCGGGCGATCGCTCGTTGGCCTCCGTCTCGACGAGCGGGACGCCCGCAGGCTCCGCCCCGACGGTCCAAAGCCAGAGATCTCGATTCCCAGTATGGGCAGCGTTCTGCCGCACGACGGCCGTTCGGCCGTCCGGTGTCCACGACGCCTCCCATTGATCTCCGTCGTGTGTAAACACCTCTTCTTCCTCCCCTGCGCCATCGGCGCGTTTTCGATAGATATTGATGCCGTCCCGGGTCCGGCGGGCATACGTGACATACCGACCGTCCGGCGTCCACGATGGGAAGTAACTCTGCTGATTCAGCGTGAATTTTCGCAGATCGTTGGTCATGAGATCAACGATCCACACGTCGAAGCCACTCCCGGGCCCGCCCGACAAATGGATTGCCACCTTCCCGCCATCGGGAGAGAACTGGGGACCGAAGAAGGCACGTTGTTGGCGTGTGATGACACGTTGACCGCCATTGCGATCGACCAGCACCAGCGCACGCTCCTCGGCTATGGCCCGAGAGACGTACACCAGCGTCCCGTTGTGAGCGATCGAGTACTCGGCAGCGAGATCCTCGGTGCTGACTCCTTCGAGGACCGTGGTGGGCGGTCCGGACAACTCGAGGCGGCCGAAGTCGAACTGTGCCGCGCGCATGACGCCATCGTTGCCGGTGTAGACGAGATGCCCGGTGGGGGTGATCCGGGGGCTCCTCCCCACCGTGAGATGCTTGACGTCGCCGTTGTCAAGATCGACCACGCTGATCTGTGACCCGTCGACGTCGCGGAGGTTGGTTTGGAACACCACGGCGCGCGTTCCGGGAACGTGCGTCGGCGCGGTATGGCTCACTTCGCCGGCGGCCGTATCCGGCCGGGTAATGACTACCGGCTCCCCTCCACCGTTCTCCGAAATCGCGACGAGTCCTTGCTGCCGCTGCCCGCTGTACACGATCGTGCCATCCACGCCCCAGCTGGCCCCGGCCGATCCCTCGGTCGCAAGACGTTGCGGGGCACCACCGTCCAGCGCGATACGGTACAACCCTCCGAGTGCGTTGAACCCGACCGATCGGCTGTCGGGGGAGAAGAATGGTTGCGACGCATTCTTCGTCCCCGCCATGAGGCGTGCTTTCTGATTCCGCAGTGGCAGAAGGTACAATTGCCTCCCCTCAGGTCCCTCACCGACGTACACGACATTGCGCCCGTCAGGTGAGACGACCACCCGGCTGCCAGGCTGATTCCCGAGTTGCTCGGTCGGGGGCAACCGCACGGTGAAGCGGGCCAGGACTCCCGGTTCCGGCGGTGGTGCACGCCGGAGCCAACCCCACGCCGTCAGGATCGCGAGCCCGAAAACGACGGGCCAAACCCAGGCTGGTGGGCGTCGCGTCGCCGGCGCCGCGGAGAGGGCAGCGGGTTGCGTCCGTGCCAGCCCGGGAGTCACGAGCGCCTCCGCGAACTGGCTCGCATCGGAGAATCGATCCGCCGGGAGCTTTGACAGGGCTTGGGCGATCGTGGCCTCGACGTGCGGCGGGACCGTCTTCCGATGAGCGGTGATCGGGTCGGGCTCCGCCGTGAGGATCTTGGCCACGATCGCTTGCGCGCTGGCCGCCGTGTGGGGTGGCTGGCCCGCCAACATCTCGTAGAGCACGCACGCCAGGGAGTAGATGTCGCTTCGGGCGTCGAGCTCGCGATCCGCTGTCGCCTGTTCGGGACTCATATAGTGGGGCGTGCCCAGCGACAGCCCCGTCTCCGTCAGCCTGGTCCCACCCGCCGCGCTCACCGCAATCGCGATCCCGAAATCGGCGACGAGGGGCTGGCCATCGTGTAGCAGAATGTTCTCCGGCTTGATATCGCGGTGCACGACGTCGTGCCGGTGTGCGTAATCGAGAGCGCTG
>JBDHDH010000235.1:0-2380 GCA_039591615.1 Gemmatimonadota bacterium | reverse complement strand
GTGACCCCTGATCCGCTCACCGGAGGGGGGTTGGTTCAGGTAGTCGTCCCGGTTCGAGGACTCGGTACGAACGCTCACGTATCGGGGTGAGGTGGCCTCGAGCACCGCGGGCTCGACTCGGGCATAGAGAGCGCGCCGTGCGTGCCGATAGATGGCCGCGACCGAGATCCCAGCCGCGATCGGCCAGCTCGTCAAGCCTTCGTCGCGCTTCGGACCGGAGCGCGTGGGCCGTCCGGCGATCTCCACCGGCGCGGTGGTATGTCGCGTAGAGCGACCCGACGGCGTCCGGGCTGACCGAGTCCCCTCCGACCCCAAGCTCGCGCAGTCGGTCGGCCATCGGTGTCGCGATCCGGCGAGCGGTGGCACGCCTGAGACGCGGGTGCTGGCGAAACGAGGTCGTGAGATACCCCAGCATCGGGTCGGCGTTGCCGGCCACGGCCATGAGGTAGGCCGGCGCCGCCCGGGCCACGATCTGGTCGGTGAGCGCTTCGAGGGTCGCCGGGTCGATCCCCATGTGGAAGGTGGCGCACACATCGAGGCCCATCGTGAGTCCGTGGAGCTTCGCCATCACGGCGTCTTCGAGGCAGGTGCGGAGCAGCTGCGCGGGACTCTTGAAAACCTCGGGGCCGATGAACCCCGCCACGTCGTTCACGATGGTCCAGGCGCCGGTGGTCCGTTGAATGGCGCGAGCGAGTCCGTAGGTGCGTGCCTCGAGCGTAACCATGTCCACGCCCATCGCGACGCTGTTGGTGACCTCGGAGCCCTGCCCAGTCTCGAAGTAGAGGCCGCTGAATCCGTTGGCCAGGTCGAGCACGCCGTCGGCGTCGAGGCCGACCATGTTGCGCAGCGCCCGCGACGTGCCCGCCAGGCTCTGGAATCCGACGTCGATCCGGGTGTGTGCTCGCGCCGTGGTCTGCTTGACGATGTCGGACAGGACGCAGAACCGCGTGGGTAGCTCGAGGCGGGTGACGATACGCTCGAGCAGTCGCTCCAGTTGGACGATGGTGTCGAGGTCATCGGCGGCGGGGTTGATACCCACGATCACGTCGCCGCAGCCGTAGCTGAGCCCCTCGAGCACGGAGAGGAGGATTGCCGTCTCCTCGTCGGCGGGGCTGTTGGGCTGGATCCGGGAGCCAAAATGCCCGGCCGCGCCGATCCGGACGCCCGGGCCGGGCAGGGGATTGAAGAGTGTCCCGGCCACGGTCGAGAGGTCGTCGTCGGTCATGGCCTTCGCCAGCGCTGCGATCGCCTCGCTTGGGAGGCCGGCGGCGTGTCGGCTGGCCCAGTCGGCGCCGTGGGGGCCGAGCAGGGTTCGCTTCACCTCCCCGACAGTGAGGTGCTTGGTGGCGGCATGTCGGTCGCGGTCAGTGGCGCGCGCCAGCAGCTCGCTCACGGCGTCGTCGACGAATCGAGCGGGATCGAATTCGGCGATCGGTGTGGCTAGGAGCGCCCGTCGCGCTTCTTCGCGTGCCCGGGCGTCGTTCGTTCCACCCACCAGGGCGTCGCCCTCCTTGAACTCGCTGGCGAGCGTCATCGTGTGCTGCAGAGCGTCGGGAGGCATTCGCTCGGGCTTTCGATGGGGTTCTTGCGGCCTCGACCGAATCTACCACGCTGGGGGCGGAGCCAAAGAGGCGGCACGGATACGGAAGTCCGCACTTCCGGTGGCGGAGGAGCGGCCCGTGGCGGAGCCGCGGGAGGTGGTGGTGGTGCTAGACTTCTTCGAGGAGTTGAAGGCGAAGGTGGGGAACTGGCAGGTCTCCCGCAGCCCCCTCGATTGTAACATCAGATGTAACGACACCCACGGACGCCCACGCGCGTAGACCGCCGTCTCATAATCCGTAGGTGGACGCCCGCTCCACACCCAACACTACTCGCGTCCGCTGCGCGACGAATCCTCCAGGGCCCATGTTGTAAGTGTCTGCTGCACAGAATCTTCCGCAATAAGATCCTTCTTCCGCTGGCGTTCCTCCGAAGGGTGGTGTCACAAGGTCTGTCATAACTGGAGTCGTGAACGGCAAGCCGATACGCATGACATCGAAAACCGGTGATGGGGCGACAAGACGAACGCGTTGTGTCCGCCTTCTGGCCCCCACCGCGTTGTTCCCGCATCTTACAGGTGCTCCCCGCCAGGAGCCCCGTGCCGTGCCCGACCAGGCTGAGCAACTGAACCGCCTCAACGCGGCCCTCGCCGACCGCTACGGTATCGAGCGCGAACTCGGCCGCGGTGGCATGGCCACCGTGTATCTCGCCCACGACGTTCGGCACGACCGCGAGGTCGCCATCAAGGTCTTGAAGCCCGAGGTCGCCGCCGTGCAGATCGCTCGTGGACAAGGGCGGGCCAAAGGAGACCCGCGTTGTGGTGGACTTTGTTGAGGAGCGA
>JBDHDH010000234.1:0-3005 GCA_039591615.1 Gemmatimonadota bacterium | reverse complement strand
CATGAATATGTAACTGGCTTCCCCGGGGTGTGGTATGGGGTCTCCCGCCGGGGAGGTCTCGGGCCACCCGTTCGGGTCTTCATACCAACCGTTCGACACCTGGGTTCCGTTCCGCCGGGCGGCGCCCTCTTGCACCATGGGCACTTAACCCGAATCATGGTGTCAACACGCGGCGCTCGCAGCCGGCGGGTGTCTTGTGGGCACGCGGGAGAGATCGATGAAGCGGCTTCTACCACAACGCTGTCCCATCGTCCTTCTGTACCTGACCTGGATCCTGTATTTGGGGGGTATTGTCGTGCTCGTCGTTCGGGCCGAGTACGTGCCGGCGCTGGCGTGGACGCTGCTCGTGCCGGCGTCGGTCTGGGCGTACGTGAGGTTCTTTCCCAAGATGTCATCGCTCCTCGGGTATGGCCGGGTCGACGACGCCCGCCCGGACGACGTCGGTCGCGGCGCGCTCAGCGTCACCGTCTACAGCTCGCTCGGGTGTCCCTTCTGTCCAATCGTGGAGAGGCGTCTCGAGGCGCTGCAGGGAGAGATGGGCTTCGAGCTTCAACGCGTGGACCTCACTCTGCGGCCGGACGTGGCGAAGGCGAAGGGCATCCGGTCGGTTCCGGTCGTGGAGGTGGGTGACCGGCGGGTAGTGGGGCATGCCACGACACGAGAGCTCGCCGAGCTCGTTCGGAAGGCCGCGCCGGCTCGGGCAGAATGAGCAGTCCTGGGACGCAGGGGATGCAAGGTGAGTTCGATTGAGGTGATGGGCAAACCGGCGGACATGCCTGTGGGCAGACGCCGGTGGGACTTACTCTTCCGGCCTCACGGGTATCTCTGCCGTGATGTCTGCGGCGCTGAGCCGTTCCGCCGTCGGTTTGGGTTGTTCGGCTTCCGTGGAGTATCCGGCCATCTCTCGCGTCAGTGGCAGCGTGAGGAACACTAAGATCCCCGCGATCACGAATGGCACGCCCATGCCGAGGTGATCCATGGCAACCCCGGCGCCCAACGGGAACACGACACGGGACAGACCGCCGAACGTGTGCTGGACTCCCATGTAGAGACCGCGCTCGCGGCTCGAGATTACGCGGGAGAGGAGCCCGGTGACGCAGGGAAAGAGAAACGCCGTGCCCAGGGGCATCAGGGTGAGGGAGACGACGAGCACGGCGTGGGAGCGGGTCGCGGCCATCACGGCGAGTCCCGCGGCCAGGAGAACGATGCCCAGCCGGGACAGCCTGGCCTCGCCGAGGCGGTCGACGATCTTGCCGAGAATCAGGGCTCGCACCAGCACACCCATCCCACCCAGGTACATGATGACGTAGCCGACGGTGCGCTCGGTGATGCCGAGCCGCTCGACCAGGAGGAGGGGCATGATGGGGACAGTCCCGTAGAATGCGCCGATCGCGATCGTATAGATCCAGATGAGTCGCGGTGCAGGATCGCCCGAGTGGCGAAAGACTCGACCGATCGCCGCCAGTTCGGATTTTGCGGTGGGCGGGTGGTGCTCGCCGGTCACGGATTCTACGTGGGCTTCCCGCAGGAATCGCCACGCGAACCCGGCCACGAGGGCCGCGAGCGCAGCAGCGGTGAGACCGGGTCCGGCCTGTCCACCCACGACGACCATCAGAGATCCCAGCGCAGGGCCCACCACCGCGCCGAGGCTCGTCACTGCTGAGAGCCAACCCAGGCTCTTGGTGCGGTCTTTTGGTGGGCTGGCATCGGCGACGTAGGCCTGTACCACACCGATCGTCCCGCCTCCCAGGCCTTGCACCACGCGCGAGATCAGGAGCAGCAGCACCGAGTTGGAGAACGCGAAGACCACGTAGGCCACGGCGGTGATCAAGAGACCGACGAGAATAGCAGGCCTCCGTCCGTACCGGTCCGAGAACCGGCCCCATATGGGAGCGCACGCCAGCTGAGCCACCGAGAAGGCTGACACCAGGATTCCCACGGTGGTGGCATTCGCGCCGAAGTCCGTTGCGTAGTACGGAAGGAGGGGCAGGACGATCGCGAGCCCCACCATGTCGACGAACGCGGTGACGAAGAGAACGATGAGCTTGGCCATCTACTGCGCGCGGGGGTCCGTCAGGAGAGGGGCGACTCGGTGCCACGAGTCCGGGGAAGCGGTACGCGTTCGATGCGGGACGCGAGGGGAAACGGGCGACGCGCGGCTCAGTTGGTCGGTCATCGCCGCGGAACCTAAGGGCCGCGGATGGCGAAAGCGAGGCTCGGTCAGGCCCAAGGGTCGTGCTGGTGAGCCGTGCTTACGCAGCTAGCCCCCAATTCCTGTTCAACGAGGCCACTACGCAGGAAGTACCCAACGACGGTAACTTGACAGGTAGCCCGGGTGGCGGAACGGGTAGACGCAAGGGACTTAAAATCCCTTTGGAGGTAACTCCAGTGAGGGTTCGACTCCCTCCCCGGGCATTGAGTTAGCTGCGCGATAACGTCCGAGGCAGAGTCCAGTTTGTAGCGGTGTTGTAGCATTCTGGCCAGCAGGTGAGGACCTCCTGAGCCGCGCAGCTTTTCAGCGTACAGACGGTTACGCAGCATACGTGTTACGCTGACCTACGCGCCCCCTTTCCCCAGCACTACGCTGGCCCTTGGTCCCACCGTGGCGCATATTGGCGGGAGTTCATCGCCTCGGTGCACGCAGGCTACGCGGGCCTTACACTGCACGGCTTGCAGCGTCGGGGGAAGCGAGGACTCAGTCTACTATGCGTTAGACAGCACGCCCGACTGCTCGTAGGGGGGTTTGCCTCGTGTCGATAGCCGAGCAGCTCATCACTGAGCTGGAGCGTGAGGCGGACGCCACTCGGCAGCTACTCAGCCGGGTCCCGTCGGAGTTCGACGGTTCCGTTCGCTCTCGCTCGTTCCATATCGTCGACCGGTGATCGCCCCGCGGGCGATGCGGCTGCTGCAGTACAGACCGCGCGCACCGGCCACCGTACGTTTTGTGGATCAGGCACGCGGAGGTTCATGATGGAAGTCGTCATTCGAGCCGATTACCGCCAGAT
>JBDHDH010000233.1:0-4833 GCA_039591615.1 Gemmatimonadota bacterium | reverse complement strand
CGCTTGTTTCGTTCTCACACCTCCGCCGGGCATTCTGCATCTTTCCTCCCATGACTGACGTCCCCTTCCCACCCGCGCCTGCCCACGGCGGTCTCGAGGTCACGACGGGCGCGGCGCTCGTATTCTTGATCCTCTCCCTGACGATCTCCGCGGCGGCGCAGACCGGACATACGATCGAATGGGAGTCCTGCGGAAGCGTCACGCACCCGCCACTCGGTGCCGTGTGCGCGACGGCGGTCATGCCCCTCCACCACCTCAACGTCGGTGGTCCAACGATCAACCTGGCGTTGAAGCGCGTGCCCGCACGCGGAACGCGGCGACGTCAGCTCTGGTTTCTCGATGGCGGTCCGGGCGATGCGGCCACCACGTCGGTGGAGCGGTTGGCGGCCGTACTGGACGATCCGCACTTGGAGGTCCTGACCTTCGACAACCGGGGCACCGGTGAAAGCGCGCGTCTTGCGTGTCCCGCGCAGGAGGATCGCGGCAGCCCGGACGGTGCAGACGTTGCCCGCGAGGAGTGGCCGGCATGCATTGAACACATCGTCGCGGCTCGGACCGATCTTGACGCGCTCGGTACCGGAGAGGTGGTCCGAGACCTTCACGAATTGATTCGACTGTTTCGCGTGGACGGCGTCCCCGTCTTCGTGATGGGCATGTCGTATGGCACGTATGTGACGCAACGCTACCTCCAAGCGTATCCTGATCAGCCGGACGCCATCATCGTGGACGGGATCGTGCCGCTCGACTGGGGTTTCGACGAGTTCGATGCGGGGTTGGACCGAATCGGGCGGCGCATCCTGGCCCGTTGTGCCGACGACTCGAGCTGTGTCGCGCATGTTGGCTCGGATCCCGTGCGCCAGGCAGAGGGGCTGTTGGCTCGGCAGCGGGAGGGGCATTGTTATCCCCTCTCGCTAACCCCCGATGTGACTCGACTCGTGCTGGGGGTGGGTCTGATGTTGGACGAAATCCCGGCAGGTGTGCTGGCCGCCTTGGTCTACCGATTGAATCGCTGCGAATGGCACGACCAGATGGCCGTGCTCCATCTGTTCCGAAATGTCCTCAATGATGTCAGCGAGCCCTCCTCCCACACTCCGGTGTTGCAACGGCATGTGTCGATGTCTGAGTTGTGGTCGCCGGATGCGCCGGACGCCGACCGTTTGAACGCGGCCCTCGACGACTACCTGATGAGTACCGAGGTCAGTGCCGCGTTCGCGCTCACTCGATCTTCGTGGCCCGTGTATCCTCATTTGGAGGAAGGGCTGCGGTTCCCGGACTACCGGGGTCCCATGCTCATGATGCACGGAAGCCTCGATCCCACCATGCCCGTGGAGCGTTTGAGTGCCTTTCGCGCCTGGTATGTCGGACCGGAGAAGTATTTCGTGGTAATGCCGGACCACGGACACGTGGTGGTGAACGAGAGCGACTGTGCTCTGGACATCTATCGCCAATACCTGAGAAACCCGATGATGGTCCCGGACACCTCGTGCGTCTCGCAGGCGGCGCCTCTCGACTTCGACGTGCCCCCCACCCTCGTCCGACGGATGTTCGGCACCGAGGATTTGTGGGGGGACCGACCTTCCGTGCTACGCTCGGTGCTCTTCCTTGGGCTGTACCGATGGGGTGCCCTGGCGATTGGCGTGCTGGGGCTCGGCGCCGGTGTCGCCGCTTGGAGACGCCGGTCGGCATCTGCGCCCTCGCGCCTCAGGATGATCCTCGGTTTGTTCGGATGGGTCCTGGTCGTAGCCGTAACGTGGCAAGCCCTGTTCCTGCTCCCCTATGCCTTGCCATATGTGGCGGCGGGAACCGTGGCCATTGGCGTTACCGGGTTGACGGTTCAGACGCTCCTGGGCCGATGGTTGATCGGGCGGCTCGACCGTCCGAGACCGGTGTGGTTTCGACGGAGGTCAGTTTGAGCCAACGGTCCGATCGTCCGGTATCCCGGGTTGCCTGTCTGAGTCGGTGAGCACTCTCGTGGCCTCCGCCCGCAGGTCATGACCGACTCCGGCACCTAAACGGACATTCGCAAGACATGTGTTCCACAGGCAACACACTGCCGGGCAGTCTTCAACCGAAACCACGGCGTTGATGCCCGGGTCCCGAGCACGAAACGACCCCTGGTGAGTGCAAAAGGGAAAAGCCGCCGCCAGCCGCTCGGCCTTCGTTTTGTCCGGGGAAAGCGTCTGCACCGAGCATCTTGCTGAACGTGGCGAGGGGTCTCAAAGGACTCTCCTGTGTAACATCTCACGACTCCTCGTTCACTCGGACGAAGCTCTCACATCCAGCCGAATCGCACGAGCGTCCTGTTAGCCCGCCAGGCGAAGAGGCCTGCCAGTGCGATGAGAGCGACCGTCAGGCCTGAGCTGAAGCGTCCGTAGACCTGCAGTCCCAGGACAATAGTGACGATCACGAGGAACAGGCAGAGCGTGGCCAGTCGCTTGCGCCGAACCCGATGCGGCTAGAGCCGAGCTGGCAGGTCTACGGCCGGCGACGGCGGTGTGCGGGCCCGTCTCCGCCAAGAGGGCCTCGATCTTCGGCTGGAGCCGCAAATGGACATACGAGAGGAGCCCCATCAGGATGAAGAGCAGCAGCGTCTTGGCCAAGAGCACCCAGTTGGTCCATAGCGCTCCGATGCCCAGCGGACCGACGATCAACATCAGCACACCCGTGACGAGCACCGTACCCTGAAACACGAAGCATCGGGCCGCGCCGTGCCGGATGATGTTTTCCATGTACCGGTCCGCTGAATAGTCGAAGGCCGACCCCAGCTGTGCCCGCTCGTTGACGGCAATGAGATTGAAGAGCGGGATCGACATAAACACGAACCCCATCACATGCAGGACTTTCAGAACACGATAGGCGCTTTCCACGCGAGCCTCCTTTTGTGCGAGTTGATGGCGAGAGAGGACCCACGGGGGCCCCCCGGGCCGGTCGACGAATGTGCAAACCAGGCCAAGCCGACTCCAGGGCTACTGAGAATCTCGACGATCCTCTCCTTGCCCATGTGGGCGCTCTCTTCCGTAGGCCGCACCGCCGGGCTTGACAACCCCGGGCCCGCGGTTCATGCTACCGGCCGACCGGTAGGCTACCGACCGATCGGTAGATAGGCCGGTCCTTGTCTGAAGGAATAGCCCATGAGCGAGCCGGCGAGCCACGAGGCCTCGACGGCGGAGAGCGCCAAGACCCGTCATCGGAAGATCCTGCAGACGGCCGCGCAGCTGATCTGCCAGCACGGCTACGAGGCGACGTCGATCCAGCGCATCGCCGAGGCATGCGGTCTCACGAAGGCGGGCCTCTATCACCACATGCGGAGCAAGGAGCACCTGCTACTGGAGATCATGAACTACGGCATGGACATCTTCGAGGAGCAGGTTCTCTCGCAGGTGCTCCCGATCGCGGACCCCGTCGAGCGGCTCAAGGCATGTATGGAGAAGCACGTCCGGCTGGTCACCGGGGGCCGGGACAAGGAGATCACCATCATCCTCCACGAGCACGCCACCCTGACCGGCGACGCGCAGGCCCAGATCAACGCGCGCAAGAAGCGCTACGTCCGCTTTCTCGAGTCGTCGTTCACCGAGGCGGTCCGGGATGGTCGCATCCGACCGATCAACCCGAAGGTAGCCGCGCTCTCCTTTCTTGGAATGGTGAATTGGATCTACAAGTGGTTCCGTCCCGACGGCGAGATTCCCGAGGACCAGCTCGCCCACCACATGCAGGACTTGTTCTTTGGCGGCCTTGAGAGGAGGAGCTAGATGAAGCCGAAGCAACCGGTGGGGATCGCCGGCTACGGCGCCTACGTGCCGCGGTTCCGGGTCCAGACGGCGGCGATTTCCGCCACCTGGCGCCCCCGGGGTGCGGCGGCTGCCGCGGTGGCCGAGAAGTCGGTCCCCGGTCCGGACGAGGACGTCGTGACCATGGCGATCGAGGCCGGGCGGACGGCGATCGGACGAGCCGACATCGACCCGATCTCGATCGGCGCGGTGTGGGTCGGCACCGAGTCGAAGCCGTACGCGGTCAAGCCGTCGGCCACCGTCGTCGCCGAAGCGCTAGGCATCACACCGGGGGTCGTTGCCGCGGACATGGAGTTCGCCTGCAAGGCGGGGAGCGAGGCCATGCAGGCGGCCGTCGCGTTCGTCGGCGCCGGTATGGTGGACGGAGCGCTGGCGATCGGCATGGACACCGCACAGTCCAAACCCGGAGACGCGCTCGAGTACACCGCCGGCTGCGGAGGTGCGGCATTCCTCTTCGCGCCGGCGGATCAGTCGGTGGCGGTGGTGGAAGCCTCGCTTTCGCATGTCACCGATACGCCCGACTTCTTTCGGCGGGAAGGGGCCGCCTATCCCGAGCACGGCGGTCGCTTCACCGGTGAGCCCTCCTACTTCCAGCATACCCTGGCCGCGTCGCGCCTGCTCCTCGAGGAGCTCGGTGCGTCGGCCGGCGACTTCGCGTACGCGGTGTTCCACCAACCCGTACCCAAGTTCGTGCATCGGGTAGCCGGGGAGCTGGGCTTTTCCCGAGAGCAGATTCGCGACGGGTTGCTGGCGCCGCGGATGGGGAACGCGTACGCGGGTTCTTCTCTGGTGGGTCTGGCCGCGATCCTGGATGTCGCCGAGCCCGGCGATCGCATCTTCTTCTGCTCGTACGGATCGGGCGCTGGCAGCGACGCCTTCTCGTTCGCCGTGAACGAGCGGATCGGCGACCGGCGCAACGGTCCCACCGTCGGTGAGTATCTCGACCGCAGACGCGCCATCACCGACTACGGTCATTACCTGAAGCTGCGAGGGAAGATCCGGAGATCATGAGAGACGTCTTCATCATCGGAACGGGCCAGACACC
>JBDHDH010000232.1:0-5047 GCA_039591615.1 Gemmatimonadota bacterium | reverse complement strand
TGCGGCGGTTCCGGCTCTCCCCGCTTTTCGCTCTGGGAGTGGTGGGCCTGGCCGCGTGCAGCTTCGACGTGGACAACCCGGGGGCGATCCTCGAGTCGGACTTGAACACACCCGAAGCAGTCAATGCGCTCGTCACGGGAATGTCGTCCGATTTCTCCGAAGAGTACGATGGGGTCGCCTTCATCGTGGCCCGGGCCACCGACGACATGGCCGGGAGCGGTAGCTACAACACGACGAACTTCTTCCGGGTGGGCATCATCAATGCCGAGGATATCGACGGCGAGTGGGAAGGCATCCAGCGGGCGCGCTGGGTGGCTGAGGACGGGATCAGACGTATACGGGACGACATCCCGGATTTCACGTTCGACGGCAGTGACTTGGTGGCGCGGGCCTACCTCTTCGCGGGACTGGCGAACCGGGTCGTCGGCGAGTCGTTCTGTTTCGGGGTCGTCAGTGCGGACGCGCTGCTGGGAGGAGGGAATGAAGAAGCGAAGCCGCCCAGCGAGTCGTTTCAGCGCGCCCTCAACATGTTGCAGCAGGCAGTCACCCAGGCCACCGCGGCGGGCGACGACGACCTGCTGATGGCCGCCCACGGCGGGCGGGCTCAAGCCTACGTGGGGCTCGGCGACTGGACCAACGCCGTGGCTGAGGCCCAGCTGGTTCCCACCGACTTCGTGTACGAAGCCATCTACTCGGGGAACTCGGGCCGGGAAGAGAACGAGATCTGGGACGAAACGCATAACCGTCAAGAGATGTCGGTGTACGACACCTACATGTCCACGTTCGATCCGCCGGACCCGCGGGCGCTTTATAACAACTGCCCGGTCACCGGCGACTGTAATGACGCAGGATCTGACGGGATCACGGAGTACTGGCGGCAGGAAAAGTACGATGACCGCGGGAGCAACATGACCGTCGTGAAGGGGACCGAGATGCGGCTGATCGAGGCGGAGGCCGCCTTGCGAGCCGCCACCCCCGACATTGCCACCGCCATGGCCAAGATCAACGAGGTGCGTCAATTCTATGGCGTGACGCTTCCGGACCTTACGGCGGCGACCCTCGACGAGGCCTGGATCCACCTGGACCACGAGCGCCATCTCACGCTCTGGTTGGAGGGCCGGCGTATGCACGACCTCCGGCGGTGGGATGAGGAAGATCTTTCGATCCTTCCAGGCGTGCGCTATCTGCGGGGCCAGCTGCCGCTGGCGGACGACGACCTGCCTCCGGAGCTGGCGAAGCGGGCGTCATGCATCCCGATCTCGTTCAGCGAGTGCCTGTCGAACGTCAACCTCCAGGGTTCGTCGGCCTGCAGCATATGAGGTTGGGCACGCGCTGACGCGCGCAAGAACCCACGGTGTGACACCCTCCCCACCGGCTGCGAGTCGCGGGCCGGTGGGGATGGTGTGTTCGAGGCAACTGTGACTGGAATCGCCAAGATGTGGCCGCTCCTGCTCCTGAGCGCGGGAGCGGGCTGTGGAAACGGTACTGCCGCCCCGCAGGTTGGGGAAACTGACGTGCGCCTGGATTTCATTGGACTCCGCCCCCTCGACGCGGCGAGGGAGGGCACCTACGAAGCGTGGGCCGTTGGTTCAGATGGCGTGGCGCTCTCGGCCGGGCGCTTCGTCGCGGCTGGTGGCGCCGTCGCCGTGCGGAGCCCCATCCAGAACCCGGTCAGTTTCCGGATCACCGTCGAACCACCGGGCGACGACGACGGCCAACCTTCCATCTACGACTTGCTCGGCGGCGCGTTCGAGAATGGCAGGGCGACCCTGACCATCGTGCGGTCGGTCACCGGCGTGGACGACCTCGAGGCGGACCCCGGGCATCATGCCCTGTTCACGCCGAGCAACAATCCCGACCTGAGCTTCCCTTCGTTCGAAGACGCAGGTATCTGGGTGCTCGCCCCGATTCGATCCGCCACGAAGCACAACAGTCACTTCTTACGACTCACGCCCCTCCGGGCCGGATGGATCTACGAGGGATGGATCGTGCACGACTACGGAACCGCGGGCGAATGCTGGATCTCGTACGGCAAGTTCCTGCCCGACGGATTCCGTGAGGTGAACACTCGTGACGACACCGGGCTCGGGATTTTTTCGGGCCAGTTCGATTACGTCAACGCCATGCCCCTCGACGTCGACATGCCCGGCGACGACTGGGTGGCCAACATCCATGGCATGGCCGTTCCATGCGGGCTCACGCTGCCGTTCGATCTCAACGGCAAACGAGCCGACGAGCCGCCGGTGTTTGAGGTGATTCCCAGCCGGTGGACCCACGCGATAACGATCGAGCCCACGTTCGACCGGGGCGAGGATCCCCTGACCGAGCGGCCCTTCCGAGGGGCGTGAAGTAGTCTTTCATCCCGAGCTCGTGCCCAGCGGGACGGCGACGATCGTGCGGTGAGCTGGTCGTGAGCCCTGGAGTAGCGCTTGTGCCCGACCGGCGCATCGACAGTTGATATGCTCCGCTCGGTAACCCTGGTGCTGCTAGCCGGTGTTGCGGTCTGCATCGGCTGCGGTGATGGCGGCACCAGTCCGACGAAGGCCCCTCTCGAGGTATCCCTTACGGGTCTTCGACCGCTGGATGCCAGCGCCGAAGGCGCGTACGAGGCGTGGGTGATCGGTGATGGGGAGATCGTCTCGGCCGGGCGCTTCTCTGTCGGTGGCGATCCCTCCATCCAAATGCTCCAGAGTCCCCTCGCCGATCCCACGGATTTCATGATCACGGTGGAGCCCCCGGGCGACAATGATGACAGCCCGTCGTTGCATCGGTTGCTGGGTGGGCGTTTCGAGGAGGGTCGAGCGGCCGTCGGCGTAACCGGCTATCTCTCGGTCGCCGGGATTCCCCTGGAATCGAGTCCGGGCACCCACGTCTTGGCGTCCGCCAGCGACAACCCGACCGGATCGGTGCCGAGCGAGGCGGGGCTCTGGCTGTTCAACCTCGGCGGCGACACGCTGGACGGCTCATACTACCTGGACTTCAGCCCGCTCACGGAGGGTTGGTGGTACGAGGGGTGGATCGTGCACGACTACGGCACCCCGGATGCTGTGTGGATCTCGTACGGCAAGTTCCGCCCGGACGGGTTCCGCCAGGCGAATGGCAGGGATGACACGGGGCTGGGTCCCTTTTCCGGGCGGCGCGACTTCGAAGCCGCATTGGCACTTCAGGTCCGGATTCCCGGGGATGATTGGCTCGCGAACCCGCTCGGCCTTCCTGTGCCGGGTGGGCTGGAGCTTCCGCTGGATCTGAATGGAGATGCCGCCTCGGGCACGGCGAGTCGATGGACGCATGTGATTACCATCGAGCCCTGGGGGCCGAACCGGGATCACGAGCCGTTCGGCGAGGTACGTCCGTTCTTTCTCACGCCCTACCAGAACGCCATTGGTGAAGGGTCCCCGTCAGAGCCTCGGCCCATCCAGTTTCATCCTGACAAACTGCCGGCGGGAACGGCGGTGGTGCTGCAGTGAAGGACCGCAAGCGAGTTGTGGGCAGGTATTGTGGGGTAGGGGGACCGCCTACGTCCGAAGTGTAATCAAGGTTTGTAACCAGCGGACCCGGCTGATGAGCCAGGTCGCCCGCTCGCCACCTACTCCGGAGCAGCACTCGCCGATCGAGCTACAAGTCCACCACGTCGCCCTGTAACTGCTGTGCTCTACCTCGGGGGTTCCAGGCCACTCGGCAAACGATCGGGAACCTCGACACTCGGAAGATCGGTCAACGCCTCGAGAAACTCCACGATCTCATCGATCTGCTCCGGGCTCATCCCCCGCGGAAGGAGCTCGATGCGGTCCGCGGGGACGCCCGAGAGGTGCCCACCTGAGGATGCCATGAACTCGACGGCATCCCGAAGCGTGGCGTACGCACCGGCGTGCATGTAGGGACCTGTTTCGGCCACGTTGCGCAGGGAGGGGGTGCGGAACGCCCATCGATCGTTTTCGAGATGGGTCACGTTCCACCGGCCGAAGTCCTCGTGGGGAGTGCTCTGGAACCCCGGGCCCTGCTGGCGGGCGCCGACGACGTGAAAGTCGAAGTCGCTGAACATGGGGCCGACGTGGCAGCTCACGCAGCCGGCTCTTTCATGGAACAGGACCAGGCCGCGCTTCTGCGCGTCGGTGAGGGCATTGGGATCGCCCGCCGCGTAGCGGTCGTAAGGGGACTGGTCGCCCACCAGCGAACGAAGGAATTGGGCCAGGGCCTGGGACAGCGACAGCGAGTCGATGGCAGTGGGTTCGGCGACACGATCCGGAAAAGCCGTGCGGAACAATCCTTCGTATTCGGCAATCTCACGAAGCCTGCCGAGGACCGAGTCCAGTGTCACCTCGACGGGATACACGTCCGCCCGCATCTCGCTGAATTCCCGCTGCGGCAGCGTGACCAGGTTTTCCAACCGACGACGGCGGCCATCCCAGAAGAGAAACCCGTCCGAGGTGATCTCGCCGAAGAATCGATTGAATCCCACGTTGATGACCGTGGGGCTGTTGCGGGCCTCGAGAACCATGTCCGGGCGCGTGAGGCGTCGCTCGGGTCCGAGGCCCACGCCGCTCGGACCCGCCGGCAGGGCGCGCCCGTCGGCCATGGCGAACAGCGGGTGGTGACAGGTGGCGCATGATACGTCCTTCGTCGCGCTCATGATGGGGTCGAAGAACAGGAGGTGGCCCAGCTCGATCCGCGCCGGATCGGGCTCGTTATCCGGAGGGAACATCATCTCGGGCAGCGGCTCGAGGCCGTACTTCGCGACGAGATCGTCGCGAACGGGCCCCGTCCCATCGCCGGCGGTGCAGGCGCACAGGACCACCGCCACGACCGGCGCGACCGTGCCGGCGCGTCCACTCCAGTGAACGGAACGTTTCAGCATATGTGTGAGAGACGGCGGCAAACCCCAGCACCTACCACGCAATTGTCCGGAAGGTAGGAGGTGGGCCACCGCGGTGCCAGGGGAGTGCCTGGCGGTGACGAACCCTGAAGTGTGGTTGGTGGTCGCCGCCCTTGAGGGGGTGTCGCCGCCGGTGGCGGCTCGTGCTGAAGTACGGACGCTCCTGCGCGGCCG
>JBDHDH010000231.1:0-3852 GCA_039591615.1 Gemmatimonadota bacterium | reverse complement strand
GCCCGAACAGGCGGCACTATCAACGGCCGCAACGAAGACGACGACTCGATTACCGAGATCGGCGGCTACGCGCACGCCACGGTCTCACCGAACCCCTATGTGGACCTCGTCGCTGCGCTCAGGGTGGACGACCACAGCGAGGTGGATGACCCGCAGTGGTCGCCACGGGCCGCCATCGTGCTCAAGCCGAGCGACAATCAGAATATCCGGTTCACGTATAACCACGCGTTCTCGACGCCGAGCAACAACAACCTCTATCTCGACATCGTGGCGGGTATGGCTGGGCCCTACAATGTTCGGGCTCTGGGCACCGCAAGGGGATTCGAGTTCCGTGCCGGACATTGCGACGCGGGCGGCCTGGACGGTCTCTGCATGCGGTCGCCGGAAGCCTTCGGCGTACCGCAGGTTGCCCTCCCCGCTCATGCGGCACCGCTGTGGGCGGTGGCGGTCGGCGCGGTGAGTCCCGCACTGATCCAGGCTGGTGTGCCAGCACAGATCATGCAGCTTCTCGGCGCGCAAACGCCAACTCCCCAGCAGGTCGGTACCCAGCTCCGCCGGCTCAACCCGACCACCGGGACGTTCGCGGACATCGAGACGTCTCAGGTGAGTGACATCGCCCGCGTGCAGCCCACCCTGTCGGACGTGCTCGAGATTGGGTACAAAGGGATCATCGGCGGCAAGTTCCGGCTCGCCGCCGACGTGTGGTTCGAGTGGAAGAAGGACTTCGTGGGGCCCCTGATCGTCGAGTCGCCGAACGTCTTTCTCGACCCCACGAGCACCGCGCAGTACATCGGTGGTGTTCTCACGGCGGCCGGGCTGCCACCCGCCCAGATTGCCGCGCTGACTCCGGTGATCACCGGGGCGATGGCGGGCATTCCCAACGACGCGCAACTGCCGGGCGTTCCTCTTGGCACCGTAGTGCCCAGTTCGGATCTGACCCAGTCCTCGGACATCTTTCTCACCTACCGCAACTTCGGCAAGGTGAACCTCTGGGGTGCGGATCTGGCGTTCGACTACCTGATCAGCAATAGATTCGGTATCGCAGCCACGTATTCCTTCGTGAACGACGACTTCTTCCCGAGCTGCACCACCGATCCCGGCGCCAGTGACTGCATCGAGGGTCCTTCGGACATCGCGCTGAACGCGACGACGAACAAGGCCAGCTTCACGCTGAGATACCGCGACGAGCCGCTAGGCCTCTCGGCAGAGGGCCGGATTCGGTATGCCAAGGGGTTCCCCGTGAATTCGGGCGTCTACGTGAGCCCCCAGGACGCCTCGGGGAACTTCATCCCACTCAAGGACTGGAACCCCATCGACGTCCAGGTGGCTTACCGGATGCCGTTCGCTCGTGGCGCGATGGCGACACTCACAGTCGATAACCTGTTCAATCAGAACTACGCGACGTTTGTCGGTGTCCCACAACTCGGGCGGCTGATCATGCTCAAGTTGCAGTGGGGTTTTCTGAACTGAAGTCTCACCGGACGAGTAGCGGGAGCGGCGCCGAGGCGCCGCTCCCGGTTTTGCTGCGCGTAGGGCTGCTTGTGACGTGGCGCGCGCGCACTACAAGGCGCTGCTACTCCTCACGTAGCCCGATTGCTCGATCTCGGTTTTCTTCGTGTCCGACGTTGTCGTGCCAACGTTTTTCGACCCGCTCGATGATGGAGGGGTAGACGATCAGCCGTCGAAACGGGTCGATCAGCGCCATGTAATACGGCGTGATCCAGCTGTTGCGCTTGACGTAGACTGCCCAGTAGAGGATATACCCGCCCTCCGTGGGCTCGAGCGCCATGGCCACGAAGGCGTGCACGGTGCAGTTGACGATTTCTACCAGCGCCTCGTCCTGGAACGTGTAGACGAACCCGTGGTCGCCTGGTTCGTGAAGTGACCGTTCCCGGTCGGCGTCGGACAAGTGATGGGCATACGAGGATGCGGGCTCGTCGCACTCTTCGCTGTCCCACCCGAACACCCGGCCAAGCAGCATACGAAACGCTGCCACCCCGACCAACGCGGTAGTCTCCGGCTCTGTGAATCCCTGCATGAACAGCGTCCGGACGTCCTGCATGGTCCGGTCCTCGCCGCCGCGCAGGCGAACCATCCAGACATCGTGCAACGGGACGTCAGCCAGCAGCGTATGCACTCGGAGTGCCTTCGACTGGAACTCGGTGGGATCAACTGGCCGGTGGCTCCCCAGTAGGAAGACCCAGAGGAACACGGCGTTCACGAAGCCCGCTCCCGCGACCAGGCCGAGCCGGCTGCGCAGGCGGGGGCGCCCTCGGGGACTGCTCAGCGTTCCCGACGCGGCAAACGCCAAGGCTGCGAGCGCGATCCAGAGGGCGAAAGTCGGCGGGCCGATGGCCGCCGCCCCGAGCAGCGCGCCGGATGCGAGCCACGGGGACAGGACCTTCGAGCCGGTTCCCCCTCTTCGCGTAGCGGTGAGGATCACGCCGGCTGCAAGTGCAATGAGCGCGACATCGGCTAGGAGAATGCGCGGCACCAAGTCCACCGACGATGCGACCCAAGAGGCAGCTACCGCCACGAACGCGACGGCGGGGCCGACAAAAGGCAGCGCCTGCTTGATCAAACGTCTGGACCGCCATGGGTCTACGATCCGGCGCGGAGCAGCTTTCTCACCTTGCTCCCGATCTTCGACGCGCGCTTGATCTCGCGCGGCGACAGGTGCAGCAGCTGTCCCTTCCAGGACTCCAGCGTCTTGAAAAACTCGTGGAGCTCCGTCAACCGCTCCCACGTTTCCGGTTCGGTGGCCTTCTTTCTCTCGGCCTCCGCCACACACTCGCCGAGCACCCCCACCGTCGGTTGGATCTCCCGCTGGAATCGCTCGGCGACGATGGTCTGAAACAGCTCCCAAACGTCCTTGAGCGATTCGTAGTAGTCACGCCGATCTCCCAGCGTGTGGACGACCTTCACGAGTCCCCATGCCTGCAGTTCGCGCAACGACGTGCTCACGTTGGAGCGGGCGACCGATAGCGTGTCGGCAATCTCCTCGGCGTTCATGGGACGCGGGGCGAGATAGAGCAACGCGTGGATCTGGGCGACGGTGCGGTTGACCCCCCACCGGGATCCCATTTCCCCCCAATGGAGAACGAAACGCGTCGCAGCAGCAGTCAGATCGATCATGGCAGTCTGTAAGTTCTGATAGTACAGAAATAACAGACACTGGGCACAGATGTCAAGGCCGCTCCAGGTAGCTCATGGCTCGCTGGTGCGCTCCATGCCCTTCAGCTCTTGGCATGCGCCGCGCTCCACCGCGCGGCGGCCGTCAGCGATCGGAGGAAGGTCCGAGCGCAACACGGTCTGCAGGAGACTGATCAGCCTGGGCCATGACATGTGTCGCTGAGGGTCGTATTTTCGAGGCATGGTTGATCCCGACCAGCTGACCTCGGCCCTGGAGGACCGCTACCGCATCGAGCGGGAGCTCGGGGCGGGCGGCATGGCGACCGTCTATCTCGCCCACGATGTGAAGCACGATCGCAAGGTCGCGCTGAAGGTGCTGAAACCGGAACTCGGCGCGGTCTTGGGCGGCGAGCGGTTTCTCAGCGAGATTCGCGTTACCGCGAACCTGCAGCACCCGCACATCCTCGCGCTCTACGACTCGGGAAAGGCCGGCGGGCTGCTCTACTACGTGATGCCGTACGTCGAGGGCGAAACGCTGCGGGACAAGCTCACCCGTGAAAAACAACTCGGTATCGACGAGGCAATCGAGATCACGCGGTCCGTCGCCAGCGCTCTCGATTACGCACACCGGCACGACGTCGTGCACCGCGATATCAAGCCGGAGAACATTCTGCTACACGATGGCCAGCCCCTCGTCGCCGATTTCGGGATCGCGATTGC
>JBDHDH010000230.1:0-4793 GCA_039591615.1 Gemmatimonadota bacterium | reverse complement strand
GGACTCCTTATGCCCCTCCCGGCCGGCGGGGTTCGACCTTCGCCCGCACGTAGGCGCCTGGACCGCTACAATAGAGCTATGAAAAAACCACTCATCCCACTCCTCGGCGGTCTGCTGGCTCTCGTTCTTCTACCTCCGGACGTACTGGTGGCACAGACCGAAGAAGTGCGACGAGCGGTCCCGGCGTATCGGCTGAGCGGTTCCGAAGTCATCCACTTCGATGGTCGGGTGGAGGAGGCGTTCTGGTCGATGGTCGAGCCAGCCACTGGGTTCCGCATGCAGGAGCCCCGGGAAGGTGCGGAGGCCAGCGAGAGCACCGAAGTCCGTATTGCCTACGACAGCCGGAATCTCTACATCGGAGCCATCCTGTACGACAGCGACCCGTCGCAGATCAAGGCCTTCATGAAGCGACGAGATCTTCCGATGTTCTCGGACGAGCGGTTCACCTGGATCCTCGACACCTTCAACGACCAGCGCAGCGCCTACCTCCTCGAGGTCAACCCGAATGGCATGCGGACTGACGGCCTCGTCCAAACAGGCCAGGGTACCAGCATCAACCTCAACTGGGACGGAGTCTGGGACGCCAGGACCGTGATCGGTGATTTCGGCTGGTCCGCCGAGATCAAGATCCCATTCCGGACGCTGAACTTCGATCCGGCGAGCGAAACCTGGGGTGCCAACTTCATGCGCGTCATCCGAAGGAAGAACGAGACGGTCCTCTGGACGGGCTACCGGAGAAACCAAGGGATCTCGCGCCCGCAGGATGCCGGCGCGCTCACCGGCCTCGCGGGGCTGTCACAGGGTTTGGGCCTCGAGATCGTTCCCTATGGAATCCTAGGCCGAAGCGAGGATCGTCTCACCGACGGATCCGAGATCTCGGTGTCCCCCGATGTCGGACTCGATCTCAACTACAGCATCACACCGAGCCTGAAAGCCTCGCTGACCATCAACACCGACTTTGCCGAGACCGAAGTGGACGAGCGACAGATCAACCTGACCCGGTTTCCGCTTTTCTTCCCTGAACAGAGAGACTTCTTCCTCGAAGGATCTGGGATTTACGAGTTTGCGCCCGCAAGTCGTGTAAATCCTTTCTTCAGTCGCCGAATAGGCCTCGACGAGGAAACCGGCCAGCCCATACCGATCACCTTCGGCGGACGGTTGCTCGGCAATTCCGGCAACTACAACATCGCATTCCTTCACGTTCGCACGGCGAAGACGGAGAACGTCAACCGGGAGGACGTCACGATGGCGCGGGCTCGCAGAAACATCGGCGACGAAAGCACCATCGGCGTGATCTACACACGGAGATCGAGCCAGGAGGGCGACCAACTCGATCCCGCCCTGCAGGACCGCCATACCGTCGGCGTCGATCTCGAATTGGGCACCTCGCGATTCGCGGGGGACAAGAACCTGCAGTTTCAGGCGTTCTTCGTCTACCACAATACCCCGTTTCCTGGGGATGACTCGACCGACATCTGGGACCGGTCCACGAGGGGGCTCCGATTCAACTTTCCCAACCAGCCGTGGTCTGCCCACGTCTCGTACCGGGAGTTCGGACGTGCGTACGATCCAGCGGTGGGGTTCGCCCCCCGCAACTCCTTCAGGCGCCTCAATCCGAGGATCGGGTACGCGCCCCAGTTCGAGGACAGCGACCTGATTCAGCAGATAGGGTGGAGCGTCTGGTTTGAACACTTGACCGATCTCGAGTTCACACTGATGACACAGGAGCTGCGTTTCGGACTCTTCGATGTCCGGTTCATGTCGGGAGACGATCTCGCGCTAGTGGTATCGAGAGGCTTCGAACGATTGGTCGAGCCGTTCGACATCAAAGGTGACGGATCGATCATCATTCCCGTCGGCGACTTCACCAACTGGCAGGTGGCTGGCGGTCTGTGGACGGCTCCGTTTCGCAAAGCCTCAGCTGAGGTTGGGATCGAAACAGGCGGCTTCTGGTCTGGGAGGCGAAGCGAGTTTCGGCTGCGGGTGACGCTGCGCCCTCTGGCTGGATTCGAAATGGCACCTGAGTACATTCACACCGATGTGGACCTTGAAGAAGGCGACTTCTCGACGGATCTGTTTCGATTTCAGGGAACCCTCGATCCCACGACGTTCCTTCTCCTATCAGCAACCGTCCAATATGACAACCTGAGCGACCTGCTCGGAATGAACACCCGGCTTCGATGGATCATCACCCCCGGATCCGATCTCTATCTCGTGTACAATCACAACTGGCTACGGCAGGATTCCCGATTCACGACCCGGCAGAGGACTGGTACGATCAAGGTGTCGTACACGCATCGGTTCTAGCGCCGGCCAGGACCTCTTCTGACTGACCGATCTCGGCGGCCGCCTTTCCCCGCAAGGGCCCCCCGACGGTCGCCCCACTGACGCCCTGAATCGTCCAGCCCCGCCCATCCATTCCTCATAGCGCCGTCAACGTCTTATCCCTTCCCTCGACGGCAGCCACAACGGTCACACACGCCGGTTGGTGCAGGTTGCGAGTCAGCGAGTCACGGAAGACCGTTGGATTGACTATCCATTTCACTGCCGCCGCCCGCGTCCGATTCCCGGTCTGGGCAAGGGCGAGCGTGGCGACCGCGGGGGTGCCGTCGGGCCCACCGGCTCGGGGGGCTGGCGGGCGTCGTGTTCGCGGCTGGTCGGTCGGTGTCCTGCTGCCAGTGCTGCGGCGCGTCGTTGCCAATCGCGATTCACTCAGCCTCCGCGACCGGAGGGGTCCTCCTTTTCTTGCCTTTTTTATGGTCCTCAATCGGGCGGAGGGACGGAGACCCGGCAGCGACTGAAATCCGAGAACAGGCGGCCCACGACCTTCTTATTACTGTTTTACTATTACTATCCGGAGTTACAGAACCTCAGAGATCCGCTGCATGGAGCCTCGCCATGACCACGAAGATTCCCGCCACAACTCACGACTACCTGGCGCAACGATTGGACGGCGCCAGGGATCTGTATCTGCTGGCGCTTGCCCTGGGTGAGCGTGGCGGCGGCCCTGGGACGTTCGGCGCCATGATCTGGGAGGCCCGCATTCACTTCGCCGCGGTGCTGGAGGAAAGCCGGATCGCCGGGCTCGACACCAGCGCCATTGCCCAGATACTCGGAAAACTCAGCCCGGAATTGGCCGACAGCATTCGTCCAGAGGTGTGGGCGGGCTTGGAACAGCTTATCGCGCGGCGCACGGACAGAAGACCCCATTAGACACGCGCTATAGCGGACGGCTGCACAGGCGCTCCTGTTCGGCGTGCAGCGCAGCCGCCTGCGGGCCCACGGGGCTTGGGGTGATGGTTGGTCGGTGAACCATACGGCGCGCGGCGGGTTCTTTTCCTTTTTACAGGTCTCGGATTTACGGGCTCTGGCGGACCGTGACGCACGGGTCGTGCCGTAGGGCCCGACCGGCCTGGGGGGCTGGCGTCTTGTTCGCGGCTGGTCGGTCGGTGCCCTGCTGCCTGTGCCGCGGCGCGTCGTTGGGGGGGACAGAGCAGGTGGAGGGAGAGGGTGGTGGTGGCCGAGTACGGGGTGGCCTCTCCTAGATAGCACGAACCGCGCACTGAGAGCGCACGGGCGCTCCCGGCGGGCGGCGGTGCAGGCCCCATTGACCCACACCGCCGCCGAATGGTGTCGCGCGGCGCCAGCGAGCGAGACTATCTCAGGCTGTACCGCCGTCGGACGCGCGCCCTCACGGCGCCACGTAGATCTCGCTACCCCGGGGGTCGCGGTGCGGCACGAAGTGCTCCGCCACGATCTCCGGAAACGGCCTGCCGTGCACCGCCCGCGACGCTTCGTCGAGTGCCTGCTCGAAGCCGTCTAGGGCGGCCCAATTGGCGAACTCGACCAGGGTCAGGTGCGTCGAGTTCGCCGAGCCCGTGTTCTTGCTCAGCGAGAGAAAGGATACAATGGCGCCGCGTTCCTTGAGCGCGTTGAAGACGGGGATCAGGTAGTCGCGGTACGACTGGCTGTAGGCCGCTTCATGTCCGGTCTTCGCATCCCACCGGGAGACGGTGTACACATGGCCGTCCTGCGCTTGCCCGACTGCGGGAGGCGCGAGGAAGACGAGGAGCAGGGCAATCAGGGCGATGCCGCGGATCATGGGGACCTCCGGGAGAAAGTGACGCCAAGAAAATAGGTGCTGGGACAAGGCACGGTAACGGCCACGGACGCACGACTCCTGAAGCGTGCCTCTCCTTGAGGCGGGCTGAAGTTCCGATTCGGCCGTCACCACTCAGCGCATGGGCCCCGTCAGGGGGTCTCCCGTCCACGCTGGCCCGCTCGCTCGTCAAGCCGCATCTTAGAGATGCTCCCCGCAGGAGCCCCGAGTGGCCAACCAAGCCGAGCAACTTGACCGCCTGAAGGCCGCGAAGACGCACCCGTCATCCAGCGCCGAGCGCCTAGGGCTGAAACTGCTCGAACTCCCAGCGCAGGTATATCCGGAGCTGCGCCACCACTTGGGTCCACGTGGGTCGACGACACTGAGTCAAGTGCTGGTCGAGCGCCCGTTCAACCTCCTGCCACGAGAAGGTGTTCATGAGTAGATAGCCATGTCCCCAGTGGATCGCCGGCGTGCGCAGGAAGTGTCGTGGGGTGGCGACGACGAACGAGAACTCCTCTGCCCCGGTCCCGTGGTCTGGACCGATCTCAGCTCGACATAGGACGGCGCAGTCCCCGGGATCCGGAGGCAGCTCCCCCGTGGCCAGATCGGGACTCGAGACGTGCTTCAGGACCGGGATCACCATGCGAGACCTCGTGGGTAGCATAGGGATGGTGGCGGCTCCAAGGCAAGG
>JBDHDH010000229.1:0-4905 GCA_039591615.1 Gemmatimonadota bacterium | reverse complement strand
GCCAGATCTTCGTCCGTGTGGACCCCGCGGGCCGCTAGCTGCTCCTTCCATCTCTCGAAAGAAGGGAAGACGTAAAACGCCCCCGCCGGCTCGACGCTGGGGATGCCCAGGCGCACCATCGTCTGGTAAAGGAACCGGGTCCGGATGGCGTGCATTCGGGCGCAGAGATCGACGTAATCTTCCACCTCAGGGTCGCCGCTGTAGGCCACCAGCGCGGCGTATTGCACCGGGGCCGTCACGCAGGTCCAGATGTTGGAGGCAATGTTCGCGATGGCGTGAGCAAGGGCCTTCCCCCCCTTCCCCGGGGGGAGGACGCCCGTCCCGACGCGCCAGCCGCCGAGAGAGAAGCTCTTGCTCAGCCCATCGAAGGTAATGGTGCCTTCGGGGTAGAACCGGGCGATGGAAACGTGAGGGATCGTACTGAAGGCCGAACGAGAGTAGATCTCGTCGCTGAGGACCATTAGCTCGTGTTCCCGCGCGAATCGCGCCAGCGCCTCCACCTTCTCGGGGCGCATCATGGTCCCCGTGGGGTTCTTGGGGCTGTTCACGACGAAGACCTCGGGATTGCCCCAGTTCTGGCGAGACTCCTCGATCTTGGCCTCGAGGACATCCAACTCCAACTCGAAGTTCACCTCCGGCCTGGTGGGGACGAAGGTGATTGGCTTGGCAATCAGATGGGCCATGGGCCCGTAGGAAACCCAGGAGGGCTGGGGGATGATGACCTCTTCCCCCAGGGCTAGAAGAGAGGCGAAGATCAGCGACTTGCTCCCGGGACCAATCACCACCTGCTCGGGAGTCACGTCCAGGTCGAACTTCCTCTGATAATGCTCTGCTACGGCGCGACGAAGCTCAGGGATGCCCAGGGGGGGTTGGTAGCTCCGCTTCTGAACGTTGGCCGTAAAGGCCTCCGCAATCTTGGGATGCACCGGGAAGCGGGACTCACCGAAGGCCAAGTGGTAGATGTTCTGGCCGGCGGCCCACATCTCCCGGACACGCTCGTTGATGGCGATCGTAGCGGAGGCCTTGAGCCCCCGCACGCCGGCCCGAGAGAAGCGGATGGGTCTGTAACGCTCGACCACGGTTGTGTCTCCGTCAGAGGGAGCCGGCCTGCGAGCTGCGGACTGAACGGCCGTAATATTCACCGGACACGGCCCTAGCTCAACCGTCTCGACACGCTACTCACCGGCGCCAACGGCGACTTGAAGGACGGGACCGAAGCACAGCCCGTGACCTTGATGAGCGAGGACCGGTGGCGCCGCCCTTGGTGAACGGGTAAGTCGCTACCGAAAGAACCGCGTCAGTTCGATATCATAGAAGCTGCCGTCCACGCTATCTGCCGTGACCAGCATTTCCGGGGTCAGGATCCAGGGAACCTCGCTCACGAAGGTCCGGGAGATTTGGTTGAAGCGGATGGTGTCGCCGGACTTGCTCCAGTTGCCGGCCATGTCAGCGGTGAGGTCCGTGCCGCCTGCGATGGAGGCCGGCATGAACAGCGTCCCGTTGACCCTCCTGCCGTCCCGCAGGAGGAGCGACAGCGTCGCCCCTTCCGCCAACGCATCGGCGTTGATCGCTCCTGAGATGACCCATTTTGTGGCCTCGTAGTCGAGGGTCTCCACCGGCTCCGGCTCCGACGTCCCGCAGCCGAAACAGACCATCGCCAACGCGGTGACCAACCAGGATCGTGGCGGGTTCGAGCGCATGACCAGTGCTCCCATCCTGAGGGACCAATTCCTTCTACGCTCAAATCTACGGCGATCGACGGCAGGAGCGGCAGGCACTCCTGCGCCATGGAGGGGTCGGGTCAAAACGAGACGCTGGCTCCGAGGGCGATGCGACCGTCCCGCTGCGGCGCCATGAATACGCCGACCCGCTGCCTCTCCTTGGCACGACCCTTCGCCCGTTCGACGGCCGTCGTTGCCGCGAGCTGGCCTATGGGAACGAGAACGGCGAGGGGAATCGCGAGATCTTGGTTATCGGACGCCACAAACAAGACGAACCCCGTGGCCCACACACCGCTGGCGGTCAGCAGATCGAGAGCGAAGTTGCCCCGGCGACCGTTGCCGAGGTGCACCCCCAGCGCGAGGCCGGTCGTTCCTGTCGCAGCGCCCAGGAAGATCACCTCGTCGAGAACGCAGAGGTCTTCACCGCAGTCACCGCAGTCCTTCTCGATCTCGAGCGCCAGGAGCGCGCCGACGAACCAGCCAGCGGTACCGAGGCCGAGACCCGCAATGATAGGCCACCCGATCCATGGTTGGGATGAATCGGCAGCAGAAGAGGCGGCGATGGCAGACGAGGCCGGAGGGGCAGCCGAGTACAATGAAGAGCCACTGACACGAGACGGCATCGGAGTGGCGACGGAGAGTCTCGGCGCTGCGCGTGGCCCCTGCCCTGCGACAAGCGTCGGCCACGCGACCGCGACGGTCAGCACCATCAGCGTGCTCTTCATGATGAACGAGATTGCATCGAACGGCTACGCACGGATCAGGGGCGGCGAATGATACCATACGATTGGACGGTAAGCTGGTCGCCCTCCACCGAACCGACGATCCATACTCTGGCGCCCTCACCGGCTACGAGCTCGTCGGGGACGTTGACGAGCCGCATCACGGTCTCCGCATGGAGCCACAGAGCGCTGTCGTATTCGGACAAGACGCCCACATATGGTTTGCGCCCGCCTACCGAGACGATTTCGTATCCGGAGACCTCGATCGCTCGTACGGGTGGTGGAGGTTGATTGGCCACGGCTTCGCCCCACACGCGAACTTCAGCACCGACGAGCGTGCCCATTTCCTCGAGCAGCGGACCCGTCAGCCCTACCTGCGTGGCTGCGTCGCCCGTTGCCGAACGGACGACGAGCTGTGCCGTGGGCACAGCTCCAACGGCCCGAACGACGCCTTGCGCGGAGGTGTCGCCTGGACTGCCCGCTCGCTGCCTCATCGCACCGGCCGCAGCGCGTATTGTGTCATGCTGCGCCAGCGACACCGTATCGGGTGTTGGGAGACTGGGCACCTGGACGGTGGTGTCCCCGACCTCCGCCGTGTGATCCACGGCTCTTGCTCCCCGGTCGGGCTCGGACCGTTGCTCGCCGGCTCCGCGACAGGTGACACACAGTAGGGTCCCGAAGACGGCTAACGATTGGCGCCGCATGACTCTCTCCTACTGCTCCCGAACGACCCACAGCTGCGGCCGCATCCCCGCGTCGAGCAGCACACCAGCCGCGCCGCGCACGCGAACGGCGAACGCGGGATGAGCAGATGCGGCACTCAGCCGCGTGTACGCAGTGCTTCCCGCTCTGACGCTGCGGCTGTTGCTGAATGCGGCGAACGGTCGCTCCAGAGGCTCGAGCCGGACCCCCTGCGTCGTTACCGCCCCGTAGACGTCGAAGAGATCCCAGCTCGTCATCCCGAGGTCTGGATCTGCCCCACCGATGCGGCCATCGACCCAGTGCATCGCCGCCCAGTTGGCGAAGAGGGTGTCGAACCCCACGCCCACCAACTGTTCAACGTTGTCAACACCATCGAGCTCCGGATTGGCATCGAGCCATCCCCTCGACAGATCGGTCTCCCCGTTCGGCTGGCTCGGCCCGAACCGGTCGAGGATCTGTCGTTGGAACGACCAGGACGCGCCGTAGAACCAGAAGGGCTCGCACGCGGTGTCCCCAGGATCGTTGATGTCGAAGTTCCCGAATAGGGTGCACAGCTCGGGGGCGTTGGGATTCTTTCCGTCGGGCGGATTCCAGCCGTAGTACCTCGCGAGCCGCGCGAAGAGGAAGTTGTACCAGTCGTTCCCCTGACCGCCGAACGCCGTGCTGGCCCCCAGATCCTGTCCCGCCGAGTTACCGAGTATGCTGTGGGCCACCACCTCTTCCGCGAGCACTGCCGCCCCTTCCAGCTCCCAGGTGTCGGGAATGAAGTTCGCCTGCAGCTCTATGATCCGGCGGGAGAACTGAATGATGTGAGTGAACTCGTGTGCGATGAGTTGCGGCATTTGTCCCAGCACGCCGTTCTTGGTCTTCTCCCGCGTACCAGCCGAATTGGCCGGATCCGGCACGTGGCTATAGAAGACTTCCGCCGTGTCGCTCGACGCGCACTGCGATCGCGGGAAGAGATCGGCGGAAGTGACAAAGCCTGCCACGTTTCCATCCGCAAGCTTGTTCACCTCGATGCTGAGCACGATCACGATTCGCTGGTTGGCATCGAGGTCCGACGGCGGGCCGAAATAGGTCGTGTCGACTTCAAAGATGAACAAGTCGAACGTGTCGCTCGCCGCTTGGAGTTCCTGGTCGGTCAGCTCCTGACTCGTAGGGTTGTTGACATCCGTCACGAAAATTCCCGACGAGCCCACGACCCTAACGACCGCCGTAATCTCGGTGAACTCACAGAGGTCGCCGTCGAGATCCGGGACGCGGAACATGACGGTATCTCCCACCCCGGGCACGGCACGCGCAGCGGCAGCGGCTCTCCGCTCGAGTAGGCTCGTCTGCAAGCGACGCAGCAGCTCCCGTTCCTTCGCCCTGAGGCGAAGTTCCGCCACCAGGTGTGCTCGCCGTTCCTCGAATTGTGCGAAATCTCGGAAAGGCAGGTCCGAGCCGTGAGGCGCAGCGCGGCGAGCGATAGGCAGCGGCGTTAGCGCGGATGCAGAGGGGAATATGCCAACGGTGCCCGTCGTGGTCGTAAACATCGTTGCGGTCGGTGTCTCCAGTACTGAACCCACCCCGATGATGTATGCATCGCCGCCAGCGGACGAAGCCGGGAACTGAAGGCAAAACTCCGCGGGATCCCGAATCAACTGCATTTCGCCCACAGCCAATGTTACGAAGTCCGCGGGACGCACCGGGTGATCGATGGACGGAAGTGCGAAGCCACCCAACCCCACCGCGACACCAACAACCCGCGTCGGTAAACA
>JBDHDH010000228.1:0-2799 GCA_039591615.1 Gemmatimonadota bacterium | reverse complement strand
CTCGGGCCGCAGCAGGACGGACGGATAGGGCCGTAGCGCCAAGGCCTTCAGCGTCGTGCGTTCGTCGCGCTCGAAGCGGACGACCGGCGCTTCGTTGGTGGTCCCGTGGACGCGCCGCCAATCCGCTAACCGTTGGGCGAACCCGCAAGGGAGTGGCGACATGCGCGAGAAGAGGATGGCTGGCTCCAAGGACGCCGCGAAAGTTGGCATCGGGTTCGGCACGGCACTCGCCATTGCGATCTCGTGGAGCGCCAACAAGTCGATTCTCTGGGCGATCATCCACGGCATCTTATCATGGGTCTACGTCATCTACTACGCGATCCGCTATCACTGAGCAGGGGAGAAGCGAAGCGCCCGGCGCGGGGCCGGGCGCTCACGGTACGCACGGCGACGGCTCAGCTACGGACAAATCACACCGTGGTAATCGTGGTCCGAAAGACCTGCTATAACGTCAGTGGTGCCTTCGTAGGTCAGGTTTGCCATCTCAACGTCCCCAAGTGCGCGATGCGAGCACGAGGTGGCAAACTCCCAAAAGGTGCCGTACGGTGCCGTCGCGGTGTGCGCACGGCGGCTTACGAACGCGAAGCCTGTTTTTGACATTCGAGGCGCGGCCAGAGCACCGGGCTGCCACACCAGTGCCGACTCTCACAGCCTCCATCATCGTTGCGCACTCCTGAGCGCCTTGCTGTGCGCTCACCAACCCTTGTGGCCACGTGTACCGTGCGGCACTCTTGCTGGTGGCGGAGCGGACACTCCGCGCCGCCGATGGTCATGCACCGCACGCTTGGCCTCGTTCCCTTTCTGACCTGCGTGCTCACTGCGGTGGCCATGGCACAAGAGGCCGAGGAAAACGGTTCGGCCGACGGTGCATGCACCTGGTTCAACCGCCCCTGGCTCACCGGAGGTCACCATGGTTGCTGCCCGAGCCGTTTTCCGTCTGGGTAGATCCATCCTGGCGCTGGCAACGCTCGTCGTAATCCCGGGCCAGGCGGCCGCGCAGGATTGGCGGCCCACAGGTAAGCGGCAGCCCTCCGTCGCCAAGCGACCCCCAGTTTCTCGGTACTCCTTACCGCGCCGCGCTCCGGCGCTCCCTCCGGCGCTGCTGTTGCCCTCGATGCTCACGGCGGTCGTGTCTGAGGCCGAGCCGAACGATACCGTCACCCAGGCCAACCTCATAGCGTTCGGTGACGCCGTGACCGGCGTGATTAACCCGGCGCAAGATGTGGATTACTTCGCCGTTGACGTCTCGGGGAACACCACCATCGACCTTGACGTGGATGCCGCGCAGACGGGCTCCGCCCTCGACCCGGTCATTGCACTGTTTGACGTGGATGGCGTCACCATCTTGGCGGTGAACGATGACGCGGATGGGCTCGACAGTCGGATCATTTACTCCATCATCACGACCGGACGCTACTTCGTTGGCATCGCTGACATCTCCTCCGAAGTGGGAAGCCCACAGCACACCTATACGCTGATGTTCGGAACGTTCGACTTCGGCGTGACCGAAGCGGAACCGAACAACACCCCCGCCGAGGCTAACCTCGTGGCACTTGGCGACACGGCCGCGGGTGTGATCAGTCCCGAGGCGGACGTGGACTATTTCGCAGTAGACATTCCTGCGGGCACGTTCGTGGACTTCGACGTGGACGCGTCGACATCGGGTTCCCCTTTGGACGCCTTCCTCACACTGTTTGACGTCGACGGCATCACGGCCCTGGCTCAGAACGACGATGAGGACGGCCTCGACAGCCGGATCCGACATGTGATCGAGACTTCAGGGCGGTATTTCGTCGCCATCCGAGACCTGGGTGACCGTGGCGGCGGATCGTTCTTCTACTATCTCAGCTTCGGGACAGCTACCCCCGGTCCCGGTGATCCAACCACGCTCTTCGCGTCGGGCTTTGAGGGTCCCTGGGGCATGGCGTTCGATGGCCAGGGCGATCTGTTCGTTGTTGAGCTGTTCCAAGACCGAGTGTCGCGCGTGACTCCCGATGGGACTGCATCGATCTTCGCCACGGGCATTCCTTCACCCCAAGGTGCAGCCTTCGACGGGTTCGGCACGCTCCTGGTCACGAGCGGGGATGGAAACGTCTACAAGATCTCATCGGCCGGTGTGGCAACGGCGTTCCTCACCGGGCTCAGCTCTCCAGCAGCTGTCACGACGGGCCCAGATGGCAGCATTTGGGTCGCCGACGCCGGTGACGCGACGTTGCACAACTATGATGCCTTTGGCCGGTTCCAGGAAAGCTTTGACGTGTCGAGTATGGGTGGCGCCCAGTTCCTTGCCTTTTCGCCGGCGGGCGAGCTGCACTTTTCAAACGGCTCCGATGCCGTCTATAAGTTGATCGGTGGGCAGCCCCAGCTCTTCATCCAGGCGCCCTCGTTTCTGGAAGCGCTGGCCTTCGACGTGGACGGCAATCTGTATGTGGCGAACGGTTTCTTGGGGAACGTGATCTTGTACGCAGCCGACGGGTCGGCGGTGGATGACCCGTTCGCGTTTACCAATCTGGGCGGCCCCATCAACCTGGCGTTCGGGCGCGACGGCGACGGTACGACGAATGCGCGCCTCTTCGCAGCCAACCAAGGATTCAACCTCAGTCCGCCGTTTGCCGGCGGGATCGTCGAGATGAATCCGGCCGGGATTCGCGCTCCGGGTTGGCCCCTGACCGCAGCGGTGCCGACCGACTTCGCCATTGCCGTGTCGCCAAGCGCCATTACGATCACTCGCGGCAGCGCACCCACCTACGCCGTGACCATCAGCCCCCTCGGTGGCTCGTTTGACGACGCCGTGTCGCT
>JBDHDH010000227.1:0-2821 GCA_039591615.1 Gemmatimonadota bacterium | reverse complement strand
GTTCGCCCGGAGGCATACGAGTTCCAGATGCTCTACGGGATTCGGCGAGAAGATCAACGAAGGTTGGTGAACGCTGGTCAGCGGGTCCGAGTGCTCATCAGCTATGGGAGCGCCTGGTTCCCGTGGTACATGCGGCGTCTCGCCGAGAGACCGGCGAACCTGTGGTTTGTGTTGAAGAGCTTCGTGGCAGGGTAAACCCGATCGACCAGCGGCCTGTCAGGGGGAATAGCCGAATCCGATGAGGACCTGCTGCACCGAGTCGAAGATCGACCCACCGCTCACACTGCCCCGATCGATGCGGTAGCCGATACGACCCCGCACCGGAAGCGATTGCGGCGAGTAAGTGAGTCCAGCTTCGGCACCCCTCCCGCCGCCGAAACTGGGTCCAAAATTCACATTGCCCACGAGGGCGCCCCACAGTTCGAAGTAGCTCCCGAGCCGGGGCGTCAACAGCCCCGCTTCAACACGAGCGCGAATCTCCCAGAACAGCCACCGCTCCGTGCTTTCCACGGTATTGAACGCTCTCGCGTGCGGCCCCGCCTTGAGCACGACCCACGGGAGCGGACGAAGTCCCAGCATCAGCTCCGCCTCCACGAGGTCGAGATCCAGGTCGGGGTTATCGGAGTTCAGCTTACCGTACAGGTACCGAAGGTCGAGCTCGAAGCGCCACACCGGCACTGTTCCCTCCAACCCGAGCGCAACGCCGCTGAAGCTCTCGTTGCTCGGGCTTCCGGAGACGGGAGTCAGCTCACGGTCGAGGCGTGTCAGCAGTAGGGTACCGGCCACGGACTTCTCCGCAGTTTGCGCGTGCGAGACCGCGGGCCCCAGGATGAGAACCGCGCCAAATACCGCGGCACCCATACGCCTGATCATTGACCCACCCCCTCGATCCGCACCGCTCTGCCAGCCCGAATCCGGACGCGGATATCGGACCGCAGTCCAGCGTTCTGCTGCGCAACGACCTCAGAGCTATCGCGCCAGGCCTGTCGGAGCGCGTCGTTGGCGACCACGTTCTCCCTGATGGGCTTGCCGGGGCGGCGTGTGACAAAGCCTACGATTCCGGCGATGCTCACCGCACCAGCCACGGCCAGCCGCCCTCCGGTGAGCTCGGCCTGCGGGGCGACTGCGGCAGGAAGGATGAGAACCGCAGCGCCCACTGAGAGGCCGCCAATGAGCGCCTCGCGGCTGGGTTTATCGTCCCAACGCTCCGGAAGGAGCAGCGAATCGGCGGGTGGCTCCGGATGGGGGATGGTGTCGCGCATCCGCACGTCGACGTCGAGCGGAATGCGAGTCAGGCGGATCATCCCCCCCGCAGCATCGCGGGACACCACGTTCAGCAAGAAGCGACCGGATTCTACCGTCCTCCCGTTGCCGTCTCGACCATCCCACTGGAGGCGCAGACTGTCACCGACGGGGCCCGCGTACAATGTGCGTGCAAGGCGACCGTCGTCGTACGTGATCTCCGCGCGCATCTCGTGAGGGGAGCTCGCGTAGGTCCAGGCTGAGAACCGATCCTGCCCCAACCGCAAGAAGGTCTGTGAGGGCACCTCCACGTTGACGGTCTTGGTCTGCTGACGGACCGTTTCGAAGATCATCGTCACGTCGGGGGGGAAGATCAGCTCGTCGGGTTCATACCGCGGATCGACGAAGATCAGCCGGCGAAACGCGGCGCCAGCGGAGTCCGCGTTGTTTCGGAGCACCTCGGTGGCGCCCAAGAACATCAGGGCTCGAGACTGCTCAGAGTCGCCGAGTTCGTCGTTCGCCGTCATATTGAGCGCCCGTCTGAGCAGCCAGGCTGCATCGTCCAAGGCAAGATCTCCATACGCCCCGACGGCTTGCTCGACGAGTTCCTCGGCCGACTGGGCCGCCAGCGGCGACGCCGACACGCTCAATCCGAGCGACATGGCGATGAAGGTGGAAAGGACTACCCTGCTGTTCACGGCTGCCTCGGCTTGAGCACAATGTCCGTCATGCGCACTTCCTCACCCCCCGCTACCTCGATTTCGATTTCATACGGCTCGTAGCCATCCCGCTCCACCCTGATGACATGCACGCCCGGTGCCAGCGCCAGATTCGCCTTCGGGGTATTCCCCAGCTCTTCCCCGTCGACGAAGAGTACCCCCCAGGGTCTCGTGTTCAGGAACAGGCGTGCCGAACTCACTCTTCGCGCCGGGCGCGTCGCTGGACGTCTCGCTGGCACCTCCGCGGGTGCCGTCTCGACCGGCGTCGTGCGGGTCTCGGCCGCCGGGGTCGGGCGGGGCGACGGTGGTGGAGCGCGCTCCGTGACCACCACGGGCGGCGCCTCGGGCAGCGCTGCCCGAGCAGACTGGCTCTCGCCGGTCACGGCGGCTCCCTCACCCCCTCCACCGCTCATCGACACCAGGAAGACCACCAAGCTGAGCGTTGCAGCTGCCCCTCCCACGAGCAGATACATAAGAGGAATACGCCGGCGCGGCGCCCCGATTGTGAGGACCTGCGGTGCCCCTCTTGGCTCCTCCATGGGCGCCAGATGCTCAGCGCCCCGTGGGGGGCCGCCGCGGAGAACCGTGACGAAGTCCAGGACGTTGGCGAAGCGGTCGCTCGCCCGCTTCCGCAGAGCCTGCTCGACGGCGTCGGCGATGAGAATCGGGATGTCTTCACACAGGTCAGTGAGCCTCGCGGGATCGTCGTCTTGGTGAAGACGCGCGACCTCTTCGTACGAGTCCCCCACAAACGGCAGCGTGCCGCTGAGGTATTCGAAGGCGATCACGCCCAAGGCATACTGGTCGGCGCTGGTGCTCTCATTTCGCGAGACGAACTGTTCCGGGGCCATGTACTCGGG
>JBDHDH010000226.1:0-2891 GCA_039591615.1 Gemmatimonadota bacterium | reverse complement strand
GGGCTAGACCATCACACCGAGTGCAAGACGGCTGAGCCAGCGGCAGTGGGGCTGGGCTTAGCGGAGCGGGGCCCGGTTGTACGCTCCTGTGCGAGGGCGGTCGTCCGAGTCCGCGGACGCCCCGGTAGCTAGCTCCTGGAGATGCGTGAGCCGGTTCTTGCCGCTCGCCTTCGAAGAATAGAGTGTTCTATCGGCGCCCTCGATGAGCATCGTTATGCATTCATCATGCAGCCGGGCGTCACCGGCATCGAGGCAGATCGTTGCAGCGCCAACGCTCGACGTGATTCGTCGATAGGGCCACGACGCATCAGCGATGGCCGCCCTGTAGCGTTCGCCCAAGCGTGTGGCACCTGCGCGATCTGTCTCAGGGAGGATCACCGCGAATTCCTCGCCGCCATAGCGCGCGGGACAATCGCTGCGCCGCGCGGTGTTACATAGGACGCTCGCGAGGGTCTTCAGCACCTCATCCCCTGCCGAGTGCCCAAACTCGTCATTGTATTGCTTGAAGTCATCGACATCAAGCAGCAGCAACGAAAGCGGTCGTCCGAACCGCCGAGCGATCTCGATCTGCACGTCCATCTGCTCCAGGAAAGCACGACGGTTCCTCAATCCCGTCAGAGCGTCTGTTGAGGCAATCCTGGTGAGTTCCCGGTTGGCCTCCTCCAGCTTTTCCGCCTGCTCTCGAATCTTTCGCTCGGCGCGTTTCCGCTCAGTCAAATCGATGATGGCACTGAGGACGAATGTTCCATCGGACGTCCGGATGGGATTCAGACCGATCTCCACTGGAAACTCGGACCCATCACGACGCCGGGCTGTGAACTCTCGGCCGGCACCCATCGGTCGCGTGTGAGGCGCAGTGAAGTACGCCCGTCGGACGGCGACATGGCGATGGCGGGCGCCCTCGGGCAGCAGGCAGTCGATTGGCTCGCCAAGGAGCTGTCCATGCTCATAGCCAAACAGCCGCTCCGCCTCATGGTTCACCAGCACGATCCTTCCGTTGACATCGACCATGATCATGGCGCTGGGTGACGCCTCGAGTGCGACCCGGAAGCGCTCCTCGGCACGCTTGCGCTCAGTGATGTTCCGGGCAACGGCGTAGAGGCGCCCGTTTCCCTTATCTGGATGCGCCGTCCACAAGAGGTTCTTATACGTGCCGTCTGCGCACCGGTAGCGGTTCTCAAAAGCGATCGTCGGGAAGTCGGTCGCGAGCTTCTCCATCTCCCGGAGTGTGGCAGCCACGTCGTCGGGATGAACGAAGTCCACGAACGGGGTCGAGAGGAGCTCCTCCGAAGACCAACCCAGAACCTTCTCGAACGCGGGATTGACGCGCTTGAAATAGCCGTCCACCCCCGCGATGCAGAGCATGTCGATTGAGTACTTGAAGAGCTTCTCGAACGCGTAGTCCATGGGCGCCCCTTCCTTGTGTGCCGCAATATCGGGTGGTCCGGTTGCCGGCTTGAGCCGTCGAGCGCAGGCCGCGAAGAACAGCGCGCGGAGTCGAGAGAGTCCCGGGGCGAGTAGCTCGAGCGGCCTCTCGAGCCACAGGCACCGAGCCCGGAGTCCGCCCTCACGCCCCTGTTACCCCTCACGCCAGCTCGCAAGCCCAGACGGGGCCTAGCCTTACAGGACGCGGGGGGGAGAGATCGTGCAGCGCCGAAGTGTCACCGCGGTCCCCGATGGCGGCCCGAGCCCTCGAGCCACACAGCGATCAAACGCTGCCTGCCCGAGACTCCCGGGTTGTGCCCTGGCCGCGGCAACATGCAGGTTCAGGTGAGCCAGAGCCCCACGGCCCCGTGTGCTCGCCACGTCCTGCGCCGACCTGACCCCCTCGACCGCGATCGGCACTCCCGTGGGTCGGAACTTCGGAGGCCGTCGTCCGTCGGGTGTGTTAGAATCCACGGGCCCGAGTTTGAGGAGGTCGCCGGATGGACCCAGCAGTTGCAGAAATCATAGCACCTTTCCTCGGTATCATCGGGTTCGGCAGCATGGTGCTGATCGGGATGAAGATGCGATACACGCACCTGCGGCATACCCGGTCCGCAGCCGCCGCACCGAAGGATGTGGAGCGCCTGACCGAGGCGGTGGAAACCTTGCGAGACGACGTTCGCCTCCTCCGCGACGAACTCGTGGAGCTCAACGAGCGAGTCGAGTTCACCGAGCGGATGCTCACCCGCGCCAAGTCGCTCGACGCCGATCTCGACGCCCTTCCGGGACCGCAGAGCTGAGCAGCAGAATCTCGTTTCCCTCCTGCCCTCCGGGACTTAGCAGATCGTCGCGGCAGTGACCCTTAGACGAACAGCAAGGAGGCCGTTTCCTATGGCGTGCCGGTTGCCGTATCCCGCACCATTATCGAGTCGGGGGGGGCTCGAGGGGCAGCTCGTCCCGAAACCGAATCCGCTCCGTGGCGGACGTCCACGCGTTCCGCGCTCGACGAGCCCTCGCGGTCCCCGCAGCCGGAGAGGCAGAGGACGCAGCCCGCGATCAGCCAGACGATCCTCGATATCCGCACCCCGCAGAATAGGAGTTGGGCCCACCGCTGGAAACCCCCACAGCCGGCCGGCAATCCGGTGAGGGACCGCAGGGAGTTTCTCACGACGGTTTCAGCGCTCGGCGCATTGCTGCTGCAGCCGCGTTTTCCCCGCCTGGTCAACCAGGCACCAACCGTTCGCGCCCGGCCCACCATTTTCCACGGACACCCCGGGGGCCGCACCACGCTCGTACGATTCGTGGCAACGGGGTTCGGTGCTCCAGCTGGCAGGCTCAGGGTATTCGGGCCTCGACGACGCCAGTTGGGCACCGCAGGTATGCTTCGGGTCGACGAGGTACTCTACGGCGAGTTATGGGTCCCACTCGAGCGCCGTCTTGCCATCAGTACGGAGCTCGAGGTACCT
>JBDHDH010000225.1:0-2947 GCA_039591615.1 Gemmatimonadota bacterium | reverse complement strand
ATGCGTTTCGTCCCAGATCTCGTTCTCTTCCCGGCCGGAGTTCCCCGAGTAGATGGCTTCGAACACGAAGTCGGTGGGAACCAACTGGGCCTCGGCCACGGCGTTGGCCCAGTCTCCCAGACCCACATAGGCTTGGGCTCGCCCGCCGTGGGCCGCTGCCAGGAGCTCGTCCTCGCCCGCTGCGGTGGCTTGCGTGACAGCCTGTTGTAACATGTTGAGCGCACGCTGGAACGACTCGCTGGGTGGCTTCGCGGCTTCATTCCCTCCTCCCAGCGGCGCGTCCGCGCTGACGACCCCGAAGCAGAACGACTCACCGACGACGCGGCTCGCCAGCCCCGCGAAGACGTAGGCCCGCGCCACCAGGTCGCTGCCGTCGAACGTGAAATCCGGGATGTCGTCCCGCATCCGTCTGATCCCGTCCTCGGCCACCCAGCGCGCCCGCTGGATGCCCTCCCAGATACCATCAACGTCTTCGGCGTTGATGATACCCACCCGGAAGAAGTTCGTCGTGTTGTAGCTCCCGCTCCCGGCCATGTCGTCCGTGGCCCGGGCCACCGTAAAAGCGGTGCCGTCGTATTCCTCCGAGAAGTCCGCGGACATTCCCGTGACCAGCGCATTGACCGCCTCGGGCGTGTTCAAGTCCGACTCGAGGATCGCCCCCGGGTTGTCCACATCGAAGCTACACGCGGCCAGACCAACCACTCCGACGACTAAGAGAGGGGAGAGCCGGAACCGCCGCATCGAGCATGAGATTCTGTGCGTCATGATCAGTTCTCCCCGGTCAAAAGTCAGCCGCGAGCTTGAAGACGAAGCTCCGCGGGACGGGCCAGTTGTAGTAGCTGTACCGGAATCCCACCCCTGCATTGGAAGAGTTGTTTCCCGGCGTCGTCGGATCCTCCACCGACTCGGGATCGAGACCCCGGAAGTCGGGGGCGATGAGGAAGAGGTTCTTGGCCGACGCGCTGATCGTCACGTTCTTGAAGGCCCCTGGCAACCAGCTGTCAGGCAGCCGGTAGGCCGCCGTGATGTGGCGCATCCGGAACAGGTTCGCCGATCGCGCCCAGTCGATGAACGTCGGCGCGTTGGCGCAGAGCCCCTGCTGCAGTGCCGTCAAGTTGTCCACGTCACCGGCCCGCACGCGGTCCCGCACGCCCACGCATTCCGGCCACACGCTACGTCGCACCGTCTGCCGTGCGGTACCCATGCTGATGAAGTTGCCCCCCTGGCCCTCACCCAACGCGTCGATGCTGAGCCGGCGGCCGATCGTGACTCGGGTGCTGAGCCCGTAGTTCCACACCGGGAAGTTGGGGCCCAGGTATCCGCAGGCGTCCGGATCGCTGTCGAACTCGGCTCGATCCAGCGGAACGTCGCACCGGTCGATGGCGCCGACGCCGACGGCGTCGGGGTCCTTGAGCACGGGACCGAATATTCCCGGTGCCGCAAATCCCTCTCGGATCTCGACGGCCGCCGCTCCGCGAATGGGCAGGATCTCGCCGCCGAGGTCCTCCGCCACGCTGGTGTTGTTGGCGTATCGGATGCCGACCTCCCAGTCGAAGTTCCGGGAAGGGATGACCACGATGTTGACGCCAACCTCGTGCCCCCGGTTCTTGATCGTGCCGATGTTTTGGAGCTGCTGGGAAACGAATCCCTGCGATGGCACCTGCTGCACCCCGACCAGGGCATCGAACGTCTTTTGGTTGTAGTAGCTGTACTCGAACGAGGCCCGGCCGCCGAACATTGTGCCCTCGGCGCCAAACTCGAACTCACGGGTCTTTTCCGGCCCGAGGTTTGGATCCCCCGGGTTCTCCGGCGTCACTCCCAGTTGGGCATCGTCGCCGGAGATGGCGTCCCACGTGCGGGTGGCGTCGAAGGTTCCCGGAGCCCGGCCGGACCAGCCGACCGCCCCGCGCAACTTCAGCTCGTCCCACCACGTGGGCCAGAAGTCGTTGTCCGAGATGAGGTACGCCGCCGAGACCTTCGGATACGCGGCCAGGCCGAAGTCCTCCCCGAACGTGGAAAAGCCGTCCCAGCGCACTCCAGCCGTGACAAAGAGCTGATCGTTGAACCCGATCATCTCCTGGAAGAAGAAGCCCCCGCTGGTGAGATCCACGATGCCTTCCGCGGCCGAGGTCACCGCAGCCGCGTCGATGTCTTTCTTGGCTCCAGGGAGACCGAAATCATCTCCGAACGCGTTCAGGCGCCTGGTCTTCGTCTCGTAGACCTGACCACCCCACGAGAAGCTCGACGTCAAGGACGACCCGAGCGGCAAGTCCCAGGTGCCGGCGTAGTCGAGGGTGAGGCTCCGGCTCTGAAACGTGTCGTTCTCACGATTCCCCACCGGGGTTCTGTAGTACCCGAACGGTCGCTCTTCGGCGTATTCGGACCGGTACCAGTCCAACCCCGTGTGCACCCGCTGCCGAAACCGCGGGCTGGGCACCCACGAGACCTGCACGCCGGTAATGAAGTGGTCGATGAACTGATTCAGCCTCATGTCCAGGATCAGCAAGTCGTTGTCCTGTGGCGTGGTGCCGTTCTCTCGCCGGAACACGTTCAACAGGAACCCTTCGGCGTTATCTCCATCGGGAATCCATGTGATGTCACGATGGGAGAACGTGCCGTTGTATTGGATCGAGAGGTTCTCCATGGGCTGGAAGCCGAAATTGCCGCGAAGCCCCCACTCATCGCTGCCCTGCGGCGCGACGACCCCGTCCTCGCCGGACCACCGGCCGGAGAGGAAATAATTGGTCTCCTCGGAGCCGCCCCGAACCGACAGGTAGTACCGCTGCCGGTGGCCGTTGCGGAGCCACGATCCGTTCGCGGGGCAGCCGAGGGGATCCGCGTCTTCCTCGAGGCTCCTCTGTCCAACCGGGTTGACCGCGCACGTGTTGAGAAACTGCCCGGTCGCCGCATAGTCTTGGGCCAGTTGGGCCAGCTCCGCGCTCCCCGC
>JBDHDH010000224.1:0-3303 GCA_039591615.1 Gemmatimonadota bacterium | reverse complement strand
GAGGCGGCGGACCTTGCACAAGGGGCGGGGGGTCTAACATCTGCCGGCTGGTGTCTGTCATCAGCAGGGAATGGAGAAGAGGTGATAGGCGTTACAGAGGCCGGAGGCAGCGCGATGTAGGTAACAGGGTCCCGGGGGCGTGGAGAATCGTCAACGTCCGCTGGGTGAGGGCCTCCTACTCTGGGGGAAGCGGCTATGTTTAATGGTTAGTCGGGATTAGAAGAGGGGGGAACCGCCCTCTTCCCGGTGCGGTTACTCGGGTGGGAGATGGGGCGTTGGAGAGGACGACATCACGAGCCAACCTTGGGCAGGGAACGGATGTACCGAACGACGACGAAACGACTGCTGGGAGCCGGCATCATCCCGATCTGGCTGCTGCTGTTCGCTGCCACCGCGTTGGCGCAGGGTGGAGCCGAGGGCAGCGACGAGGACGGCGGCTGGCTCATCAAGCGCGCTCCCCAGACCGACCTCTGGTTTCACGCCCTCGCGGTCGTTCAGGCGGACCAGCCTGGTCCGCTCGGTCTCTACAGCGCGGACTATGCCAGGCGGATACGCGAAGCGAAACAACAGCTCGGTGTTTATCCCACTGTCCTCGACTCGTTGGCCCCCGACTTCCGAACGGCGTTCGACAGGGACAGCTCTCTGACAACGATGCACTTCGTACCGCTGTACTTTCCGCGCGCGACGGCCGAGCGGATGCTCGGAGCCCTCCGAGCCGTGGCGAAGCGCAAAACCGAGGATTCGTCGGCGGTTGGGCGGGATGTACGCTTGGGGGTGGCCGTCCTCAGCCGTGCCTTCCAGAAGGGAAGTCAACGGCGCCTGCTGGAATCTCTCGTCAATGCCATCGAGAACGAGTGGAGCGTTTTCTTCCGTGACTACTGGGCGCAACAGGCGGCGGACGAAGACGCACGGTATGAAGACATCCAGGCGATGTGGGACACCGTCCTCGTGCCATACCTCGAGCCGTTTCTCGAGCGCCGGCGTCTGAGCGCGGGAATCGTCATGCCGTCGCCCGCCCTGGGTCCGGAAGGTCGCATCACGGATTTCGACGAGTTCGATCCGAGTGACCAGGTCGTGGCAGTGCAACTCCCGGAGACCAGCGACACGCCGGAAGCAGCGGTGTACGCATTTCTCAAGGAACTCTGCTTCCTCATCATCGATAATGGCGTCGTCGGATTGCCAAGCGAAGGTGAGAATCTCGAAGACCTCAGACGAACGGCTGCCGTGCGTTGCGGTGCTCTCATTCTCGACTTCTACGCTCCCACCGAGGTTGCTAGCTACCGCCGCGTGTTTCTCGACGCCGTGGGTGCCGAAGAGAGCGGGACGGTCAACGCTTTCGAGCGCGTCTATGCGCTGGAACCCGCAAGATGGGAGCGGTTGCGGGAGCAGGTTCGGCGTCGCTGATGGCTCGGGAGCCGTCGCGTAGGACGGGCACGGTCGAGACCTCGGCGGCGCTGTCGTTTGACGGCCGCCGCGGTGCAGCCTCGGCCCGTGACGAACCAGGCCGCGTGAAGGCCGTGTATGACGGAGCTCCCCTCCAGCGGCCCAAAGCTCCCCGCCGCGTCCCAAACGCGCGGCTTCCGCGCACCGACCGCCGATTTGGAGCTGGCGTCGTCTGGACCGCGATCGCATACGCGCTGGTGGGCGTTGGTGCGCTCGCGTTGGGAAACCGAGCACTCGACGAGTACGCCAAGGGTCTCGGGGGGCCGGGAACGCCCGGTGGAGGAGGTGGAGGGGGCGGTGCGCGTCAGGTGCGGTACATCGAGCTGGCGCCTCTGGCGTCTCCGGCTCCGCAGGTCCGGCAGCCGGAGCCCGAAGTTTCCGTCGAGGTGCCTCAGCCCGCGGTGGAGGTGGTGGAGGCTCCCAAGGCCGAGCTCAAGGAACTGACGCCGGAAATACCCACCCTCGCCACCCTCCCAGCCCGGCGGCCCGCGACCAATGTGGAAACGCTGGGAGCCGGTTCGGGTATCGGAACCGGGCCGGGCGCCGGGTCCGGGACCGGCGGTGGCATTGGGACCGGGCGCGGTTCGGGAATCGGCGCTGGGGTCGGGCCCGGGACAGGCGGGGATGGTGGAGCGGTGGTCGCGCCCGCCGTCCGGACCGTCATTTATCCGTTCGAGGACCCGCCGTCGGACATCCGTGGCATGGTGTTCCGAGTGCGGTTTTGGGTGGATACGCGCGGGCGCCCCACGAAGGTCGAGATCGATCCGCCGATCGGGGATGGATCCTTCCGCAAGAAGTTGCTCGAACGGATGCGTCAGTGGACGTTCTACCCAGCCCGAACCCTCGAAGGCCGACCCGTGAACGGCCAGCTGGTCGTCATGTACGAGCCGTGATGCGGGCGGAGTCTCTCTGACTCAGCCCAACGCACACTCGTTTTTCCCCATCTCCAAGACGTCGGCCTCGATGTCGTCCACCACTTCGAGTCCCACGTTGATCGCCTTGATTCGGCGATAGACCTCCGGGAAACTCCTCTTCCTACTCATCACCCAATCGGTGAATGCCGCTTTCGATTGGATCTGGAGCGGTTCGCTCTGCTCGAGGATGTCACCGAAGCGGCCGGCGACGGCGTGATCGCTTTGGCGTTCCGCCTCAAAGGCGTAGTGCGCCGGATAGATCATGATATCCGGGTCCCACTCCTGCTTTGCCCGCTCGAGGCTGTGCCACAGCCACTTGGTCCACTGCTCGGTCTTCCCGGCCAGGTCAGGTCGTCCGATCGAGGCGACGAAGACGAAGTCACCCGTGAGAGCCACGGCGTCGTCCACCGTGTACGTCACGCTGCCCACCGTGTGTCCGGGAGTGTGGACGACGCGAACCTCGGCACGACCGACCCGAACGCTTGCGCCGTCGCGAAGCGACTCGAAGCTCAGCCGGCCGGGGGTCCCGTCGTAGGGATAGACCGCGTCCGCGGGATGCAGATAGTAGGGAACCTCCAGGGAGAGGGCCAGCGCCGGGGCGCCGCTGATGTAATCGGCATGGACGTGCGTGTCCGCCACGGCGATGATCCTGGCACCCGCGGCGCGAGCGACGGCCAGGTACACCTCTGTCTGGCGCGGTGGGTCCACCAACAACGCCTCGCCGTCGCTCACCAGCATATACCCGAGGGCGCCTTTACCGGGCCGATCGAATTGGACCAACCGGTCGAGCGAAGGTGGTGTGCTGAGCTCGCGCGGCACCAGCGTCCGCATCCACCGCTCCATGCCTCCTCGTATGGACTTCGCGTCGTACCCCAGCTGATTGAGAAACCCTGCCACGACCCTCGAGTCGTTGCCCTGTGCACAGACGACGGCGACGGGCTCATCC
>JBDHDH010000223.1:0-5085 GCA_039591615.1 Gemmatimonadota bacterium | reverse complement strand
TCAGTCTACTCACCGCTCCTCCAACACCTCTTTCAGCCCCTCCATCACCCAGATCTCGGTCTCCTGCGTGTACGTGGTCAGTGCGATCCGCCGGCCGTCGGGGCTGACGGTGAACAATCCTTCGAACTGATCCAATGCAAACGTCCAGAGTTTCTCGGGCGCTCCACCGTCGGCGGCGACCCGCCACACCGCGGTTTCCTTGTTGTGCGCTTCTACTGCATACAGAACGTGGCGGCCACGCGGAGCCCACTCCACGCTCCTCACCATGCCGGAATCCCGGATGGCAAGCAGCTCTCGCAGATCTCCGGTCTCAAGGTCCATCACCATGAGGCGGCCCCCATGCTGGATGGCCGCCGGGTTCCCAAGTGGCTGATCTCTCAGCCCGAACAGCAGGCGGCTGCCGTCTGGGTGGAGATCGAGGATTCTCGTCGTGAGAGACGAATCGCGATACAGCTCGCGCTCCGTGCCCGACGCAAGCTCCCGCCACACCAGGCGGCCGACGTTGGCATCCTCGTTGTACGCGGAGTAGATGATGGCTTTGCCGTCTGTGGACCACTCGGCCTCGAACGCGTACCACCATTCGGTTCCGTCAGGCATATCCAGCACGTGGGAGACGTCACCACTCCGCACGTCGACCACGAAGAGACCTCCATCATACCCTTCGTCTTCGCGAGTTTCGTCCCGGGCATTAATGAGAATGGACGCGCCGTCGGGGGACCAGTTCGGGCGGCGCACTTGCTTGAGACGCCCGAGCTCATGCTCCTCCGCGGTCACCAGGTCTCGGATGCGGAGGGGCCTCCTGTATTCGAAGCCCGGGCCGCCCGGGCCGTGCTCTTCGCCAACGAGAGCGAGGTACCTACCATCGGGGGACCACGCAACATTCATATTTGAGCCCCGGATCGCTACAGCCGACCCCTCGTCCACCGTTCCGCTCGCGGCGTCGAACGGCGCCACGCTCGTGGACCACCACCTGGTGTACGCCTGGTAGAAGAGCCTGCTGCCCGCGGTAAAGTCGATCGACTGTACCTCCCCGATGTTGCGTTGCAGGAGTCGGGGCGCGCCCTGAGCTCTGCCATTCGCAACCGTCACCGCCCAGGCATCCCAGGTCCCGTCACGGTCACTCAGGAACACCACGTCGTCGGTTCCCGGGACCCAGCCCAGCAGGCGGTCGTTCGCGGGGTGTTGGACGAGGGGCAAGTCGCTGCTCCCGTCCACGGCCAGCATCCAAACGTCCCGCATGCCACTGTCGGCTTCGACGGGAACATCGTACACGACGTAACGGTCGCCCGGGGAGAAGACCTGCGTGCCGCCGAACGGTCGCCGACCGAAATCCTTGAGTAGCCTGGCGGCACTGTCCTGAACCGACACGAGGACGAGTTGAAAGAGCTCGACGCAATCGGCCGCGGGCTCGCAGGCACGGCCTGCAAGCAGAGTCCCTCCATCGGACGACCAATCGAGAGGCCAAACGCCGTACGCCTCATCTGCGTAGAGCACCTTGGCATCAAAGCCCTCCACGCTCACCACACGCGTGTGCGATGGCTGATCCTGTACCCACCAGCCGTACGCCACCCGCCTGCCGTCGGGTGACACGGCTGCGTCCCAGGGATACGCAAAGGGCTCGTCCCACGTGGCGTCGTCGGTGAGGAAGCGGATCTCCCCGTTCGCGATGTCGCGCAGTGCGAGATTGGCTGATTCGTAGTCCATATAGACCGCATGCTTGCCGTCAGGCGTGATCGAGAGCCAGTCGCCAGTCGTTTCGCGCAACAAGCGCCGCGTCGTGATCCTCACGGCCTCGGCGGCGCGGGCAGCCCGATCCAGCGCCGCCAGCCGCGTACGCGCTTGCGCCACGAGATCATTCTGATCCGCATACTCTCGCACCACCCGCCGGTACGCCCGCTCGGCTTCGTGCTTCCAAGCTTTTCATAGCACTGCCCCAACTGCACCAGCGCCTTCGCCGCGAGCGGGCGGTCGGGTGTGAACTCCCGCGCGATGCGCTCGTAGATCTCGATCGCGCCGCGCAAGTCACCGTCCGCGCGCTCCTTCACCAGCGCCTGCTGGAACAGGTCGTGACCGGTTTGGGCCAGCACCGGTACTGCATCAAGCAGTGCGAGCGAAACGAAGAGCGTGATTGTTGAAATCGTCCTCATGACCGCCTCCCGTCAACGCTCCAGCACTGCTTTGAGGTTCTCCATCACCATGCTTCGATCGCTTACGCCGCCGGTCTCGTATGCGATGCGGGTGCCGTCCGGCGAGATGAGTCCCCAGCCGCCAGGTGCATCCGAGAGCTTCTCGGGTTCGCCACCGTCAACGGCAAGCCGCCAGAACGTGGTGCCTTTCTCGGTGAATTCTGTATAAAGGAGGTACTGCCCATCTGCCGTCCATGACACAGATTCGATCGATGCCGTCCATGACACAGATTCGATCGGCGGCTTGTCGACTCCAGTCAGCTCGCGGACATCCTGAGTCTGCACGTCCAACAGCATGAGTTGTCCGTTCACTTCCTGCGACGTGTCGACGACCACAAACGCCAGCCAGCGGCCATCGGGGGACACGCTGAACGCATGCGGGACCAGGCCGGGATGGCGGTACAGTCCCTTCTCGACTCCGGAGTTCAAATCCCGGAGGAGTATCCGGCCATCATGCCCCGCGTCCTCACCCCGATTCGGCAGCCCCTCCAGCAGGTAGAACAAGGACGCATCGTCTGTAGAGGTCGCCGCCGCCACATGCCACCACACCGGCTCGCGTGGGAGCATGACAAGCATCTGGGCCCTAGCGGTCTTGACATCGACCCGATAGATGCCCCCGTGATAGTCGGGTGCATCGATACCGTGATCGTACGCGCTCACAACCACAGACTGTCCGTCGGGAGACCATCGGAGGGTGCGACTCGTGGTGAGGTGTCCCGCCAATTCACGCACGCTTGCGGTTGCGATGTCGAGCACGTGGATGGGACGGTGGTAGCGGTCGCCCTGACGGCGTTCCACAAGGAATGCCAGCTTGGTGCCGTCAGGCGACCACTCCGGCAACATCGACAGGTCGGGCAGTGGGTCCGCTTGCGCCGTATCGATCTCACCGCTCGCGACATCGAACGGTGCCACGTGGGTGGTAAACCACCTTACCCCCACGTTGTAGTAGAAGTCTCCAGCCTCCGTGAATCCTCTCGCCTGCGCTTTCCCCATGCCCGGGTGCACCAGCCGTGGAGCCCCTTCCGCTCGGCCGTCGACGACCCGAACTGCCCACGCACCCCACATATTCGCGCGGTCGCTCTGGAAGAGGACCCACTCGGTGCCAGGCACCCAGCCGAGGAGCCGATCGTCAGCCGGATGCTGTACCAACGGCCGACTCCCGCTGCCATCGGTGGATGCTATATGGATGTCGTGAGGATCCCCCTCTGCCGGGACCTCCGCATTGTATGCGACGTAACGGTCGTCCGGTGAGTGAGAAAGCCCGTACAAGCCAGTCAATGATGGGAGGGTAGCAAGCACGCGCACTGTCCCATCTTCAACCGAGACCCAGATTACGTCCGTGTGCGTCTCATCCTCGGGATATCTCGCGACTGCAATGTGCTTTCCATCCCGTGACCACGACGGCATCATCACGTAGAACCCGGCCGTATCATCCCAAACCACACGCGGCGGTGCCGAACCGTCCATTGGAACGATGCGTAGGTCGTAGAGCCCTCTGCTCATTGCGTCGTACCACTCGTAGGTAACCCACTGCCCGTCAAATGATATGACTGGGTCCATTCCGAACCGGAGGTTTGGCTTCGCCTGGCTACCTGTCGTCGTGAGCCGCCTGTTCTCTCCGGACCTCGAGTCGTGAATCGCGATGTCGCCCGTCGACCAGTCCGTGAACGCGACATGACGGCCGTCAGGTGACGGGCTTCCTTCTTGCGGCACCTCGCGTAGGATCACGCCAGGTGTCGTGGGTTGGGTGGCGAGCCTCTGCAGCGCCGTAAGCCGTGTCCGAGCTTCTGCCGCCATGTCTGTCTGGTCCGGGTACTCCTGCACCACCCGCCGGTAGGCTCGCTGCGCATCCTCACTGCCCAGCTTCTCGTGACAACGGCCCATCTGGACCAGCGCCTTCGCTGCCAGCGTGCGGTCGGCCGTGAACTCCCGCGCGATCCGCTCGTAGATCTCGATCGCACTGCGCAGATCACCGTCCGCGCGTTCTTTCACCAAGGCCTGCTGGAAGAGGTCGTGACCGGTTTGTGCGATGGCGAGATCCGCACCAGTTATGAAGAGCGCAAGCGCGAGAGCGGCAACAATGGTCTTTCTCATGGTCTCCTCCCGGCCACCAGTGTCCGATACCGTGATAACATGGCGTGCGGCACCAAGCCGAGTGTCACCAAGGGTCCAACCCGATGTAAGTGTCCGGCACTGTTTCCGCCCGGTGGTGTCAGGAACATGTCACGCAATCGTCACGACGCTCCGTCAAGACGATTCACGGGGCGAACTTGTAACCCACCCCGTGCACTGTGATGAGATGCCTTGGCTCGGAAGCTTCCTTCTCGAGCTTCGCCCTGAGTGACGCCACGTGGTTGTCTACGGTCCGCGTCGTGGGATAGTTCTTATAATCCCAGACCTCCTCCAGCAGCTCGTCCCGGCGCACGACTTCACCAGCCCGCGCTGCCAAGAACTGGAGCACGCCGAATTCCTTACGCGTCATCTCGATGCGCTCGTCACCCTTTCGTGCCTCGTAGCGTCGAAAGTCCACCACCACGTCGTCGAACGTCAGCTCGTCTGGAAACGGCTTGGGCGGGTTGGCGCGCCGAACAATGACACGGACTCGCGCCAGCAGCTCGCGAATGGAAAAGGGCTTGGTGACGTAGTCGTCAGCACCGAGATCGAGCCCCAGCACGCGATCTGTCTCCTCGCCTCTGGCGGTCAACATGAGGATCGGTGTCGTGTTTCCCTCTTCGCGAACCCGGCGGCAGACCTCGTAGCCGCTCATGCGGGGTAGCATTAGATCGAGAATGACGAGATCCGGTTTCTGCTCGCGGATCAATCGATATCCGGCCTCTCCATCCGCCGCGGTCAGTACTTCATACGACTCGGCGACGAGATTGTCCTTGAGACCGCGGAG
>JBDHDH010000222.1:0-3597 GCA_039591615.1 Gemmatimonadota bacterium | reverse complement strand
AGTCACCGGTCCGTAAGGGCTCGTGTCTCCGCCGCGATTGCGAAGTGCATGCAGTGGGTTCGTACCGACAAACGCCGCACCAAGCTCACCTGCCCATTGGAGCAGCCCCCTGAGATCGCCGAGATCGCCGACGCCCCAATTCCGCTCACTACGGATGGTGTAGAGATTGACGTTCAAGCCGTAGAGCCGGTGGTTGCCGATTAGCTCGCGGACAGTAGTGCAAGAGGTTGGAGCGACGACGAGGAGCTGTTCTCCGGTGAGTTGTCGGTTGCCGGCCGATACCGTCACGCGGGTCTCGTGATACCCGTGCGAGAGAATAACAACGGGAACCGGGAGGGTCACCGATTTCTGCCCCCGCGAATCCAGCCGGCCCTCGATCCGGTGATGTTCCCCGTCCTCTTGGGTGACTTCTTGGGTGACTTCGAGCATCCAATCCCATCGCCCCGCCGGGAGGCCGCGAAGGCAAACCCGAACGTGGTGGTTGCCCGCGGCCGTTCGGATCACCTCGACTGGCTCGAGGAGCCGCGTCTTCGCCTGCTCGTCGAGGGCGGCCAGTGCACGCTCCGCCAGCTCTTCGCTCGATACCTCGAACCCCAAGGCGGCGAGGAGGGCCTCGCAGGTGGTGTCCGAGGTGGTGCAGCGGACACCCGATGTGTCGAGATAGTCGTTTACGATTCCCATCCGGTCGGCGAGGGCGCGGAGGGTTGGGCGGGGGGTCACCGGCGAGCGGACACGCGGCGGCGTAGACTGGCAGGGCAGAGTGGTGAAACGGGTTCACGTCCTGCGCGTAACACCGCGTCCCGCTCCGCGCTCCCCGCTCGCTCTGCGCTCACTCGACCAGCTGCAGGACGAGGGCCCCCAGCGGCGGAATTCGCAGGCGGAGCGAGTGGGGATAGCCGTGGAACGAGGCGGGATCAGCATCGATGGTTGCGATCGTCTCAACCCCGCTACCGCCGTACTCCCGGCTATCGCTCGAGAAGCGCTCTCGGTAACGACCTGCTGCGGGAGCGCCGATCCGATAGTGCTCACGGGGGACCGGTGTGAAATTGAGCACTACAATGGCGAAGTCATCTCCGTCGCGTCGAACGTAGGAGATCACGCTGTTGTCGCGGTCGTTGCAGTCGATCCACGAGAATCCTTCGGGATCTGGATCGCGACGCCATAGGCATGGGGTCTCCCGATACAATCGGCCCAGGTCCTCGAAGAAGTGGAGCAGATCGGCCCGCAGCGGATCGTCCGTGAGATGCCAATCGAGGCTGGTATCGTGGTGCCACTCACGCTCCTGGGCGAACTCACTTCCCATGAAAAGCAATTGTTTACCGGGCCGGGTGTACTGGTACGTGAGCAAGAGGCGGAGGTTCGCGAACTTTTGCCATGGGTCCCCAGGCATTCGCTGGAACAAAGATCCCTTTCCGTGCACGACCTCATCGTGGGAGAGTGGCATCATGAACCGCTCGGTGTGCTCGTACAACATGGCGAACGTCAACTCGTCGTGATGGTACTGCCGGTGAATCGGGTCCTTCTTCATATATTCGAGCGTATCGTGCATCCACCCCATGTTCCACTTAAAGGTGAACCCCAATCCCCCCTCGGTTGGTATGCTGGTGATGCCCGGCCAGGCCGTCGACTCTTCCGCGATCATGACGGCTCCAGGTACCTCGCCGCGCACGGTTTGGTTGAGTTGGCGTATGAAGTCGATCGTGTCGAGATTTTCCCGCCCCCCATACCTGTTGGGGATCCACTCGCCGGGGCGACGGCTGTAGTCCAGGTATAGCATGGATGCCACGGCATCGACACGAAGGCCGTCAATGTGAAATTCGTCGAACCAATACAGTGCGTTTGCAATGAGAAAGTTACGCACCTCGTTCCGGCCGCAGTTGAAGACGAGGGTCCCCCAATCAGGGTGCTCGCCCCGCCTCGGGTCTTCGTGTTCATACAAGGCGGTGCCGTCGAACCGCCGCAGCGCGAAGTCGTCTTTTGGGAAGTGTGCCGGTACCCAGTCGAGGATGACGCCGAGTCCGTGCTGGTGGCAGTAGTCCACCAGGAAGCGAAAGTCGTCGGGTGATCCGAACCGTGCCGTCGGTGCGAAGTAGCCCGACACCTGATATCCCCAGGAGCCGGAAAAAGGGTGCTCGGCGAGAGGGAGGAACTCGATGTGCGTGAAACCCAGTCGCTGCGCATGGGCGGCGATTCGGGGGGCGAGCTCCCGATAGGTGAGCGGCCGGTTGTCCTCTTCCGGCACCCGCGCCCACGAGCCCAGATGGACCTCGTAAATTGCCACGGGCTCCCGTGTCGGGTCTCGCGAGGCGCGCTCCCTCATCCAGGCGGCGTCCTTCCACTGGTAGCTGCTGACGACGATTCGGGATGCGGTTCCCGGCGGCGTCTCCATGGCAAAGGCGAAAGGATCGGTCTTGACCCGTATCGCGCCTTCCTGGGTTTTGATCTCGTACTTGTAGAACTCGTCGACGCCGACGCCGGGGACGAAGAGCTCGAAGATCCCCGAGCTTCCCATCTGTCGCATGGGGAACAATCGCCCGTCCCAGAAGCAGAAGTCACCGATGACGCTCACGCGACGCGCACTCGGTGCCCACACCGCGAAGGCAACGCCCGACACGCCTTCCAGCGTTCGTGGATGGGCGCCCAGGCATTCCCACAGACGCCGGTGCGTTCCCTCGTTGAAGAGGTGGAGATCGACATCGCCGATGGTCGGCAGGAACCGGTACGGGTCGTCTCGCTCCCACGTGTTCCCGTCCGCAAAGTGGAACCGCAGGCGATAGGACAGGGGCAGGGTCCCGTCGGCGACCAGCGTCGCGAAGAGTCCCGATTCGAGCATTTCCATCCTGACGGTGTCTCCCGATGGGAGGAGGCACTCCGCCCGCGTCGCGTCGGGATGGAACGCGCGGATCACCACACCGCGATCAGCGGGATGGGCGCCCAAGACCTCGTGTGGGTTGGTGTGCTCTCCGGCGATGATGCGTTTGAGATGGGGGGAGGGCACGTCGACGTGGACTTGCTGTCTGGGGGTCATGGTAACAACTCGTAGCGAAACAGAATCAGGGAGTGGGCGACGAGGTTCACGGCTTCGGTCCTGATGCTGCGCGATCCCGGGCGCACGGTATTGAGAACCTCGATCCAGGTTCCGGGCTCGGCGAGCTTGGGAAGCGCAAAGCGACGCGAACGGTTGCCGCCGTTCAACATCAGGAGGACGGTCTCTCCCACGGCGAGCCGGCCGCGCTCATCTGTCTCGTCCGTGGCTCGACCATGAATGAGCATGGCGAGGGCATGGGCACGGGGATTTCGCCAGTCGGCCTCGCTCAGCTCCTGCCCGTCCGCGCGAAGCCACGATAGATCCTTCACGCCGGAGGGCGCGATGGGGTGTCCCCGGAAGAAACTACGGCGCCGGAGCACCGGGTTGGAGACCCGCAACGCGAAAACTCGTCGGGCGAATTCCAGGAGCTCGCGACTGCGGGCATCCAAGTTCCAGTCTGTCCAAGTGAGCTCGTTATCCTGGCAGTACGCGTTGTTGTTTCCACGTTGTGTCCGTCCGATCTCGTCGCCATGCGAGATCATGGGGACGCCCTGAGAGAAGGCCAGGGT
>JBDHDH010000221.1:0-6243 GCA_039591615.1 Gemmatimonadota bacterium | reverse complement strand
AGGGAAAGCGTCCTTATGTGGAGGGAGCACGAGCCTGCTAATCCTGGGGTTGCAGGTTCGAGTCCTGCCGGGGGCGCTACCGCTCCACACTTCCACCCGTCCGGGAGCAGAAGGCAGGAACAGGGGTCCGGCTAACGCACCGACCCCGCCTATCCGTCTTGATCACTCACCCGGCAACAGCCCGGCTAAGATCCGATTCGTCCCGTTCAACACCGACTTGACGGAAGCCGGCCCGCTCTCATCATCGGTGATCAGACAAAAGCCCACCGAGTAGCGAACGTCCTCCTTCTGGTGTACTGCCAGCGCCACGACGACGGCCTGCGAGTCGAGTACCTTGACCGTCTCGAGATCCAGTACTTCAAACCTCGCCGCCCCGGCGGCAACCCGCTGTAGAGCAACACACGCCGCCTCGGCGGCACAGCGAAGCTGCCCAAGATCGGTTGTGTCCCCCTCCGCGGCGCCGTCGAACGTCTCTTCCCGCCAGGCCATGTCCACCCGCGCCCGGCATCGGCCTCCGGAAAACTCCTCGAACTCCACGCCTTCGAAACGGACGCGAGCGACTTTTCCAGAACTCATTTCCATGCCTCGACAGAGCTGGCGTTCGCGGCGACCGCTCGATTCCAGGTCCCCGCACCGCGCCAAGATATGGGTTCACGCCTTTTGCGGCGGCCACGGAAAGAACGCGTTGGTCCGCTCCACGTACTCCCGATACCCCGGCTTCGTTTCCTTCAGGCTTCGTTCCAGTAACGCTACGCCAGAGACTTTCATCAACAGTGCGGTCATGATGATGGGACCGTAGATGGTCCACCACCCGGATGTAGCCAGGGCGAACAGGAAGAACCCCCACCACACCATCGCATCACCGAAGTAGTTGGGGTGACGCGTGTATCGCCACAGCCCACTGTCGAGCACCTTACCCCGGTTGGACGGGTCCGACTTGAAGCGCGCAAGCTGCCAGTCTCCTACCGTCTCGAAGAGAAAGCCAATCCCGAAGACGGCGACCCCCAGGACGTCCAGCCAGGTCAGCCCGGCGGGCTGCGATGCGCGTTGCACCTGAACCACGGGGGCGGCCACCACCCACAGTATCAGTGCCTGGAGAAGAAACACCGTGAACAAACTGCTGAGCGGGAACGTGGCGCCGCGTTTGTCGCGCATGTCCCGGTACCGGTAATCCTCCCCCTTGCCCCAGTTCCGCCACGTGATGTGAACGGAGAGTCGTACACCCCAGAGGCTGACGAGACCGACCACGAGCAAGCGTCGCGTGGTGTCAGTGTCCGTGAGCACGTACGCGACCCACGCCAGCAGCACAAAGCCCAGACCCCAGAATCGATCGACGATGCTGACATCCCGTAGCACCACGCTCCCCACCCAGACCACCACCATGAGCGCCACGGCGGTAGCCAGCGTAATAGCTAGCAGCGATGCCATTACGCCGGTGACCTACTCGATGAGTCCTCACTCCTCACTGCACACTCCTTACTCCCAACCGCTTTAATACGTCGCCGTGATGCCGCCCAGGATTCTCCTGCCGATCACTGAGCCACCGTACATCTGGTACCGTTCCTGATCGAAGACGTTGACGGCAAGGGCGTGGATCCGAACATAGGGATTGACCTGATAGCCCACGCTGAGGTCCACCGTCTGCCGCGACGGGATCGGCCCAAAGAAGATGCCCGTGGCCCACTCATAGCCTTCCACGAATTGGGCACTCACCCGAAAGTCGAACCCCTGAGACCCGCTGTAGGCAAGCGCGAGATTGACCTTGTGCTTCGGAGTGTTCGGCACCACCCGATCTCCGCTGACCACTGACGTCGCGTCGACGTCGAACTCGAAGAAGTTGTAGTTGGCATCGAAGCGGACTTCGTTCGTCAGCTGCAGTCCCAGCCCCAACTCGACCCCGTACTCGTCCGCGTCCCCGGCGTTCGCATAGGACACGACGATCGCACGGGTGCCGTCGAAGGTGGTCAGGGCGGGCCCCGTCGCGGCCAGGAGAGCGTTATACCCACCGAGCAATTGAGGGATCGGTGCACGAAGCGGATGATTGGGAGGGAGTCCGAGGCCTGCGAGCGCGGCGTCTAGGGCGGCGAGATCCGCCGGCACATCATCAGTCGCCGCGAGGTCGAAGGTCGGATACTGCTGCTGATTCACCCCGGGCAGGAGGTCGGTCACGAAGTCGCTCAGTCGATTGAAATAGACGTCAAGGGTGAGAAAGACCCGGTCCGTCAGAGACCCTTTGTACCCGACCTCCCATCCCGTGACATGCTCGACGTTCAGATTGGCGTTCCCCAGGCCGAGAATCGGAGTCTGGGCGGCGAAGTTCCACGCCAAGTCGTCGGGTAACCCCAGCGGATCGACCGCGGGTCCCAATGCGCCCTTCACCGCGGCGTAGTACCCCTCGATGGACTGCTCGAGAACGGCCGGGTTGGCGGTGGGCTGACCTGCGGGCACCCGGAGGAAAAACTCGGAATAGTTCGGCGTCTGAAACGCCCGGTTCACCGTCAACCTGATCGAATGATCGGGTGTGGGCGTGATGACCACCGCCCCCTTCGGCGAAAACTGCGTCTCGATGAGGTCGCCGTCGTCCACACGCCCCGCGGCGACGAACTTCACCTGTGGGGTCGCTTCGACCTCGAACTGCGCATACCCCGAGTAGTACGCATCGTTACGGTCATCGTCTTGGGGACGCATGAGTGTAGCTTCGGTATCCACGAGATACGCCCGGGCCGATCCGCCCACGACGACCCGGGCACGCCCTTCGGCGAACACTTGGTTGACCTGAGCTTCGCCGTGGATGATGTGCGAGGTCTCCTCCAGCGGAATCCCGGCATTCAGCGAGAGCTGGGGATCGAGCGTGTTTCGCCCTGACCACCAGGCCATGACATTGAACCGGGGAGCCGCCCACTCGGCTCGGGCCCAGGGTCGCAGGGCCTTGTTCACCTGAACGCGCCCGATGCCCGTGACAAACACCTCGTTCTCCACCCGAGCGGCCCCGCCCTCTACCGAGAAGGCCCTCGTCCAGGTGTCGCTCCGGTTGTAGCCCGCGCTGAACTTGTAGCCGAACCGCCCGTCCGGACTCACGCCGGCGTGGCGGAGATCTCCTCTGAACGTGCTCAGCTCCCCGCCGGCCAGCAACAGCTTGGTGCCAACCATCTCCCGAGCCGTGGGTGTTTGGATGTTGAGCACGCCGCTGAACGCATTCGCCCCATACAGCGCCGAGCCGGGGCCGCGGACCATCTCGATGCGGCCGAGGTCGTCCAACGATGCGGACAGCGCGGGCCACTCTTGGGAGCCGAGAAACGCCAGGGCTAGGTCCCGGCCGTCCTGGAGCACCAGGACACGCCGATTCAGGGAGGAATTGAAGCCTCGCGCGTTGACATTGAAGTCGTTCACGCCACTCTGCACCACGTCGGCCCCGGGGAGCTTCGCCACCGCGAGCGGAGCCTGACCCGTCACCGCCAGATCGCGTGCCACCGTCGGCTCGACCACCGAGACCGCGGCCGGCGCTTCGACGACCCGCTCCGGCGCCCGGGACACCCCCTCGACCACCACCTCGCTGAGCGCGACGGGCTGGGTCTCCAACGCCACATCCAGCGTGACCGACTGGTTCGCGATAACCGTGACGCCGTCCTGCCGCGGCCGGTAACCCAGCCAGCGCACGATGATCACCTGGCTCCCCGCGGGCACCCGCGAGAGCGTGTACCGTCCGCTCGCATCCGTGACACCGGCGATGCCGGAACCCTGCACAGACACGAGGATCCCTCGCAGCGGGCTCCCGTCAGCTGCCTGCGTCACCGTTCCCTGAACCGTGCCCGTCTCCTGCGCCACGGCACTGCGTGGTTCCAGCATCCCGAACAACACGAGGACGGAAAGCCCCGCGAGGGCACGTGGCAATCCCGATCGAACAGACACTCGTTTCATCGTCATCCCTCCTGACGGAGACATCCTCCTGACGGCTCGGTAGCGTGTCGCGGGCGGTCAAAGGTGCGCCGGCCCCGCTGCCACATCGGTCAAAGATGCAGCAAGGGAACTCAGGTCGCGAGGTCGCTTCAGCTTGCGACGACCTGCGTGTGATCGAACGCCCGCAGGGGTTTCGTCCACAGACGCCACATTCCCATTCGCCCGGTCGTCGACGACGATCGGAATACGGTCGTCAGAGCGTCGTCGGCCAGGGCCCCTCGGACCGGGCATTCAGTACTTCTTGCCGCGGAATGCAAGAATTTTCCTGCTTTTGCCCCACCGGGCTCCACCCCCTCCATCGGCAAGTAATTACGTCACAAGAAGATAGAGCGAATGGGCGCGGGCACGCCTCTTGCCGCCGCTGAGGCATAGCCGAATTCCCCCTGGCGGGGGAACTCAATCAGCGCCAAGATGACGGAGCTGAGCGGGACTCAGAGCGGGCGGCCGACGGGGCGTGAGATCACCGGTTCGAGATACCGCGTCGCCAGCCCACTCCCGAGGTCCCGCTAGGGATGCGAGGCGCCCAGTGGCAGAGCACAGTACCAGAGGGTGGACGTCGAAACGAACCCCGATTCACGGCCTGCACGACCGGTTTGGGCCCACGCCCCCGGCGGGAGACGAGGCTCCGCCCGCAGCTGAGCCAGCCGAGGGCGGGGATGTGCGCCCTGAGCCCGAGACGGAAGCCGTAGCGCCGGAGGGTCTGGGTACCGCCGCGCCCGAGGAGGGTGGGGCGTATCCCCCCGACCTCGTGTTTATCGTCGGTCCCGACGGGACGATCCTGTTCGTGAACCGCGAGCTTCCAGGGGTCCCACAGGGCGAGGTTCTCGGCACCTCCATCTACGAATACGTCTTCCCCGAGCAACACGATGTCGTGAGTAGCTGCCTCGAGGGTGTGTTCGCCACGGGCGCGGCAGGAGGCTACGAGTGCAGCGGGATGCGCCCGCACGATGCGACGTCGCGGTACCAGTGCCGGGTTGCTCCCAATCATCGGGAAGGCCGGGTCGTGTCGGCGACCATTATCGCGCGAGACATCACGAGCCTGAAGCGGGTCGAGGATCGTCTGCGCGAGGAGCGGGAGGGGCTCCAACAACGACTGGAGAGGCAGGCGGCCGAGCTTACCGACTTGAAGAAAGCCCTGGCCGAGGGGTCGACGCGGCAGGGGGAGCAGGAGCGGGACCTCACCCGCTTTCGCGAACTCCTCGACCAGGCCGGCGAGGCGATCTTCATCACGCACCCCACGACGGGCAAGATCCTCGATGTCAATGCCACGGCGAGCCGTTGGCTTGGCCGATCGCGAGACGAGCTTCGCACCCTCTCCGTTGAGGACCTCAGTCTGCAATTCCCCATCCGGAGTCCCGAGCCCACCGCAGAGCACGTCGTAGACACGCGGGACACCACACGTCCGCGCCTGTACGACCACGGGGTGCATCGTCGGCGGGATGGCTCGACGTTTCCCGTGGAGGTCGCCATCGCCCACCGGTGGATCGGTGACACGGAGTATGTGCTTGCCATCGCCCGCGAGATCAATTCTCGCAAACGCACCGAGTCCGCGTTGCGGGAGGCTGAGGACCATTACCGATCGCTCTTCACGCTTGCCCATGACGCGGTGTATCTCTCGGCGCGCGATGGAACCGTCGCGGAAGCGAACGACGCCGCCGTGGAGCTGTTCGGGTATCCCCGCGAGACCCTGATCGGTGCGCCGGCCAAGCAGCTCTATCGCCGGCCCGAAGATATCCGCCGGTTCCAGCGGGAGATCGCGGAGCAAGGCCACGCTCGGGACCTGCCGGTGGAGCTGGTGAGGCGCGATGGCTCCTCGTACTTCGCCGTCCTCTCGGCCACCTTGCGACGGAGTGGCGATGGGTCGTTACTGGGTTACCAGTGCGTGCTCCGCTCGGCACCGCAGAACGGGGCGGCCGGCGCAGAGAGCTCGGTCTCGGTATCCGCGGTCAGCGACAGCGAATCCCCAGAGCCCGGACCAGACATCCTGATTCTGGATCCCGACATGGAGAGCCGTGAAGGCGCGCGGGGGGTTTTGGAACGAGCCGGGATCGGGGTCATCGAGGCGGCGAACGAGGTCGAATGCCAGCGGGCGGTGCAGACCCTGGAGGGTCCAGTCCGTGCAATCCTCGTCGCCCGCTCGGTGCTCGACGCGGGCTGGGAGTGCTACCAGGAGCTCCGTACACGCTACCCCTCGGCGCAGTTGCTCGTCATCGCGGAGGACGCCGATATCGCGGGTGACCTCGCGGGGTTCTCGGGCGTTCAGGCGGTTCCGCGCCACCCGCTCGC
>JBDHDH010000220.1:0-3530 GCA_039591615.1 Gemmatimonadota bacterium | reverse complement strand
CGGCGCCGAAGAGCCTCGCTTCGCCCGCTGGCGCGCCGACTTCGCCCTGCGCAAGGGCGACCCCCTCAACCATGCCACGTATGAACTCGCTAAGACCCGATTCATGAATCTGGCCGCCGAGCTGGGCTATCTCGACGGACGGTTCACCGAACATGCCATCCGCATCGACCGGACAGTCGGAGTCGCCGACATCGAACTGCGATATGTCACCGGGCCGCGATTCCGCTTCGGCACCGTGACCTTCGACCAGGGGGTGGTCGACTCCGCGCTATTGGCCGGATTCGTTCGGTTCCGCCGAGGCGAGGTGTTCAGCGCCACGCGCCTTCTGGAACTCCAAGCCGCCCTCGGCGACAGCCCGTACTTCGCCCGCGTGGAGGTCGTTCCTCGACGCGATCTGGCCGAGGACTTCGAGGTGCCTATCGAGGTGCACTTGGTGCCACGCCGCCCTCAGCGTTACCAGGTGGGCGCCGGATTCGGCACCAACACCGGTCCGCGCGGGAGTGTCGAGGCGGCGTTTCGTCGTCTGAACCGTGCCGGACATCGCGCCGAGTTGGAGGTGTCAGCCTCGGTGGTGGAGCGGCGGGTCGCCGGACGCTACCTGATTCCCTTCGCCTATCCGCGGACGGCGGTCCTCAGCGGCACGGCAGGTTACGCGAACCGGACCTTGAGCACGAGTAGCAGCGAAACCGTTCTGGCGGGACTTTCCCTGGTCCGCAGCCGAGGGCGCTGGAGGGAAAGCGTAGGCCTGACCTTCCAGCGCGAGGGGTTCGAGGTGGGAAGCGATACGGGCACCGTCAACCAGCTCACTCCGAGCCTCGCGTGGTCGTTGACCCGGGCGGATGACCGAATCTTCACCACACGGGGCGGTCGACTCCGGTTCGAGATCCAAGGCGCGAAACGCGGGGTCGGATCGGAGGTTTCCTTCGTTCAGGCGCGCATCGGCTGCAAAGTCATCGAACGCCTGGGACCCCGCACGCGTCTCTTGGTGCGGGCCGACGCTGGCGGTCTCCTCACCGACGCCTTCCGAACGCTTCCGCCCTCGGTGCGCTTCTTCGCGGGTGGCGACCAAAGCGTGCGCGGGTACGAGTACCAGTCCCTCGGCCCAACCGATGAGCTGCAAAACGTCATCGGTGGCAAGGTGCTGCTCGTCGGTAGCGTTGAACTGGAGCAGCGATTCCTGAACCGCTGGGGCGTCGCCGCGTTCGCCGATGCCGGGAACGCACTGTCTCGGGTTTCGCTCACGCTCGAGACGGGACTGGGCGGCGGGCTCCGTTGGCTCTCGCCGGTCGGATTGATCCGGCTCGACGGGGCCTTCGCCGTCAGCCAACCCGGCATTCCGTTCCGCGTTCACCTTACCGTCGGACCGGACTTGTGAGCGGGGTACGGCGACATACATGGATTCTCTGGATTGGCGGTGGCCTCTTCGCGATCGCGCTCTTGCTCGGTGTCGTCGCCTGGTGGACAGTCTCGACGGAGTCGGGACTCCGCTTTGCGTGGCGTATTGCGCAACGGCACTTGCCCTCCGGCTTAGAGGTTGGCGCTATCGGGGGCCGTCTGCGAAGCCCACTCCAGCTTTGGAACGTTCGGTACTCCGGAGCCACCGCAAAGATACGGGTGGATTCGCTGCGGCTCGACTGGCACCTGTGGCCGCTGGCGCGGCGCAGACTCGAGATCCAATCGGTACAAATCGCCGGTGTGGACGTCACGACGACGGAATCACGTGAGGCCGCGGTCCCGCGAGAAGTCGCCCTACCCGATGTAACCCTTCCACTGCGTGTCTTCGTGACACGAGCTGCGGTGCGACGGATCGCGGTCACCGTTCCACGAGCCGACTCAGCGTATCGCGCGGACTCCCTGGTCGCCGACGAGATTGAATTCACGGACAGCCTCGTGGTCCGGCGGGTCGCCCTTGTCGCGCCGGCGCTGTCAGGCGATGCAAACGTGACTGTGCGACCCACCGGCACGTATCCTATTCGCGCCAGCCTTAACTGGACGGCTACGCTCCGCGGCAGGCGCCTCACAGGCCATGGAGAGATCGCCGGCGATCTGGAACGGCTGCGGTTGCATCACACCCTCACCGACCCCGTTCCGATAACACTCGAGGCGACCATGCTGGCCGTGACCGGTGACCTGCAGTTCGACGCGGCGGCCACCGTAGCATCCTTTGACATCCGGCAGGTGGATGCGGCCTACCCGCCGGCCCGCGTCGCCGCCGAGGTGTCCGCCGGGGGCCGACCGATGGACGCGTCTGCAGGGGGCCTCATCCGGATCGAGGAACGGCGCATTGGTACGGCGAATGCCCGCGTTACGGCCTCCCGGCGTGATTCGATAGTGGGACTCGATAGCCTGGACATTCGCCTGGCGGGGCGGCCAACCCGGATTGTCGCCTCCGGCACCTTGATGCCGAGAGCCCAGGGAGCCAAGGCCGAACTCGCAATGCGGTGGCATCGGTTCGGATGGCCGCTCATCGATGCGCCCACGATCGAAGCGAGCGGGCGAGCCCAAGTACGCTCGAGCGGAGAGCAGTTCCGGTTCGACGCGGCAACGACGATCGCTGGGCCCCGAGTGCCAGCGGGTGAACTGCGCGTGAGAGGCCACGGGGGTCGTGACGGAATCCGGTTCACCGGTGAGGGAAACGTTTTCGGTGGCGAAGTGCGCACCAACGGTATGCTGACCGTGGCGCCCGAGATCACCTGGACCGCCAGGGTTGAGGGCCATGATCTCGACCCAGCACTGCTCCTGGCCGATTCCACCGTTGCACCACGTGAGCTGGGGTTCATCGCAGTGACGAGTGGTCGAATGACCCCGGACGGACCGGTCGGCCGCGTGGCCGTGGACACTCTCCATGCCGTCTACCGTTCCACGCCGCTCGCCGCTCAGGCGACCGTGCAGCTGGCACTCGACCACCTCACTGTCGAGCGCGCGCACGCCACGGTCCTCGGCGGCGAGCTGGACGTTGCGGGGCGGATCGACTGGCGGCCGGATGCCCGTTGGAACCTCACACTCACCGCGACAGATCTCGAGCCCGCATCGCTGGCCCCGGACCCGAGCGAGTGGCCCGGCTTCCTGTCCGCCACGCTGCGATCGGTGGGGTTCCTCGCCAGTGGCGGTCTGAACACTTTCGGGAACGCTACGTGGGCAGCCGCTCAGTGGCGCCGGGCGCGTTGTGTATCGACCCGCAGCGCTGGATGTGCGCGGCGCAGCTCTGGACTGGGGAACGCTCGGGTTACGTCCGGAGGCCGCAATCGACACAGTCCTCGCCGGCCGATTGTCTCTCAACGTCCCGGACGCCAGCCCGTCAGCTGGGGTCCGAGAACGTCCGTGAGCCGCTCAGGTTGGGCCGCACCCGCCCGGGCCCCGGAGACGGCTGTATCCTGGAACAGGTCGTTGAAGTGCACGAGTCTGAGCAGCCTCCCACCGCGACAATCCAAATAATCCACGTCAGCCATCGCGGACAAGAGCCGCGGTCTTCGTCGCCACATGTCGGCACGACCCGCATGACTCCAAGGGTGTGCTCTGTGGGGAGTCGA
>JBDHDH010000219.1:0-4006 GCA_039591615.1 Gemmatimonadota bacterium | reverse complement strand
CTCGTACTGGTCGCATCGTATGAACTCGGGACCACACGGCCCGTCGTGGAGCGCAAAGACATTCGCAATCGGCTCCATGTAGAAATGAATGTCAAAGTGCGGGACGTCGTACACCCCCGGCGGAATATGGCCCGTCGGATTCCAATTGAAGAGCACCCACTTGAAGGGCACATCCGACCGCATAGCCACCGCGTCAGGCAGCGGAAGCACAATCTCATGGGTAGCAAGACACTCGGTGTCTCCTTCCACCACGCCGTCGCCGTCTCGGTCGAAGCAGTGATGGTGATCTGACGCTGCGGTCGGCAGCCCCTCCAAGGCATTTGCCGAGTAGATCACGCCGATTGCCGCAGGTATCCCGCTATTGTCAACCTCGGCATACGTGGACACCGTCCCGTTTCCAAGCTCCACACTCCAACCGAGAACCCGACCTGTTGGCCCATTCCTCGGACCGCAGCCGGGCAGGGGCACCGACATACCGACGGCGAGCGCCGTCACGACCGCAGCGTTCCACCGTCTCATCGTACTATCCTCCATCTCAGGATCCGCGTCACCAACTCGCTCCCGCCGCCCTCCGCCACGTCACGAGCATCCGCCGTCAACTGCATGAATGATCGCGGCGGTCGGCCCATCAATTCCTCAAAGGCTGAGGTCACGAAATCTCCTGGACCATCACAGGCTGACTGAAGCTATTCGTTGCCCCCGACAGGAAAGCATCGTGGAATCCGAGACCCGCCTCTCCCACGACCGCCTACCAGGCGCGCTAGGCCGCCGGCGCCTCGGCGAAATCGCGTTGCGTGAGGTCCTTCCCGCCTCTACATCTCGTCGCGCGTCGTCGGCGCCCAGATCACATCATCGTGGGCTCGGAACAGCTCGTTTGCCCGGGCCCACTCGTCCGGATGCTCCTCCGCCATCGTCCCGAGGAGCTTCCCGAACAGATCGTCGATGTCGTCCCAGCTGTCGAACATGTAGAGGACCTTGGAGTTGTGCGGGCCGCCCGTGTTATGCTCCAGCCTCACCCAGCCGCCCAACAATCCCTCATTCATCGCCTGCTCGAGGATCGGCGCGACCACTTCGCTCCACAGGCGATTCCACTCGCCCATGTCGGCGAAGCTGACCCGAAAGGTGGACGCGTACATGTAGGCGATGTCCAGACCCTCGGGCACGTGTGCCTCGCCGACATCCCAGATCTCGTCTCGGTGCTCCTCGATGATCCGGCTGCCCGCGGTCCATCCCTCCTCCGACATCGCCGCCCGTAATCGCGACAGGTACTCGCTCCAGAACGTGTCGAGCGAAGCCCAGTCGTACGTCCGGGCGGTGAAGCGGATGTTGTACTCGCTCCCGCCACTCTGGTGCTGCCACTGGCTCCACCCCTGGATCACCCCCTCCTCCTGGAGCTTCTCCAAGACGGGAACCGAGTGGTCCCAGTACCGCCGGTTCCAGTCGTCCAGGTCGGCGAAGCTGATCTTGTAGTACGCCTCATAGACGTGATTCGGCGGGCGCGGCTCCTGGCCCGCGAGGGGCTGGGCGGCGAATAGCGCCAGGCCGGCGAGGCCGATCGCGGCTCGCTGCATGACCGCCTCCTTCGTTCTGGGGGCACTATAGGTTGGGTCGTAGGTGAATACCCGCCAAGTTGCTCACGGCGGGCTGGAACCGCAAGGCGGCGATCGGTGCCTGCGTTGCCGAAACGGGCATATAGATGATGCATCCCCAGCCCGATCCAAAAGGCGTACCTTAAGCGCAGAGAATCAGGGGCGATCCGGAGCCTCGCTTCCAGCCGCTTCTCCGGGTCAGCCGCCTACTTCGGCTGCGGGACGATCCGGATGTAGGGCAACGGTTGCTTCCAGCCGTCCGGGTATTTCGCCTTGGCGTCCTCGGTTGACACCGCCGGCAGGATGATCACGTCGTCGCCCTGTTCCCAGTTCGCCGGGGTCGCGACCTGTTCCGTCGCCGTCAACTGGCAGGAGTCCAGTAGCCTGAGGATCTCAGCGAAGTTGCGGCCCGTGCTCATCGGATACGTCAGCGTCGCCTTGATCTGCTTGTCGGGGCCAATCACGAAGACCGACCTGGCCGTGGCGTTGTCGGCCGGCGTTCGTCCCTCAGCCGTGTCGCCCGCGTCTGCTGGCAACATGTCATAGAGCTTCACCACCTTCAGCTCGGGATCCCCGATCAAGGGGTAGTTGAGGGCGTTGCCCTGTGACACCTCGATGTCTTTCGACCAGGCCACATGGTCGCTCACGCGATCGACGCTGATGCCCAGGAGCTTACAGTTGCGTTGGTCGAACTCGTGCTTGAGACCGGCGACGGCGCCGAGCTCGGTGGTGCAGACCGGTGTGAAATCCTTCGGATGCGAAAACAGGATCGCCCATCCGTCGCCGATCCACTCGTGGAAGTGGATGGTCCCCTCCGTCGTGTCGGCGGTGAAATCCGGAGCTTTGTCGTTGATTCGCAACGTCATTGTTCTCCTCCTCGAGGGATTGGACGCGTTCGACGAGCGAGTGTCACGGGGGACGCCAGCAACCTGTCAACCACCCTCCAACGTGGTCGAAGGCGACGTGAGCACAACGCCGTGGATGGGACGAGAATTGTGGAAATCCACGGGCCGCAGGCGAGCGTCGACTCTTCCGGCACTCGGTTCGGAGGTGTCGAGTGTCGTCCTGGCTCTCAAGCGACGGTGAAAACACTGACTCAGGATGAGGCGATTGTCAGCGGACATGGTAGCGGGTTAAGATACGCGTCTGTGAGTCGGCTGGCGAGCGACGAGGGCCGAGGTTGATTTCTGGGGGAAGACGACTTCCAGCGCATCGTGGGCGTGCGGGTCGAGGACATCGCGTGGCCTGGCCGTACCGGGGCATCTGGATGCGCCCCGGCGCTTGTGCCCGTGGCGAGTTTGGTGAATGGTTCATTACCACCAGGTGAGGCACGAATCCCCTCGCGAACACCAATGGCGCTGATCGAGACTGCGCTCACTCGCATCGATTTCATCCCTTGGGAAGCCGTGTTGGTACTCTGGGCCGTCTACGGCGCCCTCTTTCTACCCTTCACGTGGGAAGGTAAACCGGACCCTAAGCGACGTCTCTACGCTCGCTATGTCATCATGGGAGCTGTTCTCCTCATTCTCACCCCCTTCGCAGTTGGCTTCCCGCTTGGTGTCTCTGTACTGCTGATTGGTCCGGCGGTCGAAGTCCGTTTTGTCCCACCTGCGGTGTCGTGGTCACCCCTCTCCCGCCGTTTTCACCACCGCAAGTCTGTGCCCGGTGCGGCGCTGACATTGCGAAGAGTTAGGATGCTGTCCGACAAGGCGGCTGGCAGACTGCAACGGCGGTTCTACCGCTCGCGCCGCAACACGAGAATGCGACGACAGCGCTCACAGCTGAGCGCCCGCACCTCGCGCTCCAAGGACCTTTCGGTCAGAAGCTCCCCACAGCGCGGACAGCTAATCTCTGCCCCTGGCGTGGCGAACGCCTCGCGAATGCTCGCAGCCTCCTCGTGGGAGAAGGGGACCGGGGTCGTGGGACGCGGGTCGTTTCCCCAGGTCCGCACCTCAACGCTCCCCACATGGCGGTCGCGCCGCGTTTCGGATCTCACCCTCAACGACGATGCGGTCGAACTGACGCGCGCCCGGCATGTAATGCACGGCATACCGGAGCACGCCACCACGGCAGACGGCATACCGGAGCACGCCACCACGGCAGTTCCGCTCCCAACAGCTCGTCCGCTCGTGATTCGCAACACGCTGGCGCACGTCACTGGCTTCACCCACGTCGATGACTGACCAACGCTCGCCCATCCGACACCAGACGACATAGACCCCCGCCCCAGCCTCCAGCTGGCTCACCGACGTGTACGCGCCATCGAAGGTGTAGCCCCATCGATTGAATGCCATGGCCCGCCGCCCTGAAACCTCATTCCCAATTGGGAACGAGCGGTACTCGGCTTTTCTCAACGTATCGGCGCCCGACAAAGCGGCGCCAGGCCCCAAATGGGGCATCGAGGTAGGTGTTTGGGA
>JBDHDH010000218.1:0-4730 GCA_039591615.1 Gemmatimonadota bacterium | reverse complement strand
CTCGCGGACGAGCCCACGGGGAGCCTCCACTCCTCGCAGGGCAAGATGATCATGGATCTGCTCAAGCGGCTCAATGACGAGGGAACGACGATCATCCAGGTGACGCATAACGAGACGTATGCCGCGTACGGGAACAAGATCATTCAACTGTTGGACGGCTGGATCACCGACACGGAGCCGGTGAAGGCGTCCGCCACGTCGGCGTGAGTCGCTGCGTCGCTCCCAACGCGTAGCTCAACACGGAAGACCTACTCGTCATCCCTGCGTTCCGCGTCCCGCTCCCGGGGCACGAATCTCAATCCCACCGCGACAAGTAGAAGAGCGATCGCTATCCACAACACCCAGCGGAGCTCCAACCTGACGCCAAAGTAGATCAGCAGGCCGGCGGCGACGAAGAGCCCGACTTTCCAGGGAAGAAACCTGTCAGGTGCGCCGGGGGAACGATTGACGAAGATCATCGGGCATGTGGCGTCGGGTGTCAGGTGCCGGAGTTCTTTCAAGCATAACACCGGCGGCCCAATTCCGGTCGACTTTGGGAACTCCCGTCCCAGCACCGAACACCGGCGGGCGAAGCGAGTCGGGTTATTCGTTCCAACTCCTTGCTGAATAACGACTTGCGATATCGACTTCCTGGCATTCCGCTTGCCTTGGAAGTCCCCAAGAGGTGCGGCGTGCCGGGGTCCCTGTCACTCGGCAGGGTCATCCGCCTGGGAGGGGCGAGCGGGACCACGCAATGCCCGCCGGCACGCCGCGCTGCGGATCTTCGTGGGAGACACGAACCATGCTCCAAGATCTCCGGTACGCGCTCCGACACTTGGTGAGGAACCCGCTGTTCGCCGCCGTGGCCCTGGTCACGCTTGCCCTCGGCATCGGTGCAACCACTGCAATCTTCAGCGTCGTCGATCACCTGATACTCCGGGATCCGCCATTTCCGAACGCGGATCGCGTCGTGACGGTCTGGCAGGACAATCGAAGGGAGAACAACCTGCGGGAGGATGTGGCGCCAGGAAACTACCTCGAGTGGAAAGACCGCAGCGGAGTATTCGCGGCCCTGGGCTCTGCCGAACCCTACAGCATGGATCTCACCGGAGATGGACTCCGTCCACAGGTGATCTTCTCGTCGTTGGTGACCGAGGGCTTCTTCGATGCGCTCGGCGTCCGCCCCGTGCGAGGGCGTTTGTTCGAGCCCACCGATTTCCGCCAGGGGGCTGGCAAGGTGGCGGTTGTCGGACATGGCTTGTGGCGGCGGCAGTTCGGCGGCGATACGGCGATCGTTGGCAGAAGCCTGTTGCTGGACGGTGAGCCGCACGTGGTGGTGGGGATTCTGCCGGCCGATTTCGATCTGGGGCTCATGTATAGCGTGCGTGAACGCGAGCTATGGGTGCCCCGTCTCCTCCAGGGATGGGAGCGTGGTGCCCGGTCGAGCGCATGGTGGGCAGTCGTTGGACGGCTGAAGCCGGGCGTGTCTCTTGCCCAGGCGCAAGCGGACATGGATCGCGTCGCGGCGAATCTCGAAGTCGAGTATCCGGCGACAAACGAAGGCATCGGGATAACCCTCGTCCCGTTGCGCGAACATCTCGTCGGCGCTGCTCGACCGGCGCTCCTGACCCTGTTGGGTGCGGTGGGTCTCGTTCTGCTCATTGCCTGCGCCAACGTCGCGCACCTGCAGCTCGCACGCGGCACCGAGCGAGTCGGTGAGTTTGCGGTACGTGCGGCATTGGGGAGTGAGCGAAGCCGGTTGGTGCGACAGTTGTTGACCGAAAGCGTGGTGCTCGCGCTCGTCGGCACGGTCGGCGGTTTGCTCCTGGCCTACTGGGGTGTGGACGTCGTGAAGGTCCTGAGTCCCGGCACTGTTCCCCGCATCGATGCGGTTACCGTGGACGCTCGCATCCTCGGCTTCGCGATTGTATTCGCTGTCATGAGCGCTGTTCTGTTCGGCCTTGCACCGGCGCTCCAATTCTCCAACCCGCGTCTCCACGAAGTGCTCAAGGAGGGACGCACGAGCGGCGGTCGCACCCGGGCTCGGTTGCGTGGTGGTTTGATCGTGGCGGAGACCGCCTTGGCGCTGACGTTGCTGATTGGCGCGGGTCTCCTGCTCAGGAGCTTCGTGGCTCTCCTCGCGGTTGATCCCGGCTTCCGCACCGAAAACGTGCTGGCTCTCCAGGTGTTCTACTATGAAGAGGGCCACACGGCCCAGGACCGCATCCAGTTTTTCCGGGAGAGTCTGGAGCGCATCGAGACACTACCCGGAGTTCGCTCAGCAGGGGCGGTATCTGCGGCTCCCTTCCTCGCTGCGAACATTGACATCCGGACGATGTTCACTGCAGTTGGTGAGCCAACGCCTCGGGAAGGCGAAGAGCCCCAGGCATACCTCTCCCATGCGACTCCGCGGTATTTCGAGACGCTGGGTATCCCGGTGCTGCGCGGTCGCGTGTTCAGCGAGTTCGACCGAGTCGACGCGCCGCCGGTGGCCCTCATCAACGAGACGCTCCGCCTACGGTACTGGCCAGCTGAGGCCCCAATCGGAAAGAAGCTCCTGATCGGTGAGTCAAAGAGGGTGGTCGAGGTAGTGGGGGTGGTGGGAGATGTGCGGCACACGGGTCTCGACACGGATCCACGACCCGAAGTGTTTCTCCCGCATGCGCAGACCGGTACCGGGTCGATGACCTACTTCCTTCGAACGGTTGGGGACCCAGCCACGCTCCTCGATGCGGCGCAACGAGTCGTGTGGGATCTCGCTCCTCTCCAAACGTTCTACCAAACAGGCACGGTGAAACAGCTCGTTTCGACTTCGCTTGCCAGCAGGCGGTTCACCATGATCCTCCTGAATGCGTTCGCTGCCATCGCGCTCGTGATGGCTGCCGTCGGGATTTACGGCGTAATGAGCTTTTCGGTCACACAGCGAACCCACGAAGTCGGGATCCGAATGGCGCTGGGTGCTGATCACAATTCCGTGGTCCGCATGGTCGTCAGTGACGGACTCAAGCTCACCGCCGCAGGTGTTGCCTGTGGACTCGCCATCGCGGGGTTCGGGACGCAGCTGATGTCTTCCCTTCTCTTCAATATCCCTCCTCGAGACTCGGTGGCGTTCTCCCTCGCCGTCGTCGTCCTGGTCGCCGGCGCGCTCGCCGCGTCCTATCTCCCGGCTCGCCGAGCCACCCGGGTCGATCCGATGGAAGCGTTGCGATATGAGTAGGTGTTAGGTGCTAGGTGTCAGGGGCTAGGGGCTAGAGCCCCGCTGCCGCGACTCCAGTCCTGAGTACCGCCAGGACATCGTTGACCGATTCTAATGTCCCACTGCCGCCATGACATCGTTGACTTGGGGGAGTGGTCACCTTCCTCGGGGGAGGGGCAGCAGGGGATCGACCACCGGCTCGGTGACGAGAAATGGAAAGCGCTTGTGGACCCGGTGGCGATGTTTGACCACGAGCTCTTGCCGGTGTGGGAAGATCGTCGCGGTGACGTAGCGTCCCGTGAGCCGCTTGCCCACGAAGTAGCGCTGGCCAGGGAGTTCGACCTGGCCGTGCGCATCGACCCGGCGGATAAAGGTCACCCGCCCGCGGGCCAGGGGGAGATGAAGTCGGCCCCGCCGATCCCGGTAGTGCTCGAGGGCGAAGTTCGCTGGGGGGAACCGGAGCAGTTCCCGGTGTCGCCGCAGCCAGATGCCGGGATACCGCGTTCCATCGCGGGCGACCTGCAGACCACGGTGCGGCTTGCGGAAATGATAGTAGCGCAGGAACGCGGCGCTGACCCGCCGCAGGGTGCGGAGATCGGGACAGGGATGGCGGAGCACCCGCTCCTGCCACAGGCCGTTGAAGCTCTCCACGTGCGCGTTGCGCCCGGGTTCGCCGGGCGGGAGGAAGACCAACTGGGTCCCCAGGAGCAGGTGCAGCCGCATGACCAGCGAGAAGGCGTGGCGGTAGCGCCCGCCGCCCGTGGCGGCCATCTCGTTGTCGATCTGCGAGACGCGGGGAACCCCCAAGTGGTGCCAGGTGTGCACGAGATGTTGACAGAGAAACGCCGCCGTCTTGTAGCGTCCCTGGCTGGTGGTTACGCCGCGGCCGACCACCGCGACGGTATGCAGCGAGTAAAAGCGGGTCACGCCCATGGGCCCACGGAGGTGACGCGGTCCCACCAGATCGCTCTGCTGCACGTCCCCGGGGAGGCGGGCCCGGGGCGCCGGATACGGCTCGCCTCCCCCGAGCTGCCGGGTGGGCTTGGGGTGCGGGTAGCCATGGCGCTGCAGGACCCGTTCGATGGTGCGTTGCGACGGCAGCGGGCGGATGCCCCGGCGCGCAAGCTCCAGGCGAATGGTTGCGCCGCCGATCCCCGCGAACCGCGTGCGGCGCGTCCGATGGGCCTCGAGCTCCTCCCGGAGCGCGATGATTGCCCCCACCACGCGCGGCGGGATGGCGCGAGGCCGCAGCTTGGGCGCGCGACTTTGCGTGTGCAACCCGGCCCACCCCGCCGCGCGGAACCGCCGCAACCACTTCGCGAGCCACGCGCGGCTGCGGCCCAGCCGCTCCGCGACGGTGTTGAACCCCACCCCATCCCGGTAGAGTTCGATCGCTCGACGACGCACTGCATAGTCGTGATCCCTCGTGGCCATCGGTCGCCCCCAGACGTGAAAAGTCTGGGAACGCTAGAGCAGAGGCCCGCGGCAGCATGCGCCACTCCAAGTACACGATGTCCTGGCGGTTCACGAGTTCACGATGTGTTGGCGGAAGCCC
>JBDHDH010000217.1:0-4845 GCA_039591615.1 Gemmatimonadota bacterium | reverse complement strand
GGCCAGCAACGCTGGCCGCCCGGGGGTACTACATCCCCTTGACGCGATCCGGCTTAATGGTGTTAGGCGGCATGTTCCATCACCGTGACCGTGGTGGCCAGATCCGATCCAGAACATCGCGGAGCCAGTTCGGTGCACCGCCAACTAGAGTCGGATCCCGAACCTTGCGCTGCTCACGGCGAGGCCGAGGGGTGGGGCTACACGCGGCTGAAGCCTGCTCGTCCTCCAAGGCTCTCGAGCAACTCGGGCGGGAACCACAGCGAGTCCCGAGGCTCATCGAACTTGACAGCCAAAGCAACGTCATGGGGCGTCGCTCCCACCACGGGCACGCCGGTGGACGAAGGCGATATCCGTGCGACAACGCGACCCGTGAGACCGGCGACGCCAGCGGCCTCCGTCTCCGGCGCTGCCTTCACGCGAACGCGGCTGATCTTTGTTCCCAACATGCCGCCTAACTATTATATCCGTCACTTGCGGGCGACTCCTCTCCAGTCTGCCGTCTTGGAGCCGTTAGAACGCCCCTTCGGCGCGCACAAATCAAGAACCTCCTTTAAAACGACCGCGCCCGGCGAGTGCACGGATTTGTTAGGCGGAGTCACTCGCTGGCGCCCAAATCGTAGACCTCCACGAACTGGACACCTACCTGATCCGTCGCAATACCCACGACGAAGCGGTCACCCACATCGGTAATGCGCACCGGGCGTGGGATGGCATACCACCCCCGATATGCACCCCCATGCTCAAATATCAACCACCGATCCAACACTTGGTCAAATTGTGGGGCCGACTGAATCCAATACGCATGCCTTGGTCGAGTCACCACGACGTCACCATAGTATGGATAGTGCGAAGGGTACGGAGTGGCTTGGAGCGCACGTTGCTGAACCGGACGAAAAGGCGATTGAGGAATCTCCTCCAGTGCCGCTGCTCGATGACGGTCCGCGACCTCTCGTCCGAGCGGTTGGCGGTCTATACCAATACGCAAAATCTGCTTCAACGTGCCGCGCTGATCATACGCCCGGGTCTCGAACGCCGTGTTGTCCCCAACCACAAAAAGCTCGTCCAGCACCGCAGTGGCAGTAACGCTTCCAAAGGGCACGGCGCCCACAGAGACGCGATTACCATCGGCCCACACGAATTGTTCGTCTGCGACAAAGTCCCCAACCGTTCGGACAAAACCGCCCTCGGCATTGAAGATCCCATACTGCTGCGTTAGGCGCTCTGCTCGTATCGAGTCGCTGGTAGTAACAGGGCGCACGCCGTAGCTCGCGAGGACGGAGCCATCGGCGAACGAGCCCACCACGTTGGCACGGGGATGGTCCCCCGGTGCAATGGGCTGGAACGACCGCACATACGCTCCACGCGGGGACAGGATCGACACACGGCCGGTCGAACCGTCAAACGCCACGATCGAGTCCCCACGATAGGGCCGCGCCCATACCAAGAACTTGAATTCACCCGGACCACCCCCTTGGCGCCCAGACGACCACTGCCACTTTCCTTGGCCGTCATAGGCCCGCACCTCGGCGGTACCAGAATTCGTCACCACAATCGTGCCGTCCAACCGGCGATACGCGTGCCCAACATGAAAGAGCTGGTACGTGGCCTCCCCATCGACCACGCCAATCCGGACTGATGGACTCGCGGGGAACATGAGTTGGGACGCTTGCGTGGTATCGAGAGTCGGATGATCTAATATCATCACCGTCGCACTATCCCGTGCGACGAAGCCTGCCCGATCAGGCGAGATGTCGCAGGCGATCGTCATAGTGACAACAATAGCCGTCACCAACATGATGAGTCTGCGCCGGATCCTACTTGTGCGATGCCGCTTCATATCCTGTGACTCCGCCTAACGTCCCTGCGCTTGAGTTGTGGGCAACTCGCCGATGCGCGAGCCGCCAGTACTTGCCCCGCGCACAGTCAACTCGTGCCCAACGTGCACTATCCTCACCCGGCGCACAATCCAACGACCTCCTTACCAACCGTCAGTGCCTGCCTGCTCCAAGCGCTTGTTAGGCGGCATGTCCTCTGAGCTAACGAGGCGGCCAGATGCTGTCGAGCACTTCGCGGAACGAATTGGGGGCGCCGCCCGTCCGAGGGAGCTTCGGGACGCTGCCCCTGCGACGTTTGCGGCCAGGAGTGCGAGCACATGTCGCCGCGGCACGATCGTCGTCGAGGGCCTCGAGCAGCTCCGGTGAGAACCAAAGAGAGTCACGAGGTTCGTCGAACTTGACCGCCAGCGCAACGTCATCGGCCGCCGTTCCGATTACTGGCATGCCGGACGTTGACGGCGTCGTGCGTCCAACTACCCGCCCCGTAAGACCCGCAACGCCAGCTGCGTTCGTCTCCGGGTCCCGCTTCACGCGTACCTTCGTCGACATGCCGCCTAACGGATCTGCCCATCAGCTGCGGCGCGATCGCCCGTTAGCCTGTAGATGCTAATTCGTTCACGGATGTTGCCAGTTTCACAGTGCAATGACCTTCCTTATCCAAACGAGAGCGCCGGCAGCTGCATGGGCGTGTTAGGCGGATGTGGTGGTACGTTGGCGCTTGATATGGCTGGACAATCGCTCACTGAGGTCAATGAACCGACGTCTGAACTTGCGAGTGGTGTGCGCCCACAGACTCCTGGCGACCGCCACACCTGCGGCACCGCAAGCCGCCATGATACCCACTCCGCCCAGCACTGTTGCTGGCTCCACGATAGCTCCCACAATGCCACCGGTAGCGAAACCACCAGCGATCGAAAAAATCCAGGTCAGGGCGGACGACGCGCCCCGATTGCCAAGGATCTGGACAATGGTCTCGTCTTCCTCCGCCCGTACGGTGACGGCGATTTGATTCACTTCACCCACCGTCTTCCACTCTAGTGAGCCCAATACTTCCTTCACGTTCCCTTGATGCCGCGTGACGCTCCGCACGATGTCTACGAGTTCCAATAATTGCCCATGTGATAGTCTTTCAGGAGCACTCACCCGGGACTCGTACGTTACCGGGCCGCCCCAGAAACTAGCACGCGTGCGCATGCGATTCTCGAGCATTGCCGCCGCTCGTTCGACAAACGCCGGGTCGAGACCGATTTCGCGTGCGATTTCCGTGACAGTCTCCAATGGAAGACCCTCGCCCGTGGAAGAGGTCGCATCTTGCTCCTGCAAGTCGACAGCTTTGCGGAGGATCAGAGCGATCTGCTTGTCCGAGTACCACGGCTCGCTGGGCGCGCGTATCGGTAAACGTACTCGTATCAACGCCAGGCGCTCAGTCATTCGGCCTCCTCTAGAACGTCCACGCTCGGCAGGTCCATGCGCGTGTTAGGCGTTGCGGATTCATATAGTAAGTGCAACAGCATCCCAGAAAAGGAAAGGTGACCTGGGATGCCCGCGTGTTCCTCCGTTCTCCGCCAAGAGAGGGAAGCCACCGATGTGCTATCGCCAGATCACCTTCGCCGAAAGATATACCCTTGGCCTGCTGCGTCGCCAAGGCCTCGCGCCCGCCGCGATCGCGCAGGTGCTCGGCCGACACCGGAGTACGATCCTGCGGGAGGTGCAGCGCAATCGCACGCCCCGCGACGGCACCTACCGCCCGCAGCTCGCCGACTGGTACGCGCGAGGGCGCCGGTCTCGCTCGCGGCGCAATCGGCGGTTCTCGGCAGCGGATTGGGAGCGGATCCAGACCCTCCTGCGCCAGGACTGGAGCCCGGAGCAGATCGCGGGCCGCCTCACGCTGGAGCAGCAGCTCGCGATCAGTCACGAGACCATCTACCGCTACATCTGGGCGGACAAGCAGGCCGGCGGCACCGTCTACACCCACCTGCGCGGGGCGCGCAAGCAGCGGCGCAAACGCTACGGGCGCTACGACAGCCGCGGCCGGCTCGCGGGGAAGCGCCCGATTACCGCACGCCCCGCGGTCGTCGAGGCACGCACCCGGGTGGGTCACTGGGAAGCCGACACGATGCTCGGGGCCGGCCAGGCGGGCCCCTGCGTGCTGACCATGGTCGAGCGCAAGACGGGGTACGTGGTTCTCGGCAAGCTCCGCATCCGGCGCGCCCCCGAGGTCAACGCCCGGGCCACGCGGTTGATTCGGGCCCAGCCGCACCCAGTGCGCACCATCACGGTGGACAACGGCACCGAGTTTCATGAGTACGCGGCCCTCGAGCGCGCGACAGCGGCGCGCTTCTACTTCGCCACCCCCCACCACGCGTGGGAACGGGGCACCAACGAGAACACCAACGGCCTGCTGCGGCAGTACCTCCCCAAACGCCAGAGCATGGCCCACCTCACCCAGCACGACTGCAATCGCATTGCAGCCAGACTGAACCGCCGCCCTCGGAAACGCTTGGGCTACCGCACCCCCGAGGAGTGCTATGTCCCCTGACCCTCAATGTTGCAGTTCAAACTTGATATCAAGCAGCGCCCTCCACGACGCGCGCGCTACTTCTGCGATTGGAAGCCAGCGCCCTCCACGACGCGCGCGCTACTTCTGCGATTGGAAGCGCAGGGCTTTCTCCAATTCTGGGTTCGGTACCCAGCCACCGTCTATGATGATCTCTCGATCCCAGGGGAATAGAACCAGAGCGTCCGTCCGCAGAACCGTGATGTCCGGCGCGGGCTGCGCCCAGGAATGGCCTACGAGGGCCGCAGTCACAACCGACGAGGCGCCATGCGCCGAGACCTCCCGGCGAACCATTTCAAGGGTTTCTCCGGTATCTGCGATCTCGTCGATCACCACAACACACTTCCCCTTGACATGGTCCGTGACTGGCACCCGCCAAACAGGGTGGGAATGCCGTACTTCCGCGCCTTCCCGACGGGACAGACGAACCGGAAGGAACTCACAGCGGAGAGT
>JBDHDH010000216.1:0-6220 GCA_039591615.1 Gemmatimonadota bacterium | reverse complement strand
CGCGTTCGCGGGCCGGAACTATGACGGGACGCCGGACGGCGAGCGATTCGTCATGGTCACGACGCCCCTCGAGCTGCCGCCGCGTCAGATCGAGGTGGTGGTGAACTGGTTCGAGGAGCTCGAGGCGAGGATGGCGGCGGCGCAGTGATGAAGTCCATACCCGGCAGGGCCTCCCCAAATGAGCGCAGTTGTCACAATTTGGTAGGGTAATGTTGGAAACACGTCCCGAAGACCGGCGGCCTGATGTCTGAGATCGCAGCCCCGCTGGCCGCCGCCCTGGAAGACCGCTACCGCGTCGAGCGGGAGCTGGGGGCTGGTGGCATGGCGACCGTCTACCTGGCCCACGACGTGAAGCACGACCGCAAGGTCGCCGTGAAGATACTGAAGCCGGAACTGGCGGCCGTGATCGGCGCCGAGCGGTTCCTCCAGGAGATCAAGGTCACGGCCAACCTCCAGCACCCCCACATCCTGGCATTGTACGACTCGGGTGAGGCCGAGCGATTCCTCTATTACGTCATGCCGTACGTCCCGGGCGAGTCGCTGGACGACAAGCTCAGGCGCGAGAAGCAGCTCAGCGTCGAGGAGGCGGTCCGGATCGCCGGCGAGGTGGCCAGCGCGCTCGACTACGCCCATCGCCAGGGCGTGGTGCACCGGGACATCAAGCCCGGTAACATCATGCTGCAGGACGGCCAGGCGCTGGTGGCGGATTTCGGGATCGCCCTGGCGCTGAGTCACGCCGGCGGCACCCGCATTACGGAAACGGGGCTGTCACTCGGCACCCCGCACTATATGAGTCCCGAGCAGGCCACCGGTGACCGGGACATCGATGCGCGCAGCGACATCTACTCCCTGGGAGCGGTCCTGTACGAGGCCCTGGCCGGGGAACCGCCGCACACCGGTGGGACCATTCAGGCGGTCATCTCCAAGGTTGTCACCGAGGTGCCCAAGCCGCTCGGCGACCTCAGGAAATCGGTTCCCGCGCACGTCGGGATGGCCGCGGAACGGGCGCTGGCGAAGATCCCGGCGGACCGATTCGCCAACGCGGCCGATTTCGCGCAGGCTCTCCGGGACCCGCGATTCACGCTCAGCTACGCTAGCACTACGAGTGCGGCTGCCTCGGCCGCCCGCCCGGCTGCTGGCTGGCGGGATTGGCGATATCTTGCCGCCGCCGCCCTGCTGCTTGCTGTCGGTGGGTTGGGTGGATGGGTAGCGAAGCGCGGACCGGAAGCTGAGTCGGTCGTCGCCCGGTTCCGGATTCCCGTGGACGCGACCCGCGGCCTCACCGGTGCCCCGGTCAACACGCTGGCCCTGTCTCCCGACGGCCGTACCATCGTGTACGTGGGGCGGACCGGCGGAGCGTCCGGGCTCCAGCTCTACGTCCGCCGCATCGACGAGCTGGATGCTCACCCCATTCCGGGTGGCGAAGGCGCATCCTATCCGGTGTTCTCGCCGGACGGAAGCCGCATCGCATTCTTCGGGCCCGGCGGGCTGTTCACCGTGCCGCTGGCGGGCGGGACGCCGACCCCGGTGGCCAACATCCAGGCCCAGGCACTGGCCCAAGCGATCTGGCTGGACAATCGGACGCTGGTCGCCACGGCGGCCGACGGCGGGCTGGTGCGCGTCGGCCTCGACGGCTCGGTCGCATCGATCGCCAAGCCGGACACGCTCAAGGGCGAGTTGTATCTCGGCGTGAACGCGGTGCTCCCCGATGCCCGCACGCTGTTCGTCATCGCGGCGATCGGGACCGGGGTCAACGGCTTCGTCTACGCCATTGACGCCCTCGACGGTGACCGGACGCCGGTCATTGAAAGCGCGACCAACGCGATCTGGTACAGCGATGGGTACATCCTCCGCGCGCTCCCGGGCGGTGCGCTCCTGGGAGCCCCGTTCGACCCGAGGCGTCTCGCAATCGGCGGCACTCCCGTCACGCTGGCCGAGGGGGTGCGAACGGCAGTTGGCGGCCCAGCTCAGGTTGCCGTGTCCGCCACCGGGTCCATGGTCTATATCCCGGAGCAGCCGTTCAATCTGATGCTGGTGGACCGGGATGGCCGGCGCGACGTCATCGGCGAAGGGCACCGATTCCACAGTCCGCGCTTTTCGCCCGACGGCCGGCGGCTCGCCCTGGACTTCACCCAACAGGGCAGTCGCGATGTGTGGCTGCTCGATCTGCGACAGCGGACGCTGAGCCGTGTGTCGTTCGAAGACGATGGGCATGATCCGGTATGGTTCCCCGATGGCCGCTCGATCGCGTACGTCTCTAAGGGTGGCATCTTCCGCCGCCGCGCCGATGGAAGCGGCACGGCCGACTCCGTATACGTCACCACACAGCTCACCGGCGCCCTGGACTTCACGCCAGACGGCATGACGGCCATCACCTCGCCCACCGGTACGAACGGCAGCTTCGATCTGGGAGTGCTGTCATTCGACGGCGAGCACGAGCAGCGACCCCTGCTCTCCACACCGTTCAACGAGCAGTACGGCACGTTGTCGCCGGACGGTCGCTGGCTGGCCTACAGCTCCGACGAGACCGGGCGGGACGAGGTCTACGTGCGACCGTTCCCCGACGACGGCAGCAAAACGCTCGTCTCACTGGACGGCGGTACCGAGCCCCGGTGGGGACCGGACGGGCGAGAGCTGTTCTACATCGGCCTGCGTGCAGGGATCCCCTTCCTGATTGCCACGCGCGTGACCGCCGGAGAGGAGTTCGTCGTCGCGTCCCGCACGCCACTGTTCGACCTGTCCGAGTTCGAGCCTCGCCGGACGGCACCCGCTTCGTGTTTGTGCACCAGGGCGCGCTGTCGGAGATGGTGTTCGTGCTCAACTGGACGGATGAGGTGCGACGGCTGAGCGCCGCCGAAGGTCAGTAGTCGTTTGAGCGATATCACCCCACGACTCGCGCGCCGGCAGGAATGCGTTGCGCGGGCTGGGCATCGGCGCGGGGGTGGGCTTCCTTGCGGGCTTCATTGCCTTCAGCGCCAGCGAGTGCAACACGGGGATCGGCGGCTTCTGTGTCCCACCAGAGATCGGAGCGTCGCTGATGGCAGCGGGTGCAGGCGTCTTCGGGGCCCTGACAGGGGTAATTGTGGGTGCGATCACGAGCAAGGAACACTGGGAGGAGATTCCCGTGAACAACTTGCGCGTACACGTCCGGCCCGGCGAGGGTCGGCTCTTCGCTGTAACCGCGTCCCTCAGTTTCTAAAGACAGACATCGCACGTAGCGGCCCGCGCGGGTATCAAAGCCCCGGCTCCCTCGCGCGGCGAGACTCTGGCAGGTCGAAGGCGGACGTGCAGATTAGATAGTGCGGGCTAGCATCGCATACTCCAGGGGCTATTCGCCTCTGTGGTCAGGCGACTAGAGCGAGCGTCTTCGCGAATGTGTGGCGGGCTCCAAGGCGGATAGCCGGCTGAGTGACCGACCGTCAGACAGCTCTGATCGAAGGGAGTACGACACGGAACAGCAGCTCCGCCCAGCAAGGGCCTCTGATCGCGATTTTCTCTACGGGCTGCACTGCGCAACGATGCGCGAGGCAATCGCCAAGACGTGGGGCTGGGATGAAGCATGGCAGCGCACCGATTTCGACGCTCGATTCCAGCGATGCGAGGTCTCGATCATCGAGGTAGACGGTCGCGCTACAGGAGCGCTGTGGCTCGAATGGCGGCCCGGGGAACTCTACGTAACGGATCTTCAAGTTCTGCCCGAGCTGCAAGGCCACGGCGTGGGTACGGCGGTGTTACGCGAAATCATGGCCAAGGCGGTCACCCTTGGTGTTCCGGTCACGCTCGACGTGCTGCGAGTCAACCGCCGCGCCCAGCGGCTGTACGAGCGTGTGGGGTTCAGAGTCACGGCGACTTCAGACACGAGCATTCACATGCGGCATGATTGTCAACCCGGAGCTGTCTAACCACTCGCTGCAGAGGTTGCAGAGCACCTACTGAGCAAATTCTGCAGCAGCATGTTTCTCCCAGTGACAGCCAAATCGACCTCCACAACGTCCGCATCCTCCGCATGCAGAGACGCGCCGCCTTCGCTGAGCTTTTGATGTTGTGATTGCTGGCAGTGACGAGCGCCAGCTCGTCGCTCAGTTCTCGTATTTGGCGAGGAGCGCTTGGAAGCGGGGGTGCGAACGGGAGTGAGACTCAGGTGGGGATCGATGCGCATTGGCCCCGCAGTGGGTGACGCGGCGGACGAAAGTCCGGCTGCTGGCGACGGTCGTCGGAAGCTCACAGCGCGTCCCGGACTACGGCGGCGTCAAGTCCATGAGCCAGATATCACTCTCCTGTCGAGTGGTCGTAAAAAACAGACGGTTGCCGTCGGTGGCGAACTCAATGCGGTTCGATCGCATTGTCGGATCGTCGAATCGGACCAGGAGGCGCGGTGTGCCGCCCCAGACGGGAACCGCCCAAAAGCTCGCGGTTCCCTCTTCATCGCTACCCTTGTAATAGATGGTCAGGCCATCTGAAGACCATGCCGGGAAGACCGGCAGCGGGTTACCCCTGCTGCTATCACTCCGCACTCATGTACGAGGGTCACCGCCGTCCGCCGGTATGATTCGCAACGTCGAGTAGCGACGGTAGGCGATCCACCGTCCGTCGGGAGACCATTTCGGGTGCGCGCCGCCGTCGACGGTGAGTTGCCGGGGCAGGCCCCACTCGCTGGACGCGCCTTTCCGAGACATGATGCGAAGCTGCGCCGTTCCGCCCTCGTCGTATTGGTACACGATGCTGTTTCCGTCCGGGGACCAGTCAGGATATCGCTCTTGAGCTGGATGGTCGGTCAGTCGCTGAAGCGCGCTCCCGTTAGCGTTCATGACATGGATATCCCGGCTCCCGTGCCGAAAGGAGTAGAAGACAATCTCTCTGCCATTGGGTGACCATGCCGGGAGAAAGTCATCCGCAGGGTGCGTCGTCAGTTGCTCCGGCGATCCGTCTGACAGATCCAGACGATAGATGTCCTGATTCCCGCTCCGGTTCGAGTCGTAGAGCAGCCAGCGCCCGTCGGGAGATACGCTGATCCCTTCTATTGCTTGCGTACCCAACGTCACCGGCTGCGCCTCGGAAACGGAGACCGTGCCTCGGCGCGGAATCGGTATCGACCAGATGTTCTGATCGTATCGGTACACCGAGTATGCCAATCGCGTGGCGTCCGCCGAAAGGCTCATCGTCAAGACATCCAAGCCGGTCGTCAGGCGATGGGACTTCCCCCTTGGACCCGCCGCCGCCGAAACCGACAGCTGGTAGATATCCCGCGTGCCCCCCTCGTTCGATACGTACAGGAGTTCTTCACCGCTGGGCAGCCACACCGGACTCACGTGCACATGTGGACCGCTAGCCAGGTCCGTTCCGCGTTCGTCGCCTTTGCGTAACATCCTCAGCGTCGTAGGTGCGATGTTCGCCAAAGTGGTGGTTCCAAACACGAAAAGTCTGTTGCCCGACACGTAGGCGATCAGCGACCGGTCCGGTGACCATCGGAACGAGTGTGGGAGAAAATCATTTGCCACACGGCGAGGCTCGCCCCGCTCCACGGTCTGAACGATAACGCTGCTGTCTACGCTGTAGATGATCTCTTCCCCATCGGGCGACCACGCCGGGCTAAGACCAGCCTCGGTGACCCGCCTCGGGGTTCCCCCAGTGGTGCCGGGACCGTGTAGATACCGTCGTCAGTCTGAAACAAGATTCGTGTCCCGTCTGGAGACCACTGGGGCCATCAGTGGTTTCCCGGCAATCCAGCTGTCAGATCGCTCTCACGTTCACCAATCACCTGCCGCACGTAGATATGCATGCTCCCAATAGGACCTGCCGCGTATGCCACTGTCCGTCCATCCGGCGAGATCGCCGGGTCAAGCTCCAAACCGGGCGCGTTCGTGAGCAGCGTCTGTCGACCAACCACGATCAGGTTCGGCTCACGGTTCAGCAGCATCGTCACAGCCGCCCCGCCGATCAGCGCAATGGCCGCAACGGTCAGCACCACGCCGGTGTTGGCCCGTCGTCCGGTGCGCCGTGTGATCTCAATCGGTGCCGTGCCAGCCGGTGTGATCCCACCGCTCGGCGTGGCCAACGCCTCCAACTGCGGCAACAACTCCTCCGCCGTCTGCCAGCGGTCCGCCGGCGTGCGGTTGCCGTCCGTTCAGGAGCATAAAAAGAGAGAATACGTGCTGGCGTTCGCGGTGTGCGGGAACCGGTCGCAGGCGGCCGAGGTGGGTGGGGCGCCACGCGGTGCGGG
>JBDHDH010000215.1:0-5772 GCA_039591615.1 Gemmatimonadota bacterium | reverse complement strand
AATGGCGAAGCCATCGAAAGATGGTGGCGCAGAGCTACGGGGCTAACGCGACAACGGTCGCCATGTCCGCCGGGCTGCCAGCGAAGCAAGGCTGGTGGCCCGTTTTTGTTGGCGGTCACCCAGGATGGGCGTACCGCCGGCCTGCGGGTCCACCCTCGCGCCCCGGAGTATGCGGTGGAGCCGCGGAGGGATCGGTTCGGCTGTACGGGAGGTGGCAGGCGACGCCGTCCGATGGTCGCCCCGCGTGAACAGTCGTGTCCCAGACGCTCGTGGAGGAGGAAGAGCATGATGTCTCAGCCTCAAGCCCTGCGGGAAGGATACCGGACGTATGTCGAGGATCGGCGTCGGGAGCGTTTGCTCTTGCCGCAATGCCCGAACGTCCGCTGGACGAGGTCAGGTAGCGGGAGGACGCGAAAACGCATTTGCGGAAGACGGACCGTCCAAAACGCGATCGAGCGCGAACGCGGCACCTACTGGTGCCCGCGATGCGGAACGTACCCCTTTGGGAACGGCTCCGGTCCTGACCGTGTGCCCCTTGCGGCTGAACGCGCTCGAGGCTCTCGGTGCTGACGTGGACGGTGTCCTCCTGGTTCGGGAGGTGCTGCCGGACTGCCGGACGCCGGCGCGACGGAGGGCGGGGCAGCTGCTCCAGGTGAGGCCGACTCCACGATGACGCCGCAGGACTTCCGTGCGAAGTGGGGTGCCGAGGCCGACGCCATGCGTCGTCGCGGAGCCGTGGTCAATGGGGCGGCCGTGCTGGACGAAGTGCTCGCGGATTTCGCATCCCTGACGCAGGGAGAGGCGGAGGCGCTGCTGAACCTGCAGCACGCCTCCCAGGAGTCGCGCCCCAACGCGCCCAAGATCCGCCGCGGGGATCTCCCCCGGAAAGCTGCTGGCTTGCGGCGGGCACAGGTCCCGCGCAGTCTTCTGGGTGCCACACCCGGCCAGATCGCGCGGGCTGTCGTCACCTCTCACCCAGAGGAGGGACGATGACTCACGCGAAGAAACGGTGGAGCTATTCCACCGGCGAGCGGGGCCGGAATCGGGTGCGCGCGTTCGTGCATCCCAAAACGGGCGGGTTGTTCCTCGAATTCGCCGACGGCGGCACGCGGAAACGGATGGCCCTCGGGCACCGCGATCGTGGGGCGGCCAAGGCGAAAGCCGAGGAGCTGGCGGCGGCGCTCCGACGAGGCGGCGCCCCACCACTCACGGCCCCCACGCTCGTCACGCTCTTTGACAATTACCTACGGGAAGTGACCCCGCAAAAGGGGCAGAGCAAGCAAGCGCACGACCACCGAGCGGCACGGTTGTTTCTGGAGTGCTTCGGATCCTCCCGGAAGGCCGCCAGCCTCAACCGTCGCGATTGGGACGCGTTCATTCGCTGGCGGCGGTCGCAGGGTGATCGCCGCAGGGGGCGCAAGTCCGGAGCGCCGCTCCGGAATCGCGTGATCGAGTACGATCTCCGGTTCCTGCACGCCGTCCTCAACTGGGCGGTGGCCAGCGGGGTGCTGGACCGAAACCCGGTGCAGGGGCTGCCGTGGCCGCGCGAAGCGGCTCCGAGAAGACCCGCGTTGCGCCATGACGAGTACGAAGCGCTCCGGGCCGTGGCCCACGCCGTGCATCCGCTCTTCGCGTTGGCGTTGGTGCTCGCGCACGAGACCGGGCATCGCATCGGCGCGATTCGGGTGCTGCGCTGGTCAGATATCCATGTGCGGCGCGGCGTGGTCCGCTGGCGCGCCGCGACGGACAAGATGGGCGTCGAACACGAGACGCTCCTGACCCCCGAGGCGCTGGCCGCGCTCGAGCGCAGGCGGGCCGAGCAACCGGCAATTGGCGACACGTGGGTATTGCCGGCTCCGAACCTTCCGAGCGAGCCATGTTCACGCTACCAATTGCAACGGTGGTGGCGGCGGGCCGAACGACTAGCAGGGCTCGCGCATGAGCCGGGCCGGAGCTTCCATGCGCTCCGACGCAAGTTCGCCACCGAGCTGAAGCACGTCCCCCTGAAAGACCTCTGCGCGCTGGGCGGGTGGAAGAGTCCGCAGACGGTGCTCACCTGCTATCAAACGGCGGATGACGTCACCATGCGGGAGGCGCTCGCCACACGCCGGCAGCTGCGCGCGGGCACCTGAATCGACACACCAATCGACACACCGGGACGTTCGGACGGGCCCCGACAAACCTGCGCTCAGCGGTTAACTTGCAGGGAGATTTGAAGTTCTGAAGGCACACGCCTGGAGAGCGTGACACGGCGACCTCGAATCACGACTTTTTGTACTCTTTCACTCTGAGAGAGTGCGCGATCCGACTCACTTCCCTCCCCCGAGGTCGCACTTTTCGACCATAATTAGGTCCAGAATTAGGACCACCCCAACCGCTGGTCTCACTACTTGTGACCCCCTGAACCGCATGGTCCAGCGGGCAGCGACAATTCAAATGCAAAGTTGGCTTCAAGGGGATACCGCAGGGCTACGCCCATCCGACTGGTCGCCAGTGGGCGCAGCCTTCTCCACCAGGAGGCTCACGCGGAACTCTGTCAGGCCCGGGCGGGATTCGACGGAAATGTCACCGTGATACCGGCGTACGAGCCGGCGAGTCATATCGAGCCCGAGGCCCGTGCCCTGTCCGGGCGGCTTGGTCGTGAAGAACGGGTCAAAGATCCGCTGCAATACGTCTGCGGGGATGCCCGGTCCATTGTCGACCATGCGGACCAGGACCCGGTCCAATTCGCTGCGTGCGCTGATGTCGATGCGTCCGGACTCGGGAATTGCGTCGAGTGCGTTATCGATAAGGCTGAACCAGACTTGGTTGAGTTCACCGCCGGTCGCGCACACGCGCGGGAGGTCCGCCTCGACGTCGAGCGTGATGAAGGCGCTCTTCGACATCACCTTCGAATCCAGGACCCTCATGGTGTCGCGGATTCCGGCCTCCACCTCCACGGGCTCGGGTCCGGCCAGGTTGTCCATGTACGTGAATTTCTTGACGGCGGCCACCAGCTCATAGATCCGGGTCGCCGCCTGCTCGATGTCGGTGGCGAGCGCGTGCGTCGCGCTCCGGGTGGCGAGCCAGCGAAGGGCCGCATCGAGGGTGTCGTCCGACGTTGCGCCCGCCACGGTGTCGAGCGCGTCAATAGTGACGGCCGTGGCGGCCAGTGACGCCGCATGGGCGGGATCGGCCTGGTGGCGTACGAGCCAATCGGCGAGCTCATCCTCACGATCCGCCTGGTGGATTGGGGACCGCACAGTACCATCGGGCCTCGTCAGGCAGAGCGGGCGCACCTGCTCCATCGCATCGAACAGCTCGTTGGTCAAGCCGGGGGCGCTGAGCGCCCGCAACGCGGCATCCAACTGGGAAAGGTCTTGCAGCAGCAGTGTCGCGCCGCGCTTCGTCGCGGAAGCTGGGTTGTTGAGTTCGTGCGCGAGACCCGCCGCCAGTTTCCCGAGTGACACCATTTTCTCATCCTGCAAGGCACTCGTGTTGAAGTTGCGCGCGCGGTCGAGCATGGTATGGACCGTGTATGCCGTGAACACCGGGCAGTGGTGAACCATCTCCGGAAAGTGTTTCTCGTGTAAAGCGAGGAACTCGGTCTTTTCAACACAGTAGTTGTCACCCGGCGGCGCCCTCATCCGGGAGTAGGGCAGCTTCCCCGTGACTTCACCGGCGTGCCACTCCGTCACCAGCCTTGGTCCGACCCCCCGGTCCACTCGGATCGCGACGTGCCCGGACACGATCAACCAAAGCTTCTCAATGCGCGTGCCTTTCGGGCCGATCACGTGGCCCGCCTCGTGGACCTCGAACGTGCCGTGCGCGACAAGCCACTCCAACTCTTCGTACGGGACTCCGCCCAAGCGCGGCAGGGCTGCCAGGCGGTCAACGAGATCGGTAACGGCCATGGTCGGCAAACATAGCATTGGACGCGCCGACGGGCGAGACGGTCACCGGAATTTGGCACACTAGCGGCACACAGGCACACAAAACGGACGAGCCTTCACGACTCGCCCATTTCTAAACTGAAGGTCACGAAGTCGGGACGGCGGGATTTGAACCCGCGACCCCCTGAACCCCATTCAGGGCGTTAGGAGCCTCAGATACGACAAAATGTTGTACGTACGCGGTGTTAGGGGCGTCCTCTGTTGTATCTGAGGCGGGAAAACGGCGTAGGATGTAGCGTGTTTTTACCCCAGTTCTTACCCCACCTGCTCCCACCGTAGATGTGATAACCGGCTCGACGGGAGGGGGCGGCTCGTGCCGGTAGCAGACCCTCAGTTGCATCCGGTCCATTGCTGCTACCTGGGCAGGCGCTGTTGGCTCTCAGCCGTCAGTCGTCGGCCGACCCGCGATACACGCGGCGGCCTCCTAGCTCACACAGGCGACTGCGACAGCTGACTCAAGCCCGAACACGGGCATGTTCGAGCTACCCAGAGCTATGGCTGTGGATCGATCAGATCGAGTGCCACGATCAGACGGCTCTGCATCTCATTCCTCACAATGACGAATCGTTGTCCGTCCGGGTGGACGTCGTATTGCGCGTTTCCAAAGAACAGGTAGCCGGGAAACCGAAACAGCACGTCGCGTCGCCCGACCGCTATGTCGTCACCTGCCGTCAGCTGAGTAGCGATCAGTTGCCCTTGGGGATTCCAGTAGAAGAGCTCTTGCCCATTGGGTCCCCAGATTGGGTCTTGCCCGCCGCCGGTGGAAATCAGCCGCTTGTTTCCGGGTGCAGGGAAGGTCTGAACGTAGACTTCGAGTTGACCGGACTCGTCCGAGTGATAGGCCAACCACCGACCGTTCGGCGAAATCCGGCCCCCGCCCTCCTCATAACGGGTGGCGAAAAAGGCCCGTGGTTCTCCTTCCCCAGTGAGCGGGGCGACCCAGATGTCCGCGTTCGCCGTGACGTTGGTGAACACCACGTGGCGGCCATCCGGTGACCAATCGGTGGTCCACTGGTGCCCGTCTTGGGCGACCACGGGAGCAGGGTCCCCACCCTCAGCGGAGAGAACGTAGAGATCTTTGGCCGCGAAGTCACGGGAAAACGCAACGCTGGTCCCGTCGGGATTCCATACCGGGTCATTGTTCCTCTGCCCGTCGAAGGTGAGCCGGGAAGTGGTTCCCCTCGCCAGGTCATGAATCCAAATATCTTCTTGACCCCCGGTCACCACACCGAAAGCATTGCGGCTACCGTCGGGTGAGAATCGGGGAACCCAGAACCCCCGATCCTGGAGGACCAGTTGCTCGTTGCCGTCACGGGCGACCAGGACGAGGTCGCGACCCTCACTCGAAGCCGGACTGTAGACGAGCGTTCCGGATGATGACACGGCAAGCATCGGCAATCCCAAGTCTATGCCCACTCCTTCCGCCACGCGGCGGGCGGGGCCAGCGGTATCGAGTTTCGCCACATCGAACGGTTGCGCGACGAGCGATCCGTCGGGTTCGACATAGACCAAGTGTCCCGACCGCACGTACTGCGGCGCGCCCCCCGGCATAAGCCACCGGACATCCGGCGATTCGAGCGACACCACCCCGACACGCTTTGGCCACCCGCCAGCTGCAAACAAGAGCGCGCGCGCACCGGGAATGAAAACCGGACTCGCTATTTCGAGAGTGTCAGCCAGTCGGTCTAGTACCTCGAGAAACTCGGGCGTACCCGCGTTTCCGCTCACCGTGTAGACGTGCCAGGGCCGCCACGTACTGAACACGATCTCGTCGTCGTCCCCCCAGTCCACACCCAATAAATTGCCATCGAACTCGGTGATGGTGCGGGGCGCCCCTCCA
>JBDHDH010000214.1:0-3575 GCA_039591615.1 Gemmatimonadota bacterium | reverse complement strand
CATTCTGGATCGTAGGTGATCAGCCATCCGGTCTCCAGTTCGGGCATCCACCTGTCGGTGATGCCGTTCGCCAGACGAAACCCCGGAGGCGTGCTTCCGGTCGCGCTCGGAATGCCCATCGGATTGACGCTGGGCATGTCGCTGCTCCGTTGGCGCCGCCGTCGGGAAATCGACACGGGGGGTATCGCCGAAAACCCATTACAGAGGTTTGTTCTGGATCAGAGGCGCGGAGAGAAAGAGGGAATGCCTAGGAGGATGCGATGAAGCACAGGAATCGATGGCTGGTCGTGATAGTCCCGATCATTGCCGGTCTACAACTTTCGGCGTGTCAGCGCGAATCCCCTCCGCCAGCGCGCGTCGAACCCGCCCATGTCGAGCATATCGATGGCTCGGAGCTCAGCCGTGTGACGTTGACGACGAAGGCGATGGAACGGCTCGACGTCCAGACGGCCATCGTTCGTGAGGTGCAGATGGCGGGGTCCCGGGTGAAGGTGGTTCCCTACGCCGCGGTGATTTACGATGCGCACGGCACCACGTGGGTCTATACGAGCCCCGAGCCTCAGGTCTTCGTCCGCCACGAGATCGACGTCGATTACATCGAAGGAGACGTGGCGGTGCTGTCGGACGGGCCACCCGGTGGCACGGAGGTCGTGACGGTGGGAGTGGCGGAGTTGTTCGGTACCGAATTCGAGATTGGTCATTGACCTCACACGGAGAAGCCGAAACACGCTGACCCCCTCCCAGGATCCGGAGATGCTCGACCCTGACCCCAAGGCGACTGACCCACTGACGTGGTGCGGGCCGTTCCCTCCCACGATCCGCAAGTGTATGTGATTATTGCACTTATGGGATATGGAGGGCGGGGCTGGCCCTTAAGTGTATGTGAACGTTGGACTTAGGTCCCCCGGATCGGGCTGGGATTCATCATCTCCCTGATCTCCCTGTTTTTCTCCAGAATTCCTGGTAGGTCTCCTGCATGCATCATGAACACACGAAGGTGCTGGTAGTCGAGATCATTCCCGGCCATGACAGCCGAAACCGGTTGGGGCCGAGCGCGGCCGCAGCTCTGGCCGCACGACCGTGATCGCGACCCTGCGCTTGGCGTTGATTGCCGCCACCGGGGGACACTGATGCCCGCCGACGATCCGCGCCACCACCGCATCGCGCTGTTTGCGCTCGACGAGTTCGTGCGGCGCACCGGCGGCGGCCACTATCCTCGCCGGAACGTCAGCACCTTCAACGACCTCGCCTACGACTGCGCGTGCGGCCGCACGCACCGCTTCGCCGTGCAGACAACGCAGGTGCTGCTCGAACTGGCCGATGACCGTCTTGTCCTGCAATGCCCTGACACCGCGGCCATGACGTGCGTAGAGGTGACGGGGCGCATGCCGTTACGCCTGGTCACCGCGTTTGGGACGCTGCGGAAGGCGGTCCGACGGGCGTAACCGACCCCGGAACCGGCCGCGAGCCTGGCTAGCTCAGCGGGCGACGCTGGCACCCGTCGGACTGGAATTGAATGGAGCCGAGGAAGGAACCCCGGCCTAGGGAAGCGCGGCGAGGGCGACGGATCCACCGCTGAGACCGAGGCCGAGACCGACCAGCATCATCACCATAATAGCGCGCTGGACGGTGACGAAGCGGCCGCTCGGTGTCCGGACGGACGGGAACCCGGCACCGGCGTGCACTCCGGCCCACAGGGTGAGCGCGCAGGACGCCCCGAGCATTATCAGATAGACGGGGTTCGCGGCGCCTTGAATGACGGGAAGCCACGCACCGGTGAGACCCACGACCAGCAGGAACACGCCCATCCGATTGGCAAACAACACGCCCATCTTCGTCGCGACGGTGCGGATGTTCTGGGCCGCATCCCCCACCGCGTCTTCCGCCGTCTTAAGTATCTCCGCGCCGAGTCGGAACGCGACACAACTGGCAATGAGGGTCACATACGTGAGCGTCGGGTCGGGCGCCACCAGCAACCAGCACGACAACGGGTACGTCGAGATGATGGCGACGAGTCCGTTGCCCACGAGCGGCACGCCCTTCAGCACCAACGTGTACGCGCCGCTCAAGAGCGTGATGGCGAGCGCGAGAACCGCGAACCGAAGATCGACGAACGCGGCAAGAACCATGGCCGTGATGAAGCCCATCGCGGCACCACAATAGGCGAGCGCCGGCGGCAGCCGCCCCGATGCCACCGCCCGCTTCGGCTTGTTGATCACGTCTTCGGCCACATCGTGCGCGTCGTTGATCAGCATCGATGCGGCAAACAGCAATGTGTTCGAGAGGGCGATGAGCGCGACCGCTTGCCAATCGCCAACAGACGCCAGGCGAGCCCCCACCAGCGTGCCACCGAACCCGACGGCACTCTCCCACAGTCGTCCAGTCTTGGCGATGGACCAGAGCGTTGTGGTCGGGAACGACGTTCGGGTCAGAACTCGGTCGTCTCGCACACGCGTCCGGTGTCCGGGAGTGCAGTCGTCACACTCGTACCATGCCATCGGCCTGCAAGGTGTCGGCGGAATCAAGATTCCGGCGCACCTCGCAAAGCCGATCGATTGATTCACCATATGTCTGCCTGATCGCCGCTTCGTCAAGTTCGTGCCAGTCGTAGAAGTAGGGGCGCCCACCCCGGCCGTCTGACAGAGTCTCTGGAGGCGGTCTTCCCCAGCCCAGTATAGTCGGAAGCCCTGGCCCCGGAGGCGAGGGGCGAGACCTGAGTCCTCGATGTACTGCAGATCGACGTCTAGGAACTCCGGTTCCGGGCGCGGCGTAGGCGCGGCGGCTTTGCGGGGCTTCTGCTTGTCCCAGAAAAATCAGACGGCCGCGAGACCGCCGACTAGCGTCGCGATTCCTAGGACCAGGGCCCATGGCGTCATGCGTCGCCGGCTACCCAACGGATTTGCGGCTTGGCTGCGCTCGTGCCGAGCCGTCGTTCGCGGGCCACCATGACACCATCCTCGTCGATGACGCACGCGGTGACATACCTTTTGTGTAGGTGCTTTCCGACGTAGTACATAGGGCCTCCGAGGTTGAGGTAGCACACAGCATTTGATTGTGCTCCTCCTGAGCGGAAGCACGTCAATCAAATGTGCGCCTGCCTCGGAGGCTCTGCGCGTTCATACGGTCGTGTCAGGGCTCAGGGTCTCGGGCTTGGCCAAGCGAAAGGGAAGGCTCCGTGACGATAGTAGGTTTCCTGCAGCCACTCAAGGTCGGACTCCCAGTCTTGTATGGCCTGGGGACCGTGACGGGGCTCGTTCGCGTAGAGGTTACGACAAAAACTGGCGAGGCAGTTGGCGATCTTCTGCAGTCGAAGCGAAGAGGAGGCTTCACCCCACTCGTCCCGGTGCGGCCCGTGCGGTAGCCTGTTCTTGGGAGTCGCGAACACGGTGGCCAGGATCTTCCGGCGTTCGCCGGTGGGCGCACCATGGTGGCCGACGTGGTAGCCCATTGGGCTCAGGACTCCTTGCTCACTGTCGATGGTGATGGAGTGGTTGGTCAAGAAAGAGGTGTCAAACTGTTTGCGGGGCATCGTTACCAGATCACCCTTCTTCGTCCGAAGCCGGACCTCACGATCG
>JBDHDH010000213.1:0-3726 GCA_039591615.1 Gemmatimonadota bacterium | reverse complement strand
TTCGAGGCGGGGTACGACTCCGAGAGGTGGAGGCTCCAAACCGGGTACTCGGAGATCGCCGACGGCTTCAATCCCGAGATGGGCTTTCTCGAGCGCAGCGCCTACCGCGCGTTCGACGGCCTGGTCTTTCACACCTACCGCCCGAACTTCTTGGGCTTCCACGAGCTGCGCCCGCACGCCCGCTACACCGGCTACTGGGGTTTGGACGGCTTCTACGAGAGCGGCTTCCTGCACGTGGACAACCACTGGGAGTGGGAGAGCGGCTATGAGGTGCACACGGGCGTCAACTTCACGCACGAGGGTGTCCGCGAGCCGTTCGACATCGTGGATGACGTCGCCGTCGCGGCAGGATCGTACGACCACGTCGAAGCCGCGCTGGTAGGGATGACGGACCAAAGGAAGTGGATCAGTCTGAGCGTGCGTGCCACCATCGGCGGCTTCTTCGGCGGCCACCGAGTGGCGCTCGTTCCTTCGCTGAGTCTGCGCGCGGGCGAGGCGTTCAACTCGGAGCTCAGCCTGAGCCGCAACGACGTCGACCTGCCGGGCGGCAGCTTCACGACCAACCTGTTCCGGGCCCGGCTCTCCTACTCGTTCACGCCGCGACTCTACGTGCAAGCGTTGCTGCAGCTCAACGATGCCGCCGACGTTTGGTCGGCCAACCTGCGGGTCGGTTGGCTCCACACCGCCGGCACCGGGCTCTTCGTCGTCTTCAACCAGACCAACGGATTCGAAGACGCCCTCATTCCCGGCGTGGACAATAAGACCATGATCGTCAAGTACAGTCGTTTGATCAACGTGCTGAACTAACGTGGCAGACGGCGTTTGGCTAATGGCGTATGGTCCCTTCCGTCGCCTTGGCGACCGTCCGTTCGCCGAGTGGCCGCTTCAGCTGCCTTCTCCGACGACACACGTCGCGTGTGCGGCGTCGCCTTGTACGCCAGATAGCCACCATGACTGATGCCTGGTTTGGGAGGGGTGTTTGCTCTTGAGGAGGTTCAGTTGCGAGGGGGCGAGTTGGCAGGTTGGGGTTGTTGCGAGCCAAGCTCGACGGAGAAACAACCCTTCGTTCTTGTGTCGAACTTAATCTTGATGCTATCAACCTTAGCGATTATCCCGGTGACAGAATATGTATAGAAGTTGATTCTGATCCCGGAAGTGCATCATATGTCAGCTATTTGCAGGCAACTGGAGGTCGGGGATCAACGACGGTAGCTTCTCGTCCGAACCCCCGGATGTAAGACCTCAGTCGCTCGCGGCTCCCCTCATGCACAGACGGCCGCCATCGTGAGCAGTCGAAACTGTGCGCGGCTACGACGGTTGCTTTCGGATACACTACGACGTCCGTCACGGGAGGAGTGGGGCCACGTGGCCGATGCGATCAGACAGCGATCGGCGCCCGCCGGCCCGCTGTAAACGCCTTCTGATTCAGACGCAGTAGCCGCTCGGGGATGCGCTCGCGGAGGACCTGATCCCACAAGTCGAGCGGAATGTCCAACTGTTCGGCCAACACGCCGAGAAGCACCACGTTGGCCGCCCGGTGGTTTCCCAATTCGATCGCCGTCTCCGTCGCCTTGACCGCGACCACGTTGAAGCCCTTCGCTTTCAGGAAGTCGATGGCCTTGTCGGGATACGGGCGCCGATCGGTGGTGCGGATGGGTTCGATTTTGTGGTCGTTGACGATGATCGTGCCACCCGGCTTGACGAAGTGGGCGTAACGCAACGCCTCCAGCTTCTCCAGGGCGACGAGATGATCCACGTCTCCACGCCTTGCCATCGGCGAGTAGACGTGGTCACCGAAGCGAACGTGACTGAACACCGACCCACCCCGCTGCGCGACGCCGTGGAACTCTCCCTGCTTCACGTCGCGGCCTGCAACGATCGCCGCTAGCGCCAGCAGCTCGCTGGCGAGAATGGCGCCCTGACCGCCGACGCCAGCGATCAGCACGTTGGTTACGGTCATGACTGGACGGCCTCCACGACCATGATCGTGTCGGTGGGACACAGCTGAGCGCACAGCGAGCACCCCGCACATTCCCACTCGCGGATCGCAGGCCGGTCGATGTCCTCTTGCCACACGACCGCCGGACAGCCGGTGTCCATGCACTCCTCGCAGCGGATACAGCCGTCTGTATCGATCCAGTAATGAACGTGCTCTTTCGATTTCTCCTCAGGCAGCAGCAGACAGGATCGCCGTGCGATGATCACCGACGGACCAGGATAGTGCAGGCCCGATTTGATTGCGGCTTCCGTCGCCTCGCGATCCCAGGGATCCACCACCTGGACGTGCTCGACACCAACGGATCGGACGAGGGTCTCGTAATCCACCGCGGGAGCGGGATCGCCCTCGAGCGTGTGCCCCGTTCCGGGATGCTCTTGGTGACCGGTCATGCCCGTGGTGCCGTTGTCCAACACGATCGCCGTGATCGGGATGCGGTTGTACACGGCGCTCACCAAACCAGGCAGCCCGCCGTGAAGGAAAGTGGAGTCACCGATGACGGCCACCACCCTGTCCTCGCCGGCTTGGGTGAATCCGCTGGCATTGCCGATGCCCGCTCCCATACAGAACGTGGTGTGCATCGCCCGGTACGGAGGGAGACAGCCGAGGGTGTAGCAGCCGATGTCCCCGGTCACTAGTACCTGCGAGTCTCTCAGGACGGTGAAGACGCCGCGGTGAGGACATCCCGCGCACAGCACGGGTGGGCGGGGGAGGATCGCTACCTCCCGCGCGAAGTCGGGCGGTACGGTGGCGCCCGTGAGTCCGGATGCCACGAGATCCGCGCTCAACTCGCCGATGTTGCTGAACCGGTCCTTCCCGGTCACGTTGAGGATGCCAACGCTGGCCATCTCTTGTTGAATGAACCCCTCGCTCTCCTCGACGACGAACACGGTGTCGAATCGGGCGCAGAATTCCTTCAGACGCTTTTCGGGCAGCGGGTAGATCATCCCGAGCTTGAACACCGTCGCCGTGGATGCGACCTCCTTGACGTACTGGTACGGGATCCCGTGGGTGACGATACCGACCCGCGGGTCGCCCTCCTCGATGACATTTCCGTCGAACTCCTCGGCGAAATCGCGGAGCCGCCCGAGTTTCGCTTCGAGTTCCGGCCGCCGGAATCGCGCGTAGACCGGTATGGCGTGCTGCTGGACCGAGCGCGAAAACGTCTTCCGCGCGGCCTCGACCCGTTCGCCCGGCTCGACCACCCCCCGGGTGTGTGCCAGGCGAGTCGTCGTGCGAAACATGACGGGGGAGTGGAAGCGGTCGCTGATGTCGAACGCCGTCTGGACCAAGTGCTTCGCCTCCGCCGCGTCGGCCGGTTCCAGCAACGGCACTTTGGCCATCTTGGCGAAGTACCGGCTGTCCTGCTCGTTCTGCGACGAATACATCCCGGGGTCGTCGGCCACCAACACCACGAAGCCGGCGTTGGTACCGGCGTAGGGGAAGACCATGAACGGGTCGGCGGCGACGTTGAGTCCTACGTGCTTCATGGTCACCATGGTGCGCGCTCCGCCAAGCGCCGCACCCATCCCCTCCTCGAACGCCACCTTCTCGTTCGTAGACCACTGTGCGTGTACCTCGGCGTACGTGGCGAGACGCTCCAACACCTCGGTGCTCGGCGTTCCGGGATAGCCCGCCGCGAAGGTCACTCCGGCCTCCCACGCCCCGCGCGCGATCGCTTCGTTGCCCGACATCAATGCGGCCACGGTGTTCCTAGCTCATTGGATGGG
>JBDHDH010000212.1:0-3740 GCA_039591615.1 Gemmatimonadota bacterium | reverse complement strand
CTCACGGAGAAAAGCCAGCCGGTAAATGGGTCCGTGATCCAGAATGGTCACCGAGCCGTTTTTCGGCGTCTGTTGCCCCAACAGGTGAAGCCCCGCCTTCAGATACGCCATCCCCCTCGTCTCTCGCCAGCTGAACCATCTGCTATGGCGGTATCGACGAAGGTACGTTGGCAGCAAGAACAAGGTATTGCCGATAACGAACGGGATCTTGCTGATCCTCGAGAGGCGAATATCGATATCTGGCTCGATTCTCTCATGGCGTTCGCGCAGGGCTCGTACGAGTGTGGTCTTACCCGCGCCTGCCGGCCCGATGACCTCCACTACGAGCGGTGGTCTTGCCGCCATCGGGGCACCAGTAGGCTCGTGTTTCACCGTTCTGACCATATCACAGGCTCTCGCCAGTAGCACAACCATCGGAAGGGGCCCGGTTCTCTGGAATCCAACGGCTCGCCCTGTGTGCAAGCGCAACAATTGCGCCGATGACTGTATCGCGTGAATTGCCGGCCGCGGAATGGCGGGAGTCTGAGCCAGCAGTGCGCCTGACGTTACTCACTAGGCGTGAGTAGTCTGCGATGCTCCGTGAGGCGCTAGTGCCGCAACCTGGGACGAGCGCGTCAACTCGAGCAAGCTGCATGCGGGATACGAACACGTGGGCCGGGACGCGCCAACCGCCCCGACCGGCTATGCGTCGTACAGGATCTTCTCACCGTTCCCAAGCGCGGCGAGGAGCATTTCCTGCACGTTGTCACGTATATACCATCCTGGGAGCGCTCCATTCTTGCCCAAGGACCGTCGCAGGTCGGATCCACTGATGGGCAAGGTCCCATCCTCCTCCAGACTGCAGTATGCTCGGACGTGCGGATTGTACCCGATCACGTCGAAGAACAAGGGTGTTATCTCGAGATCGCCGAGCTTGTCGAAGAGCTCGCGCGTCTGCGCATCCGTGTAGAAATCACCAACACCGGTATGATCCCGCCCGACGATGAAGTGAGAGCAGCCCATGTTCTTGCGGCAGATCGCGGTGAACACGGCTTCGCGCGGCCCGCAGTAGCGAGGATACGTCGCAAAGCAGGTCAGCAGAACCTTGTCGCGAGGATAGACACCGAAATCGATCATCAACTGGTAGCTCTTCATGATCCAGTCGGGCAAGAAGTCGCCCGCCTTGGGCGATCCGATGACGGGACTGATGAGCAGTCCGTCGGCGTGCGTCTCTTCCAGCGCTTTGAGCTGGATGAATTCGTGAGCGCGGTGAGGAACGTTTCGGGTATGAAAACCCACGACCCTGGTCCACCCCTTTTGGCCGAACACGAATCGCGTCTGGGCCGGGCTCAGCTTGTACTGCGACAGGGTCGATGCGACAGGGTGGAGCAAGGTAATGTCGCCTCCGACAAAAAGCGTGTCGTCTCTGTACAACCTGGCGACGCCCGGATGTGATCGAGAGGAGGTTCCGAACCACTTTTCGAACAGCTCCTCCAAATCGAAGGAATAGACTTCACGAACATCGAGGACGGCGTGGACTTCGCCGGATTCGCGACGCAGCGCGATCCGGTCTCCCGTGCCGAAGCCCGCAACCGCACGACTCGGTACCTGGAGCACGATCGGCATCGTCCACGGAAGTCCGCCGGGCAGCCGGTACTCGTCGAGCACGCTTTGGAGCGTCTCACGGCCCATGAAGCCCGTCAGCGGCGAGTAGGTCCCGTTGGCAATCTGCTCACAATCCATCAACACCGTGTCGTCGACGACCACCGAAGGAAGCGCAGCCGGATCGGCGACGTCCGCTGCGTCCCCGACACGATCGACCAGGCGGCCCCCGTGCGGATCGACGAGCATGGAGATGGCAGGCTTCGGCATATGGCTCGCGCCGCTCCAGGACTCCTCCTCGAATTCGCGAATGATCTTGACCACCATGCTCGCACAGCCCACCGGAAACCGACCGATAGCCGTCTCAGCCGCCAACACCAAACCATCCGCCCCGTCGGCAAGGGTATTGTACACGTCGTTCACTTCCGCACGTGTCGGAACCGGCTGTGTCACCATCGATTCCATGAGATTGGTCGCCACGTAGACCTTGATCCCTGCTTGCTTGGCGCAGCGAATGATCCGCTTCTGAACTCGCGGAATCTGCTCGACAGGCACCTCACGCGACAGATCGCCACGATCGATCAAGAGCGCGTCGGCCGCTGCCGTAATGGCACGGAGATTTCGCAGGCCGTTCCGATTCTCGATCTTGGCGATCACGAAGGCGTCGGGACGAAATGCCTCGCGTATTTCCTCCAAGTCCGAAGCGCGGCTCGCGAAGGACAGCGCCACGTGGTCGACACCCATATTCCGCGCCATTGCCAAGACCTGCCGATCCTTCTGCGTCAGGGGCGGCAGGGGGATGCTGCGCTCGACGGCGACCGCTTTGTTCTGGCCGATCTGACCGCCGGCGAGGACGCGCACGACGACCCCTTCCGGCTCGATCTCGATCACCTGGAGCAGGGCCCCACTGTCGACTCCGAGGAAGTCACCTTCCTGGAGCTGGTCGACTATCGTGCTCGGGTACAGGTTGAAGCTGCCTCCGTCTCCGGGAACGAGTGCGCGACGGATCCGCACGACGCTGGCGTCCCGCAGCGTGATCGTTCCATCGGCGAAGCCATTCGTCCGGATCTGGGCACCTTCCGTGTCCAGGCAAAGGGGCACGGACGTCCGGCCTTGGACGTACTCGATGATGTGGGGAACGTCCTCGGCCTTCGTGTGCGACAGGTTCACTCGAAACAGCCGCGCACCCAACTCCTCCAGCCGAGCAATGACGCCGTCCTTCAACGATGCCGGGCCGAGCGTGCAGAAAATTTCTCTTTGTGTCATACGAACTACCCACCAAACGAAACGTGAAACGAACATCGGCACGACTGGTGCCAGGGACCTGTCGCGCCTCGCTCATCACGGCCGTGACGCGACCCCCGCGTCCTCGGCCAGCAGAAACCGGTGAACCTGGCTCTCCGCCTGGGGGAAACACCCCCAGCACCGCCCCAGCACCGCCCCTGGCGCACGGAATCCTTCGAGCAAGACGTGCGCCACTACGTCAGTCCATTCGCCCATCCTCGAGCCGTGCGGGAGCGCGGCTAAGGCATTGGAGTGACTGCCTTTAGGGCAGTAATTGGACTACCCCTCCGGCGGTCGTTCAATTGTTGAACTCCACGTGCAGCAACGGCGCGGCAGCGGGTACGCCCTCATAGGCCTCCGCTATCCGCTCCCCGGTGCCGGTGATGATGATCACCAGGGCGTTGCCGCTCGCCCAGCCGCCCCGATTCACGATCTCCTGAATGACCGAGGCAACATCGGAGGTCCGCTGATCAGGGCCCGCCTCATTCCGGTTCGACCACGCCGGCGGCGTCCAGGGCACGGCGGCGCCGGTGCGGCTCCGGGAGGAGATGTCGCCCGCGGCCGAGCCGAACGTCGCCGCGTTATCCGTCGCCTCCCCCTGGATCGTCAGGTCCGTGGCCACCGACGACGTCTGATCCACCTGGAACTGCACATAGGCCTTGGTGATCGTGGCCCCTTGGGGGATCGCGACCCCGGTAAAGCGCATGCCCACCTTCTGGTCGCCCCCACGATCATAGACCAGCTCGAGATCGCTACTCGTGAGGTACATGCTTCCGGTCACCAGCTCTTCCGCGTCATCAGAGCCCGCCGCGACCCGCACGTCGATGACGCTGGGGACCGGAGGCGTGGGGTCAAACGTCACCTGGGCCGTTTGC
>JBDHDH010000211.1:0-3789 GCA_039591615.1 Gemmatimonadota bacterium | reverse complement strand
GCTCGCGCAGCGCTTCGTAACATCGATGGGCCGGTCGGCACCAGTGTGGATGGACAATCCGCGCCGGTGCCCACCGGCCCGACGTGTGACCGGCCGGCCCGCGCAGGCTCCGCTGGTCATCTTACTGTTGCCTAGGCGACGGCGTGAGTTCGAGGCTCCGTGGGCGTGAGCGCGAACCGGGTGTGCGCCGAGAGCCTCCAGGTCCCCAGGGCGACAGCGACCACGAGGAGCGCCGTCGTGATGACGAGGTCCACCGAAGAGGGTCGGGATACTACGCGACGCATCATGACGAAAGGCGTGAGGGGAGGAATGTACGAAAACACTTGTGCGAGCATCCCGTTGGGATTCTGATCGGTGGCGGCGACGATCGGGAGGACAAGGAACAGCACGATCGTTGCCGGGACCATCGAGGCATGGGCTTGACGGAGATTTCGCATCGCAGACCCGATCCCGGCGAGCACGGTGGCGTAGAGCATGAAGCCCAACAGGAAATACGACGACAGCCAGAGGAGGGCCGTCAGATCGTCGGGGAGGTTCAGCGCCGACGGAGGGTCCGGGAATCCCGGGACGGCCTTCACGAACAAGACGAGCAGCACCGCGGCGGCAGCTACGGCCGTGAGGCCGCTGGCAGCAATCCCCATCATCTTTCCCGCCAATATCTGAGACGGCGAGAGGCAGGAAAGTAGGGCCTCCACCGTTCGGTTGGCTCTTTCCTCGACGATGCAGGTAAGTAGCATCGGGCTGACCGCGACGACCCCCAGCCAGAGGAATGCCATCAATACCAGGACCCCCCAATTTCCCTGGCCAACTTCAGTATGGAACCAGGCGGTGACGAGAACGATGCCGAGCAACAGCGGGAATGCGCCAACGCTGACCCAAAAGCCTGTCGTCAGAACGCGATTGATATATTCGCGGTGGGCAAGGACGAAGACCCTAAGCACGATCTTTGGCCTCCACCATGCGCTCGAACGCGTCACGGAGGGTGGGAGCCCGGATGTCGAAGCGCTTGATTCGGATGCGTGACACCAAGAGGTCGAGGATCTCCTGTGGATCCGTTCCGTCGTTCAAGAAGAGCTCTGCTTGCCCCCCATCGTCCCTGAACCGGCTCACCCCCGGTAAATCTCGCAACACGGAGCTGTCTCCGTCGTAATCGATCAGGACACCGCGTTCTGCCGCTGCCTTCACCTCGGCAAGGGTCCCGTCCACCACTTTGCTCCCTTTGTCGACCATCGTGATATGGTCGCAGCTTTCCTCTGCCTGCTCCGCAGCACGTGTGGCCACGATGACGGTGCGACCCTGCTGCTTCAGTGCGAGCATGATGTTGCGGATGATGTCCTCGTTCACGGGGTCCAGCCTGGAGAAGGGCTCGTCGAGAATCACGAGCTCCGGACCGTGAACGATTGCGCACAGGATCTGCACGATTCGGCGGCCGCCCCTGGGGATGGACTCACATCTCGTGTCGCGCCAGTCCGCAAGGCCGTACTCGGCGAGGAGATCCTCCGCTCGGGCACGGGCGTAGCGTGCTGGCATCCCCTTGAGCTTGCCGAAATAGGCTACCAGCTGCCGCGCCGTCATTGCACCATACAGACCTCGTTCCTGGGGTAGGTACCCAACGGAATCCTTGACTGTTTCCGGGCGGCGACTGCCCAGAACCTCTATGGTGCCGGAGTCCGCCGGTATGATGCTCATGATCATGCGGATCATGGTCGTCTTTCCCGCGCCGTCGGGCCCCAGGAAGCCTTGGATCATGCCCCGAGGCGTTCGTAGGGAGACGTCGTGAACCGCTACCACGTCTCCGAAACGTTTCGTCACATCCTCCAGGACGAGGGCGTATTCCAGAGATAGGAATGCTCGCCGCCACGACTCGGTTGTCTCACTGCGAAATGTCTCGATGGGAGAACCCCCGACTCCAGACATGTCTGCGCTCCCCCCCCAGAGAATGGCTCGGTTTGGTGTTCCCAGACTCGCGTGTCGAATGGGGCTGATCCGGCTCCGTGTCCCGGCGCCGCTAAGATATGGAATAGCGCGCTCGGCCGGGAGATCATTAGTTAGTTTTGGCCTCATGCGATTCACACGCTCATTGCTCCTTGTCCCGCCGCTGGTGCTCCCGGTGACGCTCGCAGCATGTGCGTTGCTGCGCGGGTTCACGTTCGAGGAGCCGACGGTGCGGCTCGAGACCATTCGGGTCATCGGTCTGGACCTACTCGGTGGGCAGCTTAGCCTGGACCTCGACGTGTATAACCCCAACAGCTACGACCTCCGGGGGCTCGGGCTCGAGGCACAGCTGAGCCTGGAGGGCACACCGTTTGGTGAGGCGAGGCTGGATGAGGGATTCGTCCTCCCTGCCGATGCGCACGCTCCTCTCGAGGTTCCCATGAGCTTCACATGGGAGGGAGTGGGAGCGGGAGCCAGGGCGTTATTCTCCCGGGGTGAGGTGGGCTACGGTCTTTCCACTTCGATCCGGGCGGATACTCCGGTGGGCGAGCGTCCCGTACGGATCCACCTCGATGGCACGGTCAGGCTGGCCGACTTGAGCCGGTGAGGGGAGGCAGGCAGTGAATTCAGGGATGGCGGAGCGAGAAGTCCTGTATTTGAGGAGGGCGAGAGGGCTCGAAGCGTTCACGTGGGACGTAGGATCAGTGACGCACCGCCGTAGGCCCCGGCGGCCACGAGGAACAGCGTTGCCGAGCCACTCTCGAGGGCTAGGAGCGCTGCCAGAGGAGCCGCCACGACGGACGCAAAACCGTTGGCGGCCCACGCCCATGCGACTTTCGTGGGTCGATCACCAAAGACCCGCAGACCACAGGGGAACGGGAACCCCATGAGCAGGGCTGGGGGCGCGAGCACAAGCAAAGCCACGGTCGCACGAGCCAGCAGCGGCATCGGCTGAGACCAGTGGACGATCCTGAGCAAGAGGATCGCGTAACCGACGAAGCCACCTGCCAGTGCCAGACCGGCGACGCGTCCCCAGCGTGGCCTGAGCCGGTCGGACCAGATACTTCCCAGTCCCGAGAATACGAGCATGGCCGTGAGCACCAGGGCCACAGCGTACACGGGGTGACCCAAAAGAAGCCCCAGTTGTTGAATGGCGGCGATCTCGGCGGTGAGATAGGCGAGACCGATCGCCGTGAAATACAGCACCAGGCGGAGGAGGCCTCGGCTGATCCCGACGCGTACTGCCGCCGGCAGCAGCATAAACAGCCCTGCCAGGAACACGCTCTGTGCAAGCGTGGCGACGAGGGTGAGGTAGCCCCACTCGGCGAACGGGAGCCAGTCCCCTTGGTCCGAACTGAGAAGGGTTCGCAGAGAGCCGAGGCGGAGGAAATGGTGAGGATATGGGCGGCCGTCCGTGGCCGGACGCACCGCGAAGGGATAGTCGGCGACGAAGCGATCGGCGGCCTCGGATCCCGCTACGGCAGCATCGGCGACGCGGAAGAGGACGGGATCGTCCATGAAATTGAAGCGCGTCTCGGATTCCTCGATGCCCGGATGCCAATCGATGTCGAACTGCCGTTCCTCGGTCCACCGTTTCAGCGCGGCGATGTCCTGGTCGGTGAAGCCCGATGGCCTCGCGAGAACCGTGGCCGTCCCCCAGCTCCGCACGACGACGAGGCCATGTCCGGCGGCGCCATCTCCGAAGGTCCGCAGCGCTTCACCGACGGTCAGAATTGTCCGGACGCTCTCCCGGGGCGGGGAGCGTAGCCAGATGGTAATGGCCAGGGTGCCGCCCTCTCGCAGCAGAGCGAGGTAGTGGCGGTAGGAGTCGATGGTATGGAGGAAGTCCTCGTT
>JBDHDH010000210.1:0-3799 GCA_039591615.1 Gemmatimonadota bacterium | reverse complement strand
CCGGCTCCTCACCCTACTCACCTGGCTGGGCCTGTACCCACCAGGCAATCGGACCACCAGCGAGTCTGGGCGCCACGCCACCCGCTTCTTGGCCCAGGTCCTCACTGGCTCACGAAGGCCTTGGCCTCAACGACGCCACTCCGCTGCGTGTTCGCATCGCCGACCACGTCCAGGAGCTCCCCGTAGTATTGCTTCGCCTGCGCGACGTCCCCCAGCTCGCGTGCCGCCCGCGCTGCGCCGAGCAGCGAGTGGTAACGCTGGGGCCAGATCCGCAGGGACGCGGCGAACGCCTCGAGCGCCTCCGCCGGCTGCTCGAGAAGCAGGAGGAGGTCGCCAAGGGCCTCGTAGGGCGGGTACAGCGTCCCCGGCGTGACCGGGTGCTTCTCGACGGACGCCTCCACCGCGGCCGCCTCCTGCAGGCGAGCCACCCCGGCCTCCGCATCGCCCTCGGCGTGGGCGATCCACCCGGCCAGCACAAGACGATCCGTCTCGATGTACCGGGTGAACCCCTCCTCGCCTGCCTCGTCGGCCCGGTCGCGGAGCGCCCGCATGCGCGCTTCCGCCGCTCGCGCCCCGGTGAGATCGCCGGTCTGCACGGCGCCCAGCCCCTTGGCGAACCAGCTCATGGCTTCCGGCCACCAGAACCGGTCCCACGCCAGATATTTGGGCTGCCTCGCCGCGACGGCCGCCGCCTCCTCCCACGCGCGTCGCTCCACCGCATACCGCGCGGGCAGCGCAGCCAGGTGGAAGGCACTCATGAAGGTCCCCTGGTGCGGTGCACGTGACAGGGTGGCGTCCATGACGGCGCTCGCCTCCTCGTCCGCCCCCTGCTGCAAGTACGCGTACGCCAGATAATCCGTCGCGTGGGCGTAGTGATGCGAGATGGCGTCGCCCGCCGGGAACCGCAGCGCCGCATCGGCCGATTTCCGGTTCCACTCGATCACGTCCGGCCATGCACCGAGCCGCACGAAGATGTGGGTCGGCATGTGGAGCGCGTGGGGGACGCTCGGCGCGATGTCGTCGTAGCTCCGGACGACATCCAGCGACTCGTCCGCCCGGCCCTGAACGTCGTTCGCGTGGATCGTGTAGTGAATGGCCCCGGGGTGCGTCGGCTCGCGGTCGTATATGCCAAGCAACACCTCTGCGGCCCGCGCTTGATGGAGCATCCGGTTCTCCGACACGGGCGCCACGGCGAGCTGCGACAACGCGTAGAGCGCCGCCGTCTCGATGTCGGCCTCCCGCCCAGCATACGCGTCGTCCATCGCCGCGGCCCACCGGCGGATGCGAGTCCACCAGTCGGCGCGTTCGACGTCCCGATAGAACGCGCCGGCCGCCGTCACCAGGGCGCGTTCGCGATCGGTTGCCGGCTCGAGCTCCATCGCGCGCCGCACCGCCGTGGCTCCGCGCCGCAGATCCTCGGGCGACGGTCGGCTGGGCCACAATGGCTGAAACAGCGTCATCCCAATCCCCCAGTGCGCCATCGCGCACTCCGGGGCTCGATCGGTGATCCGCTCGAAGGCGGCCCGCGCCTCCACGTACATCATGTGGTGCAGCAGGGCTACCGCGCGGTCGAAGTCGCCGCGGACCTCGGGGGCGCATGAGACGCCGAAGTCCACGGTCCCGATGTTATGGTCGCCCTCGCCGTGCTCCTGGCTCAGTACAGTCCCGGGAGCGAGCAGCAGCAGGAAGGCACAGCATAGAGTAGCAGCGCGCATCATCCGATTCTCATGAGTGAGGGAATACATCCATCATGCCATCGGTGTCACCGCGCGCGCAAGGAGCGGCCCGCAAGCATCATCGAAAGGGTTGCCCTCATAGTCCTGCGGCGCCCATGCTACCTCCTCCTCGGCCCGTCACGGGCCCGGCGATGCGGTACTCCGAGAACGCTCAAACCGCGGAGATCGCAGAGGAGCCACAGAGCCCACGGAGGGGAACGAGAGACCGGTCACGATCGCCCCCAGGATCGTGGTGTGTAACTGCTCCGGCGTGTTGCGACTCCAGCCGAGCGTGTCCCACGGTGCGTCGAGGTGCGACACGATGGCGAAGAAGTCCGCCTTCACCGCCACGGCGAGCAGGACCGACACGACGAGCACGCGGTTCCCGATCCGGCGCTCGCGTTCCTTCTCTCTAGCCTCTCCGGCGCGAGACTCGCGGCATCGCGACCCACGGAGATCCGCGTGCCTGGGCTTCACGAGATTCGCCAGGGGCTCGGCGGCGACGCTGAGCACGGAGAGCAACTGCCAGGCCCAGGCGGCGGGTGGGAACGCTCGAAGATGGTACCGTCGCGATCGACAACGAACGCGGTGGCGATGCGCTGCGGTTTCCCGCTCGCGGTCTTGTCGTGGCGCCAGATGTCGAGCGTGGTCCGCGCGCTGTCGCACACCGTGTGATGCAGCGCGATGCCTTCTCTCGCCGTGCCCTCGTGGTCATCGGGCCAGCGGAGACCGGCTTGCCCCTAACGGAGACACCTCTGCGAGTCCGGGCTGCATTCGGCCGGCCTCGTGACGCCGCGCCTTCTCCATGGGTATCCACGATGGTAGAGAAAAGAGGGACCGCCTTCTGGTGCGGCGCACGGCCGTCGGCGACACCGGCGCCTGAGGGAGGGAAGTTGCCTACAGTTGAAACCAAGAAGCGAGGGCCCGATGAAGTTCTCGTCTGTGCTAGGAATGGGGCTGCTGCTGACAGTCGGTGCGTGCGCTGACGCTGCGGCACCCGATGGTGGCGCGCTTTTCCGCGTCGACGTGAGCGGTGAATCATTTCATGTCTCGATGGTGGATGAAGCGGTCATTGCGGAAGCGGAGCGCCGAATCCAAGAGGAGGACGGCGTGGCAATCGTGATCGGAGCGCTGGCACGCGGCGACGGCGGGTTCAACCAGCCATGGAGCTGGCACATGCTCCCGATGACGGTCCAGGTCGCAGACATCAGCATCGAAGTGTGCGACGGCCGGCCGAGCATGGTCGACGCTGATCTCGACTACTGGGTGGATACGGTGAAGCAGTTCTGCCCGGCGGGCGGGAGACTCATGGAGAGGAAGAGGTAGTCTCTGCATCTATGGATCAAAGACATTGGGAATGTCAAGAATGACGGCCACCGACCTTGCCCAGGAACAGGCGTCCCAGCCGGAGCATTCGGGCAATCACCACGCCGGGGTTGAGGTCAGCTGTCCGCGTTGTGCTTAACGACTACGACATGCTGCAACACCGGGCCCGCGCGACCCATGCCACCAACGCCGGCAAGCTGGTCCAGCTGCTGAAGTTCGGTAGCAAGTGCCGCCGAGCTTCTCGTGCGGCTTGGGAACGCGGCAGCGAAGCCGCCGCCATTGGCACTTTCGCGCTTTGATGCCCCCCGTGGTCCCCCCACATCCAGGCGTTTGCTGGCGTCGTATCACAGGCGCGGGTCGCCACGGTCGAACAGGCCGGTCACGATCCGTGGTTCGACCGACCCCGCACGTCCCACGATAGTCCCATCCTCGCCGTGACTCAGCTGCCCAGAGACGTAGATAGTGTTTCCCACTTTCACGGCCTGCGCAGCAAAGCGGCGTATGAATCGGCCCAGCTGTGGGTGGCCAGTACGACTCTGGAGACGCCGCGTTTGGCACTCCCCGCGCAGCTGATCGAGATCAAATTCATCGCGTGGGTGTAGGTGGACTCAGCGTTCACCTATTCAGAAACTCGATGCCTGACGAGGCGTTGGTGCATGGCTCGGAGCTGAGGACAGGTCCCCCGTCTCCCGAGAGGGAATCACGCCACGCGGTAGCTATCGGGCATCCCGAGACCGGTCATCGTGTTGAGGATCCGG
>JBDHDH010000209.1:0-6094 GCA_039591615.1 Gemmatimonadota bacterium | reverse complement strand
CGAGCCGATCGTCGCAAGCGGTGGTTCAGGATTTCCGGTGGAGCGGTCGTATCGCGGTCGGAAACGCCATCGAAGTCCGCGGCGTGAACGGAGATGTGCGGGCGATGCCGGCCAGCGGTGCGGAGGTCGAGGTGACGGCAGAGAAGCGTGAGGGGCGCCGCGGCGATCCGGACGACGTGACTGTCGAGGTCGTGGAGCACGGAGACGGTGTCACCATCTGTGCCGTGTACCCGAGCCGGAGCGGAGAGAACGAGTGCCGGCCGGGCGGTGGCAAGATGAACGTCAAGGACAACGACACCAAAGTCGACTTCACGGTGCGGGTCCCCGCAGGCGTACGATTTCGCGGGCATTCCGTCAATGGTGATGTGGAGGCTCGAGGTCTGGAGGGTGACGTACGCGCCCATACCGTCAACGGGAGTGTCCAGGTGAGCACGTCGGGGTTCGCCGAGGCGACGACGGTAAACGGCTCCATTCGGGCTGAGATGGGTCGCGTTGACTGGAGCGGTGGGCTCGATTTCAGCACCGTCAACGGGAGCATCACGGTCATGCTCCCAGGCGAAGTGAACGCCGAAGTCAGCGCCAGTACGGTGAATGGGAGCATCGAGACCGACTTCCCGCTGACCGTCTCCGGACGCTTTTCCTCGAAGAAGATGCGGGGCGTCATCGGCAGCGGCGGTCGGGATCTCCACTTTCAAACGGTGAATGGGAGCATCAAGCTCAGACGCGCCTCATAAGACGGTCTGAACCTCCGTCCAGCCAATGGGTACAAGATGGCCGCCGGGTTGCACGCCGCGCCCGGCGGTTGAGTTTTATGGCCGGTGGAGGACGGGTGAGGCGGAAGAGGCGCTTGGCCGCCGGGCTAACCCCAAACCGGAGGATTGCGATTCGCGTGCTGACATGTGCGCTGGTGGCAGGCTCGATGGCCTGCGCGGCGCAGGGTGAAGTGCAGGAGACGGGTGACATGCAGCAGCTGGCCGCGGGACTGGTCCCCATGGTCGAGCGTGCTGTCGGGCTGCCGTTCAAGTCGGCGCCACGGGTTGCGGTGCGCAGTCCGGAGGAGCTTCGTGTTTATCTCACCAATAAGCTCGACGACGAGCTCCCACCGGAGGAGCTGGAGCGGCTGATCGTCGCCTACCGGCTCTTCGGTTTGATCCCCGATACCCTCGATATGCGCGAGTTGCTGCTGGCGCTCTATCTGGAGCAGGTGGTGGGGTATTACGATCCGGACTCCGCTATGCTGTATATGGTCGAGACGGCGGATCCTTCCATCGTCCGATTCACGCTCGCGCACGAGTTGGTGCATGCGCTGCAGGGGCAGTACGTCCCCCTCGACTCCCTGTTCTCATTGCGGCGACAGAACGATCGGAAGATGGCCGCCCAGGCGGTGTTCGAGGGCCAGGCGACGCTTGCCTCCTTCCAGGTCGTGTTCCCGGAGATGGATCTCGAGAGTCTCGGACAGTCGTGGGGCGACTACTGGAGGGCGGTACGCGAACAGCAAGAGCGCATGCCCGTGTTCGCCAGCGCACCCTTGGTGATTCGGGAGACCCTTGTCTTTCCCTATCTTGCGGGAGCCGACTTCGTTTGGTGGTTCGCCAGGACGTTCACCGATACGGTGCCCTTCGGTCCGAGACTTCCGCAATCGACTGAGCACATTCTGCATCCGGAGCGCTATCGATCCGGTGACGACCCCGTGGCGCTGGCCTTTTCGGGGAGGCCCGACGCGGTCTACGAAGATGGGCTGGGGGAGTTTGAAACGCGGATCTTGCTGACCGTGCTATCGGGCTCGGAGCAAGCGACCGCCTCCACCGCCCTGGGTTGGGGAGGGGACCGCTACGCCGTGTTCCCGACCGCGAATGGTGACCACGCTCTGGTATGGGTGAGCGTGTGGGATGACGAGCGCTCGGCCGAGCGCTTCACCGCCGCGGTGCGGACGCACTGGCACACCTCCGAGCCGGGGGCGCGACGTATCACGGTGGACCGATTGCGTTTGGCGGACCACGCTGCGGTGAGAGTCGTCAATGCGCCGGCGGGGTGGGCGCAGTGGGCGGACGTGCCGGGAGCGGATGTGGTGAGGTAGGGAGGGCAGAGGGTAGAAGGCAGAGGGCAGAAGGAAGAAGGCAAGACGTTCCGTTTTCCCAGCCCCGGTACCTGACACCTGACACCTGGTGGGGTGGGGTGGGGTGGGGCTGCTAGGGAAGCACCGCTAGGGAAGCACCAGCGACACGCCGTAGGCGAGCGCTCCGACGATGGCGCCCAACAGGTAGCCCAGGCGCACAATGAGGTTGAGTTCTCGTTGAGACGTTGCCCGGACGATTTGTTCGATCCGCTCGAGGGAGAACCCCAGCACCTTCTGCTCTACCATCGACTGGACGTCGACTTGCGCCACGATGGTCGGGATCTGTTGTTGAATCCACGACCACAGGGCTGGCGCGAGGGTGGCAGCTACACGGTCCACACCGCCTGGCGGGAGCCACGTCGCAGGTCGGCCGATGGGGCGGTCCAGCATCGCGGTGAGGGCGCTGCTCGTGGCCTCGGAGACCCATGTCTGAACCCGGGGAACCTGTGCCGCCTGTGCCACCAACTCGGCGGCACGTTCCGGTGGGAGGTGTCGGAGGAGGGCTCCCCAAGTACGCTGTTCGGCCGCCTGTAGCGCATGGTCCAGCTGCTCGATGGCGTAGCCGCGCGTGCCTGTATCACGCAACAGCGCGACGACATGCGACACGGCCGTTTCGCGGATGCCCGCGATGCGTTGCGGGCCCAGTCGCTGGAGGTGCTCGCCAACCGGCCGCCGAAGGAGGCTCACCACGGCGTCGTTGATGCTGCGAGCCACTTGCGAGCGGACCCGTGGCTCATCCAACAGGCGAGCGAGGTTCTCCGCGCCTTCGCGCTCGAAGTTGTCCAGAAGCCGCGCGACCGTCTTTTCCGTGACCACGAGACGCGCCACAATCCTCTCGTGAAGGAGCAGGTCACGCACGAACCGTTGGAACAGGTCATGCAGCGCCCGCTGCATACGCGCTCGGGCCTCGGGATTGCCCAGGGTGGCGGCCAGCCTGTCGAGAGCCAGTGGCAGATAGTCAGCGATCTCCTTCTCGAGAGCCGCCACCAGTCCTGCCGGCAGGCGTTCCAGGAGCGGCGTCCGATCATCGAGCAGATTGGCGATTTGCCGGTCGAGCCACTCGTGGATGGTGCGGTCGAGTTCCTTGCTCTCGACGGCGTCGGCCACCCACCGCTCGACCCGCTCGCGGATGGCGGTGCGTCGGGCGGTGGTGAGGACTTCGCCAATGGGGCGGTCGGCGATTTCGTCGCGGGTCCGGACCAGGAACCGTTCCACGCCTTGCTGGAAGGCGTCCGTGCCGACGAATTCGCTCACGCGTGCGGCAACTCGAGGGGCGATTTCCGCGATTGTACGTTCGAGCTCGTGCAACAGACCTGGTGGAAGCTCGGACCGGAGGCTCCCGCGCTCCGCGCCCAACATCGAGAACACGAACTTGCGCACCGCCCCGTCGAATGCTTCGCGAACGCCGGGAGCGCTGAGTTGACGGGTGAGGTCCTCCGAGGTAAGTAAGCGCTGACCGACCGTTCGCCCGATCGTCTTCGCAAGCCGGGGCTTGTTCTTGGGAATCGCGCCCTGGAGCTTGAAGGGTCTCACCCCTTGGGGCTCGTAGGGGTGAAACAGCATCCAGATGGCCACCGCATTGGTCAGGCCACCGGCCAGCGCGCCGAAGAGAATGGTCACGAGGGCGTTGAGGGCCGATGGGTCGGCTAGCACACAAGACCTTTCGGTGAACGGCGATATCGGAACCTGAACAACGTCGAGCGCACGATGAAACTATACACGAAGATCTCCATTGGGTTGGTGGCTGGTGCAGTAGTCGGCGTCGGCGTCAACGTCATCGCTGCTCGCACGGGCTGGACCGACGGCGTGACCTGGATGCGCGCCCTCGAGCCCATAGGGACCGCTTTCATTCGGGCCATCACCATGATCGTCATTCCTCTGGTGGTAGCCTCACTCATCGTGGGTGTGGCGAGCCTCGGGGATCTGCGAGCCCTCGGCCGGATCGGCGGCAAGACCGTTGGCTACTATCTCTCTATAAAGACCGCCCGATTCTTCAACGGATCGGGCGGTCGTTTTTCGTGGGCCACCTGCGGCTCGTCGACTACCGGATGACCGTGTCGACCTGCGTCTCTTCCTCCGAGCGGGCGATGATTGCTGCTCCGCACGAGTCGCTGAACACGTTCACGGCAGTCCGGTACATGTCCAGCGGGCGGTCGATCGCGAGCATGGATCCCACGATCACGTTTACGTCCGGCCCCCTGAGCCCGATCGCCTCGAGGACTATGAAAATCACGACCAGGCCAGCGGACGGAACCGCGGCCGCCCCGATGGAGGCCAGCAGGGCAGTGAGGACGACCACACCCTGCTGCATGATCGTGAGGTCGAAGCCGAGGACCTGAGCGATGAACAGGGCGCCCACGCATTCAAAGATCGCAGTCCCGTCCATGTTCACCGTCGCTCCCATCGGGAGCACGAACGACGCCACCTTGTTCGAGACACCCACTTTCTCTTCCACCGTATTCAGCGTCACCGGCAAGGTTGCTCCTGAGGAGCTCGTCGAGAACGCGATCAGCAGGGGTTCCCGCATATTGGCGAAGTGAATGCGTGGCGCGATCCGACCCAGCACCATCAGCAGGGTCGGGAGCGTGACCAAGAAGTGGATAGTCAACCCGGTACCGATCGTGACCGCATACAGGGCCAGCGGCTTGAACGCGTCGAACCCGGTCGTAGCCACCATCTTCGTGATCAGAGCGAACACGCCGATCGGGAGGAACTTTATGATGCCCGAGGTGAGCCGCATCATCGCGTGGAAGAGCGCATCGAAGAGATCCGTGACCGTTGCACGAGTCCTCGTGGGCAGCGTGGTGATGGCCGCGCCGAAAACGATGCAGAAGAAGATGAGCGCCAGCATGTCGGCCGAGGCCGCGGCCTGGATCACGTTTTCCGGTACGAGGTCCAGCAGCAATTCAACAGGAGAGGTGGCCGTCTCCAGTTCGGGCAGATCCTCCCGAGCCGTCTCTGTCATATTGGCGCCGACGCCCGGCCGTATGAGGTTGACCATCAGCAGTCCGACCATGACCGCAAGAAGGCTGGACAGCAGGTAGTATCCGAGCGTCTTGCTGAAGAGACGACCAAGCGCCTTGCCCCCGCCGACGGAAGCCACGCCCGAAATGATCGAGGTGAGTACCAGCGGAACGATGATCATCCGCAGGAGCTTCATGAACAGATCGCCGATCCATGCGAACGCGCTCGCGGCGGATTCGCCGAATACGAGGCCCGTGAGAGCCCCCACGATCATGGCCAGTAGCGTCTGCCAGTGAAGCTGGCGATACCAGGGACGGGCCGACTCGTCGGTCATTGGGCACTCACGAGGAGAGAAGCCTTCCGCTCGATGCTGGCGATAGCCTTGCGATAGGAATCCGCGAACTTCTGGACACCTTTGTCTTCGAGTTCGCGGGTCGCGCGATCGAGATCGATGCCGTGCTCGGCGAGTGCTGTAAGCTGACCGGTTGCCCGGGCGCGCTCGGCGGGAAGACGGACCTTGGGGCGGCCGTGATCACGATAGGCCTCGAAGGTGACCGGGGGCAGGGCTGCCGCTAATGGCCTGCTCGAAAATGGTCGGGTTGCTGGTCATGCCGGAGAGCCCGTCCTGTTCGATTAGGCGGCGAAGCTCACCCGATGCCACGAGATCGCGCGTGATGAAGTCGTACCAGATGCTTTGGCCCAGCCGGCCGAGCTCCACCAGCGGGTTGGTCATGGGGATCTCCGTGATGAAACCTGCTTCACCGCCGCTACCGCGCGCTCGACCGTGAACCCGAACTGTGCGAACAACTCCCTGGCTGGCGCCGAAGCCCCGAAGCGATCTAATCCGATCATCATAGCGTCATCCGTGGTGTAGCGCATCCACCCCAGGGAAGATCACCCTGGCATTGGTGCTGCAGCAGGCGAACGTCCCTGAGACGGGCATCGCGCTGATCCTGGGCGTCGACCGCATTCTGGACATGCTTCGTACCGCGGTGAACATCACCGGTGACCTCA
>JBDHDH010000208.1:0-6986 GCA_039591615.1 Gemmatimonadota bacterium | reverse complement strand
AACCTCGACAAGGCCCGCCGGTTGCTCTGGCCGGTCAAGAAGAAGTACGGCCGGAAGATCTCGTGGGCCGACCTGATGATCCTGACCGGCAACTGTGCCCTGGAGTCGATGGGACTCAAGACCTTCGGCTTCGCGGGCTGGCGCGAGGACGTCTGGGCGCCCGAAGAGGACACCTACTGGGGGGCTGAAAAGGAGTGGCTCGGAGACGAGCGCTACTCGGGCGAGCGGGAACTCGAGACACCACTCGGCGCGGTGCAGATGGGCTTGATCTACGTGAATCCGGAAGGGCCTAACGGGAACCCGGATCCGCTCGCGGCCGCGGTGGACATTCGCGAGACGTTCGCTCGCATGGCCATGAACGATGAGGAGACGGTGGCGCTGATCGCCGGCGGACACACGTTCGGCAAGACCCACGGTGCCGCCGATGCGGGCGTGTACGTCGGGGCCGAGCCGGAGGGTGCCACCATCGCGGAGCAGGGCCTCGGCTGGAAGAACACATTCGGGACCGGCAAGGGCGGGGACGCGATCACCAGTGGACTGGAGGGCGCCTGGACCACCGAACCGGTGAAGTGGGACAACGGCTTCTTCGACAACCTGTTTGGCTACGAGTGGGAGCAGACGACGAGCCCCGCCGGTGCGGCGCAGTGGCGTCCCACGGATCGAGCTGCCGACGACACCGTGCCGGATGCGCACGACCCGTCGAAGCGACACGCCCCCATGATGCTCACGACGGACTTGTCACTGCGGTTCGACCCCATTTATGAGCCGATCGCGCGGCGCTTCCACGAGAATCCTGATGAGTTCGCCGATGCCTTTGCACGGGCGTGGTTCAAGCTGACCCACCGCGACATGGGCCCCGTATCGCGCTACCTCGGCCCCGAGGTCCCAAACGAGGCGCTGCTGTGGCAGGACCCTGTCCCCGCGGTCGATCATGAGCTGATCGACGGGCAGGACATCGCCGCCCTGAAGGCCAAGATCCTCAGTTCGGGCCTGTCCATCTCCCAGCTGGTATCGACCGCCTGGGCGTCGGCGTCGACGTTCCGCGGCACGGACAAGCGCGGCGGGGCGAACGGAGCCCGCATCCGCCTGGCGCCGCAGAAGGACTGGGAGGTCAACAAGCAGGCCGGCGTGGGGAGCGTGCTGCTGATCCTGGAGCAGGTCCAGAACGACTTCAACAACGCGCAGTCCGGCGGGAAGAAGGTCTCGCTGGCCGACGTGATCGTTCTGGGCGGGTGCGCCGCCGTCGAACAGGCGGCGAGGAACGCGGGGCACGACGTGCAGGTTCCCTTCTCGCCAGGGCGCACGGACGCGGCGCAGGAACAGACCGACGTGGACTCCTTCGCCGTGCTCGAGCCGACCGCCGACGGGTTCCGCAACTACATGGATGCCAGCCATAAACGACCGGCGGAGGAGCTGCTGGTCGACAAGGCGTTCCTGCTCACGCTGAGCGCTCCGGAGATGACGGTACTCGTCGGCGGCCTGCGGGCTCTGAACGCCAACGTCGGACAGGCCCAGCACGGCGTCTTCACCGACCGGCCGCAGACGTTGACCAACGACTTCTTCGTGAACCTGCTGGACATGGAAGCGGAGTGGGAGCGGTCCTCGACCGAGGGCGTGTTCGAGGGGCGCGATCGGGTGACGGGCGCGGTCAAGTGGACCGGCACCGCCGTGGATCTCGTCTTCGGTTCGAACTCCCAGCTCCGGGCGCTGGCGGAGGTCTACGGGTGTGACGACGCCCAGCGGAAGTTCGTGGATGACTTCGTCGCGGCGTGGGGCAAGGTGATGAATCTCGATCGCTTCGACCTGGCCTGATCGTCGCGGATGGATACCCGATGTGGTGACCGGTTCACGTCGAGCCGGTCACCGCCAAACCGTGCGTCGAGTACCGAAAAACGTGTCCTCCGGCTGTCCCTCCGCCGCCCCGTGCGTGCCACGCCCGAGGAGGCGCTCACGTCATCGGTGGGGCTGGTCATGGAGGATCCTGAACGGAGGATCCGGGAGGTGCTCCAGTCCGGGTGAACGCGCCGAGATCCTCGAACCACCATGATTCCGCACGCCCAGACCGAGGGCGAGTGGCTGTAAGACAAGGTGAACTGCAAGAAGCACCGGCGTCTGGGATTGTTCGTACGGAGCGGGAGACTCAACCTCCAAGACGGTGATCCAATATTGTAACAATAGATCTAACGACACCCACGGCCGCCCACGCGCGCCCATGAGCGTAGAACGCCGTCTCATAATCCGTCGGTCGTAGGTGGACGCCCACCCCATGCCACAACCCCACTCGCGTCCGCTGCGCGACGAATCCTCCAGGGCCCACTCGTAAGTGTCAGCTGCACAGAATCTTCCGCAATAGGATCCCCCTTCCGCTGGCGTTCCTCCGAAGGGCGGTGTCACAAGGCTTGTCACAACTGGGATCACCAGCCAGGTGATCCGAACACAAGACGACTTTCTTGTGTCCGCCTTCCGGCCCCCGCCGAGTTGTAACCACATCTTAGTGGTGCCGCCGCACGGAGAACTGACTGAATGATAGGCGGGCATTGCCCGACTTTCCCTAAGTGGCCGCCGTCTGCTCGATGGCCCGGATCAGCGCGGGCACGACCTCGTGAAGATCGCCCGCGATGCTGTAGTCCGCTTGCTGCATGATGGGCGCTGACGGATCGCTGTTGATGGCGATCACGACGCCGGACTCGCGCATGCCCACGTGGTGTTCGATCTGCCCGGAGATCCCGCAGGCGATGTAGAGCTTCGGCTTGACGGTCACCCCCGACAGTCCCACCTTCACGTCGGGCGGGAGCCACTGAAGGTCGTCGGTGAGCGGCCTGCTCGCTCCGACTACAGCGCCGAGCGCCCGCGCCAGCTCCTCGATCATCTTCAGATCGTCCTTGCTCCTCAGGCCCCGGCCGATACCTACGACGACGTCGGCCTTGTCGATCCGGACGCTGCTCTTCTCGCGGTGTCGCGTGTCCACGGTCTGGGTACGCGTCTCCCGCGCCTCGATGTTCAGGCGCCAGAGTCGACCGCTTCGATCTTCGTCGCGCTCCGGCGGCTCGAATCGCCGGCGACCAACAGCTTGCCGCCCTGGCGGACGAGCTTCGTGCATTCGCTCACGCAGCCGACCTCCTCTCGCTGCGCGAGCCGCGAGGCGATCTCGGTTCCGTGCGCGGTCGCCCCGACGAGGACGATCTCGGGGCCTCGTTTGGCCAGGACCTGCCGCAGCGCCTCCACTTGGACCTCGCTGCGACGGGATTCTTCATCCGGCTCGACGACGAACGCGCCGCTCGCCCCACGCGCGATCTGCTCTCGGGCGGTGGCTTCGCCATCTGGCCCCACGGCGATCGAAATCAGAACGTCATCCCCCGCGAGCGTCCGCCCGATCGTCAGCAGCTCGAGCGAGACGTCTCGCCGCTCGGAGAAGACGCAGACTCCGCCCGATCGACTCATTCGACCTTCACCAGGCCCTGCTCGAACAGCGTTCTGGCCAGCTCCGCCGCCATCTCCTCGACGCTGTCTCCCGGGAGCGAAACCCGTCGCCGCTCTTCGCGCGGAGCGTAGACCTCGAGAGTCTTGACACCCGACATCGCCGCTGCGGTTTCCCCCTCGCGAAATCCGAGGTCGGAAAGTGCCCACTTCACGGTGGGTTTCCTGGACGCCCCCATGATCTGCAGGACGGTCGGGAACCTCGGTTCGTTGATCTCCTGTCCCACCGTGAGCAGCAGAGGCAAAGCGGCCTCGACGATCACCGTGCGGTCTTCGAGGGCGCGGTGAACCACCAGCGATTCACCCCGGGCTTCGACCCGCGTGGCGTGGGTCAGCACGGGGATCTCCAGCGCTTCGGCCAGGCGTGGGCCGGCCTGGCGGTTGTAAGCATCGAGGGATCCCTCCCCGCACAGGATGAGATCCCACCCCTCCAGCTTCTTCAGTCCTGCGGAGAGGATCCGCGCCGTGGCCAGAGAGTCCGCGTGCTCGGCCGTCGGATCTTCGATCACGTAGGCCTCGTCCGCACCCATCGCCAGGGCGCGCAGGATCAGCTCCTGCGGCGGGGCCCCGGCGGTCAGCGAGATGGCGAAGACCTTACCCCCATGTTGCTCCTTGAGACGCGTTGCCTCTTCCAGAGCGTTCTCGTCGAATGTGCCGATCCGGTAGGGAACGTCGTCGAGTCTCGGCGCCCCGGTGCGTGAATCGGCTCTCAGCTGAGCGGTATTGGGCGACACCTTGATGCACACGGCGATCGTCAGCGGCCGACCGTCGCTCATGTTTCCCGGTCCTCGCCCAGGGCTTCCGCGACGACCTCCGCGATGTCACGCACCTTCATCGGCGGCGTGTCACCCGGGGATCCGATAGCGTCCTCGAACATCTTGAGACAGAATGGGCACTCGGTGACGAGGACCCGGGCCCCCGTGGCCTCTGCCTCCCGCAGCCGCAATGTGCTGGTCTTCTCCCGGCGGGGCACCTCGTACCAGTAGTTGGCGCCTCCCGCTCCGCAGCAAAAGGCCCGCTCCCCGGACCTGGGCATCTCCGTCAACGACGCCTGGGGGATCGATCGCAGGACTGCCCGGGGATGCTCGACACCTCCGTTGAACCGGCCGACGTAACAAGAGTCGTGCAACGTCATCGGCTCCGACGCGGGTCGCGACGGATCGATTGCACCTGATTCGATCAAGTCGCGGATCAACGCGCCGTGATGAACGACCTCGAACTGCGCACCGAATTCCGGGTACTCGTTGCGGAAGGTGTTGAAACAGTGGGCGCAGTGAGTGAGGACCTTATTGATCCCGTAGCGGCTGATCGTCTCGATGTTTCTGGAGGCGAGCTCCTGGAACAATCCCTCTTCCCCGATCCGCCTCGCGGGATCTCCGCAACACGACTCGTCACGCCCGATCACAGCACAACGGAGGCCGGCTGCATTCAAGATCTTCACCGTTGCGGTGGCGATCGCCCGCGCACGGGGATCGAACGTGGCGGCGCAGCCGACCCAGTACAGCAGGTCGACGTCACGGTGCTGGTCGAGGGTTGGGATCCCGAGTTCGGCCGCGAGGCGCTCCCGGCCCGCGCCGCTGGAACCGTAAGGATTCCGCGAGTACGAAAGATTGGCCAGGACGCCCGTCCGTTCCCTGCCCAGCCGGTTCTTGCCGACCAGTCCTCGGCGAAGCTGGACGATGTAGCCCATCGGATCGACAAGCGTGGGACACGACTGGGTGCAAGCGCCGCACAGCGTGCAAGACCAGATCGTGTCCTCCGAGACGGCACCGTTGAGGAGATCCCGTGAGCCCGCGCCGTTCCCCGTGCTCGTGTCGGAGACTCGTCGGAGATCCTCCACGAGCTGCATGGGGGAGAGCGGCGTGCCCGCGGCGTGCGCGGGACAGACGTCCTGGCACCCGCCGAAATCGGCACAGGCGTTGAGCGCCAGGCGCTCCTTCCAGCCGAGATCGTCGATCGAATCCGCTCCGACCTTCACGTCGAAGCGGCCGGACTGCATCACTTCCACGAGGCTGAAAGGCGTGGTCATCGCCCCCGAGAGATGACCGGACGACACCAGGATGTTGAGGGGTGACGTCAAGATGTGCCGCAGCGGGGAGTACGGGACGGCCGCGATGAGCCCGAAGGCCACCACCGCATGGCTCCACCAAAGGACTTTGTACAGAGCCATACCGCTCGCAGGCGAGGGCGACGCCAGGGCAATCAGCGCCGCGACGGTGTTGCCCGCGAAGGCCCAGGGCTCGCTGGAGCCCTCCAACCGGATTCGTAGTCCTTCGAGCACGAATCCCGAGACCACCATTCCCAGAAGCACGCAGAGAATGACGAGTGTGCGTCGATCGGGCCTGGTGTGCTCGGGCTTGATCCAGACACGGCGGTGGATCGCCAGCGCGACGCCGCCGAGGAGTGTCAGGCCAAATACGTCGAGGGACATCTGAAAGATCCTGAAGCCGAGGTCCCTCGAAAGGAGGATCCCGAGTGGCTGGAGGACGTAGCTGTCCACCATGATGGTCAGGGACCCGAGAGACAGGACGACGAAGCCCCAAAAGATCGTCAGGTGCGTCCATCCGGAGTAACGCCTCCGAAGAACGCGTCGCTGCAGGAGTGCGAAGCCGACTAGGCGCGTGGTTCTTCTCGTCACCTCCTTCAGACCCTCGCGCGCCGAACGCCGCGCCGCGCCATGATCCCGAAACGTCGCTCCGCCCGCCGCTCCGATTCCCAAGCTTCGAAGATGCCGGTAGAGGCCGATCGAGAAGACGATCAAGCACACCAGGAACACGCCGTACATCGGCAGAGCGCTGCCGTTCGTTCGGAAATCGAAAGGGGGGCTGCTTGAGCTCGTCCACCCCACATCGGCCCCGAGAACGTGCCAGCTCGAGAAAAGAACGACGGGAACCGGACCCGTCCCGGTCACGGCGTCACGATGCTAAGCCGCTACCGGCTCCGGCGTGAGCTCCTTGACGCCGAGCCCTTCCATCGTCTTCGAGAAGCGGACCGGCTTGCAGTCCACCAGCGCGCGCGGATCGAAATCGGGATCCGCGATCACGCCCCAGATTTTCCGACGCTGCATGCCGATGTTGCCCGCGTCGTAGATAGGCAGCACCGCCGCCTCTCGCAGCAGCTTCTCCATGGGATGGGCCTTGTCCAGAGAATTGATCCCCATCACCTGCATGCACCTGTACACTGTCTCGAACATGGTTTCGCTGCAGTAGACCTTGGCCATGGCACCGAAGGCGTGACCCTCCGAGTCGTACATGTCGAGATAGTGGGCTGCCTTCCAGCTGAGGTAGCGACAGGCCTCGATCCGCATCGCCGCGTCGGCCAGCATGTACCCAACGACCTGGTGACAGATGATCGGCTTGTCACCGGCCGCGGTGTAGGTCTTGGCCCAGTTGAGTGCGTACTCGTAGGCGGTCCGCCCGACGGCCGTGGCCGCGATGCCCGCGACCGGACCGGACCACGTAAACGCCTTGCTGATGACCAGGTCGCCGTTGCCGATGGCGAAGGCGTTC
>JBDHDH010000207.1:0-3942 GCA_039591615.1 Gemmatimonadota bacterium | reverse complement strand
GATGCGACGGAGGACAGCGATGGATCGCCGGGCATTTCTCATGACGACGGCGGCCGCCGGCACCGGCGCGATGCTGGGCGTGGGATGCGGCGGAACGGAGCACGCCGTGGGCGAGGTGATGACGGTGGACGGTCCCATATCGCCGAACCAAATGGGCTTCACGCTGACGCACGAGCACGTGCTGGTGGATTTCATCGGTGCCGAGCAGGTCTCGCCCGACCGCTACGACCGGGACGAAGCCTTCGGGAAGATCGTGCCGCACCTGCAGCAAGCGAAGGAACTGGGCTGCGCCACCTTCGTGGAGTGCACGCCTTCCTACATCGGGAAGGACGTACGGTTGCTCCAGCGCCTGTCGACGGCTTCGGGACTGCAGATCCTCACGAACGTGGGGTACTACGGCGCGGCGGACGACAAGTACGTGCCGGCCCACGCCTACGACGAGTCGGCGGAGCAGCTGGCGCACCGGTGGGTCCGGGAATGGGAAGAGGGGATCGACGGCACCGACGTACGGCCGGGGTTCATCAAGGTGGGCGTGGACGGCACGTCGCTGTCGGAGATCGACCGGAAGCTCGTGGTGGCCGCGGCGAAGACGCACCGCCGCACCGGGCTGCTGATCCTGTCGCACACGGGCTACGCCACGCCGGCGGTGGAGCAAATCGAGATCGTGAAGGCGGAGGGCATTCACCCCAGCGCCTGGGTCTGGACACACGCCCAGAACGAGAAGGACAACGCCGAGCACGAGAAGGCGGCCCGGCAGGGGGCGTGGATCGCGTTCGACGGCCTCCATCGCAGCGAGCTGGACCGGGACATAGAGCACCTGACCGCGATGAAGGCCCGGGGCTGCCTGGACAACGTACTGCTCTCGCACGACGCGGGCTGGTACCGTCCGGGCGAGCCGGACGGCGGCAGCTACCGCCCCCACGACGACATGTTCACGACGGTGCTACCCGCGCTGAAGGAGAACGGGTTCACCAACGCGGAGATCCACACGCTGACGGTTGTGAACCCGCGGCGTGCCTTCGCGATCGGGGTGCGCGAGACGTAGTCGCAACGGAGCGGTGGCGGGTCGACAGGCTGAGCGAGCGGGTACGTCGCGAGCTGGTGAAGCGGGGCAGTAGTTGAACCACGTTACTAACCCTCGGCCCAACTCTAGAGAGAGCGATGAGATGCTGTGACGACGAGACACGTGTCAAACAAGGTACTGAGCATCGGCATCGTCGGCGGCTCCATCTCCGGGTGCACGGCTGCAATCGCGTTGATGCGGCTCGGATACCGAGTCAGCGTCTTCGAGCGCTCAGGGGGGACTCTGAAGGGACGCGGGGCCGGCATCGGAACCCCGCCGTCTGTGATCCGCTCCTTTCGTGATCTCGACATGGTCGATTCCAACCTGCCCTGCTTTCACGTGGAGCGGCTCGCGCATACTGGCCGCGGGGGCGGAGGCGAGCACCTGGGGTGTACTTCGTGGGTGACGCCTTTCACCATCGAGCTCTTGAATTGGGGAGATCTCTACCGGAGTCTTCGGCACCGCGTGCCAGACGAGATGTACTGTCAGGGGAGAGAAGTCACCAGCGTGAAGACGGAGGACGACAAGCGGGTTCAGGTGCGGTTTGCTGAAGATGGCTTAGAACGGTTCGACCTGGTCGTCTTCGCCGACGGCTATCGCTCCTTGGGTCGACGGTTGGTGTGCCCGGAGTCGACACTCGATTACCGCGGCTACGTGCTGTGGCGAGGCGTCTTGGAGGAGAGAAAGCTGGGTGACTCCGGGCCACTCGAGGGAACGCTAACCCGGCTGAGTCACGCTGAAGGTCACGCGGTCGTGTACCTTGTGCCGGGCCCCGATAGTTCCATCGAGAAAGGTCGGCGGTGGATAAACTGGGCGTGCTACGTGCGCGTCTCCCCGGAGCAGCTGCCCGGCTTCCTGGTGGATCGCACCGGCCGTCAGCACGCTGGCTCCTTGCCACCAGGCAGCGTGCGCCTCGAAGAGGAGTCCCGGCTGAAACAGATGGCACGAGAGATCTTCCCACCGTACTTTGCTGACATCATCGGCGCCAGCCAGGACACCTTCCTTCAGGCAATCTACACGGCCGCAGTGACGCAGTATCGTAGGGGGCGGATGTGTCTTGCCGGAGACGCGGGAGCGTTCGTGCAGCCCTTCACCGCAAGCGGTGTGTTCAAGGGAATGAGCAACGCCCTTGACCTCGCAGAGGCGCTGGCTGGGTCAGACGACATCGATGAAGCGCTCGAGCAATGGAGTGCCCTAGAAACCGAGGCGGGTGCTCGTCTGCTGCTCCTCGGCCGGAAGCTCGAGGAGGCACTCATTTGGTCCGTTCCCGATTTCGCGCGAATGGACGCACAGGCTACGCAGGCGTGGTGGCAGGACGCCGCCAGAATGCCCGAAGACTTGTTTCCCCCGAGTATCGAGTGAGCGGTCGAGGAGGCACTCGGAGTGCCGCGCCGCCCAACAAGAGGTGGAGGATACTACTTCAAGTGCTGCGGACAGGAATACTCCACACCCACAAGACCAATAACGGGAAGAGCCCGTCACGGCTCTGTGGTCACCGACTACCGATCACGCCCAGCCCCCTCGGACCCGCTGGCACGTACCTGCGGTGGGTTGCTCGTGTTCGGAAGTGCCCATCCTGTTAACAATGGGACCCCGAAAGCCCATCTCTCCAAAATTGTGCCGCGGTCTTCAGACCCGGTGGTGAAAGAGGCGGTCGTCACGGAGAGGCGACTGCCTACCAGCGGCCGACGTTCTGGCTAAGACGGGGTCTCGCGGAGGATAGGCTGCATGGACTATCGCCCGTCAAGCTCTTACTGCAATTTCCGAGAAGAGTCGAGATACAAGACGGTGTTGCAATTGACACGCACCGCACTGCGGTCGCTTGGCCGACCCAGTGAAGCGAGCCTGGTCGAGCCGCTTGCCAACAGGGAGAGGCCGCCATGATCGTTCTTCTCATTGCCGCGTTGCAGCAGCCCCCTTCACTCCCGCAGGCTGTCGCAGACACGTCACCGTTCCGGCGCCTCGAACTCCCCGCGCCAAGCCACACCCGGACTGCCTCAGGCATGCCGGGGCCGCGATACTGGCAGCAGCGTGCCGACTACACACTCCGCGCTTCGCTGGACACGGCGACGCACGTGCTCTCGGGAACGGCGGCGATCCGGTACACCAACAACTCGCCGGATACCCTGCGGTACGTGTGGGTGCACCTCGAACAGAACCTGTTCCGTCCCGATAGCCGCGGCGCCGCGCTCAACGCGACGCCGAACAACCAAGGCATGCACTTCGGGGGAGCGTGGTTTGGAGGTGCGGGGATCACGGTGACTGCCGCCGCCGCGGTCCGAAACTCACCTGGAGGAGACACATTCCGGACGCCGCTCGCCGTGCATGTGAATGGGACGGTGGCACGGATCGATCTCGACCGGCCACTCGCGCCGGCTGCGATCGTCACGCTCGACATGGCCTTCGCGTTCCGGGCGCCCGAAACAGGAACCTTCCGGACCGTACACGGTCAGGTGGGCGAAGGTCGCATCTACGAGATCGCGCAGTGGTATCCCCGGATGGCAGTCTACGACGACGTGCGTGGATGGAATACGGACCAGTACCTCGGCAACGGTGAGTTCTACCTCGAGTACGGTGATTTCGATGTCTTCATCACGGTGCCGAGGAGCCTCATCGTGGCGGCACCCGGAACCCTGGTCAATGAGGCCGAAGTTCTGACACCGGCACAACAGGTTCGGCTGGCGGCTGCGCGGCACTCCGATTCGACCATCGCCATCATCAAGAAGGCGGAAGCCGGAGGACCGTCTTCGCGCCCACCCGGCACCGGGGAGACCCTGACTTGGCATTTCCGAGCGAAAAGCGTGCGGGACTTCGCCTGGGCGGCGGCCCCTCACTTCCGCTGGGATGCCGTCGCCTGGGACGGAATTCTGGCGCAGGCC
>JBDHDH010000206.1:0-3948 GCA_039591615.1 Gemmatimonadota bacterium | reverse complement strand
CCCGACCCGCCGACAGCCCGCCGCGGTAGGGTTTTCGGCCGCGATCTCAAGGGCGCGTGTCCAACCACGCTTTACCATCCTCCAGAGGCTTCTTCTCCCGGCTTCGGCGCGGCTTCGTGTGCCCAATCCAAACCTTGTAACAAAAGATGTAACAGCCGTTTACTGCCTTACCGTCTGCCGACCCTTGAACTCGATCAGGACCGCCTCCACCGCCTCACCGCTCGCATTTGATGGCAAATGCGAGTCGGCATCCCCACAGACGACCTGGCCGTACTCGGTCGCGATTTCGGTGACTTCACCCTCGGCGTTGGCCATGTGCCAGGTACCGCTGTGGAGCGGGACGTAACAGTTGGCCGGATGATGGTGCAGCACTGACTCCTCACCCGCCCCGTACGAAATCCTGATGACCCGCGCGACGTCGTTCTCGAACTCCACCGCATAGTGATCGGGGTCCGCCGAGACCGCGTCGGGATGTTCCGGGGTCGGCGCGCTGCCGGCGGTCGCACCTTCCTTCCGCTCCACGAGGATTAGCTCCGCGTCCGAGTCGCCGGTGTTGGCCGGAAGGTGGACGCTCGCGGGATTGTCGCACGCGAGATCTCCGGGGGCGGTCGGGTCCTCTTCGGTGGCTTCGCCGTTCGGGTCCGTCATGCGCCAGGACCCGCCCGTGAGGGCGATGGAACAGGTCTCGGGGTGGTGGTGCATCACGGACTCCTCGCCGGGTCCGTAGGTAATTCGCAGTATCCGGACGACGTCGTTCTCGAACTCGACGGCATAGTGGGCAGGATCCGCGGTGACCGCGTCGGGATACTCCTCCGCTGCGGGCTCAGCGCCCCCGCAGCCCGTGACCAGGAACAAGCTCCCAACCAGCGTCAGCGACAGGTAGCGCATGGCGCTCCTCCTTGAGGGTAGATGGTGCGGGCGGAACCGCGATAATGACGCCGCGTACCGGCCCTCGCAATGGCGCTGGCCAAACCGTCCCTGGCCGGTCGGTCGATGTGGGGGGTCTTGAGAATCGGGTGGCTGGCCGCCCCGAACTCGTCCCAGCGGCGGTCATCGACCACGATGACCGCGTTCGGTCTCGCGTCCGATTCGGCCCGGCTCTCCGACGACGACCCCGCCTGCTTTGTCCGGTCACCGGGCGGCGCCTCTCTGTGCCGGGATTCCGCCGCAAGAAGGCAGCGTACGACGTTGTGTATGTAGGGATGGTGAGCGCGCCGAAACGCAAGAGTGCGGCACCGACGCCCGAAATCCCTCGAAAGACGGACAAAACGTGGTTTTTCCTATGACCCCTGAGCACGCACGGGGTTCAGGGGGTCACAGGTTCCGTAGATTGGCTCGGGGATTGTAACGTTCCTTGTAACGACACCCACGGACGCTCACGCGCGCTCACGCGCGTAAATCGTTGAAAAACTGACGCCCACGCGCGCCCTCGAGCGTAAATTGCCGTCTCATAATCCGTCGGTCGTAGGTGGACGCCCACTCCACCCCACAACACCACTCGCGTCCGCTGCGCGACGAATCCTACAGGGCCCACTCGCCATAAGTTTCTACCAGAGTTGCGCTTACATTAGTGCCTCCGGTGCGGTCGCTTGTCCTGGGTTCGGATTCTGGCACGTCGTCACGAAGGAGGTTCGCCGCGTCATGCCGGGATGTGGACACACCCGTTACGCCCCGGGCCGGTACGGCAATGCGTTTTGGGCCACGCTCTGCGTCACCGATGGAGTCAGTACCGGTACGTCATTGAGATCGTGCCGTAGTGGAGCCATGCAAAAGCGTACACCCGAGTGACGTCAGCACCCCCTTCGACCGTGCGGTATCCGCCGCTGACCCGCCAGTTGTCATTCAAGTCAAAGCCCACCTTCAGTGCGGCGTCGAAGGCCCGCCCGGGCCCTCCAGCCAGCCCGTCGAGATCAAAGAGTACGTGCGCTTGCGAACTCACGCGCCAACCCGCCGCCAGGTGGAGGAGGGGAACCAATCCCACGTCCGTATCCCGGGCCGTCGTACTGCCCTGTTGGAGCTCGACTTTGGCGTCTCGAATCTTGGCGGTGAAACCCGCCCAGAGGTTCAGGCGGTCGCGGTGGAGTAGGCGGTATCGATACGACAGGCGATAGGAATTGAACTGGTACGTGGCCCGCACGTCGGCACCGACCGAAAACGTCTCGCCGGCAAATGCGATGGGGCCGTTCACCGGTCCCGTCCCCGTTACCGACAGCGGAGCCAGGAGGATGCGAGCGGCATGCCGATCATTGAAATTCCAGCTCACATACAGCCGTCCGGCCGGTACGGGACCGCGCCCCAGGGGTTCGATCAGGGAGAAACGCGTTCCCATCTGGTCGTTGGGAATCTGCACGTCGTTACGGGTCTGCCAGACCGGCCCGGCCTCCAACTCCACCTCGAGTCGCGGGACATTTTGACCGGACAGGGGCGATGTGAGGGCAAGACACCCCAGCAGAGCGGTCAGCGCGATTCGTCGGTGCGGGCCGTCTGATACGTGGAAGTCGTTATTGTGTTTCATAGAGTGAAAAGTTGGTTGTGGTCCACTGTTCACGCCCCGACGATAACCTGACTCCCGTTCGGCAGATCGGTACGAAGCCGGTTCGGCTGGTTCCTGCGAGGCGCTCCGCAGGATCATCCAGCCCACGATTCCCGCGATCAATGACGCCGAGAGGACCCCCAGCTTGGCGGTGTCGAGCGCTGCCTCCGACTCGAACGGCAGGTTCGCGATGAAGAGCGACATCGTAAAGCCGATGCCGCACAGCCAAGCGGCGCCGTGCAGGTGCCGCCATGTGACGGCGGCCGGACCATCCGCCACCCCCAGCCGAAGCGCGAGCCAGACCGCCGCGGTGATCCCCAGCGGCTTTCCCGAACACGAGCCCGAAGAACACACCGGCTCTAATTGGGTCGGTGACGGCATCACCGGGTGCCGAAGGGAACGTCACCCCTGCATTCCCGAGTGCGAAGATCGGAAGGACTCCGAACGCGACCCACGGTTGGAGGCCGTGCTCCAACCGCTCGAGTAGCGTGGGGTGGCGGTCGCCGCCGGCTCGTGTCCGAGGGCTCCATCCCCCCCGACTTTGGCGTCGAACGCCGGAGGGAATCTCTGGCACCGGGCTCCGGCGCCGAGGGCGCTGGTTTCCGAGTCTCCATCAAAAGTCTCCTGTCACGGAACTATCTAGATAACAGTTAGACATACGAATAAGTATAGTTGGACAAATAATAAACAACAAGAGCGTGGCGCAATTCGGAGCTTCAAGCCGCCATCAAACACGTTCTCATTCCAATTCTGGCGCGCACAGACAAATCTTGACACAGTCCAGAATTGGGCACAGTATGTGACCATACCATGCAGACGTCCAGCGATGCAGGTGACCTTCTTCGCGAACACGGTCTCCAAGTCACGGCCCAGCGTCTGGCCGTCCTCCGGGCGGTGTCCGCTCGACCGCACGGCACCGCGGACGACGTCGCCGAGGCCGTGCGGGCCGAGATCGGTACCATCTCCCGCCAGGCGGTATACGACGCCCTTGGGATCCTGGCCGCCATCGGCATCATACGACGCATCCAGCCCGCCGGGTCGCCGGCCCGCTATGAGGATCGGGTCGGCGACAACCACCACCACCTCATCTGCCGCACCTGCGGCCGGATGGTCGACGTCGACTGCGCGGTCGGGGACATGCCGTGCCTGACCGCGGCCGACGACTCGGGCTACGAGATCGACGAAGCCGAGGTGGTCTTCTGGGGCCGCTGCCCCGAGTGTCTGGCGGAACCCCCGCCTTCGGCCGGGGGCTGAAGCAACACCGGCAGAGCAACAGCTCAACAAACCCAGCGCAATCAACCATCAGCATCAAACATGAGGAGGACCGCGTGTCAGATGGCACAAGCCAGTGCCCGTTTTCGGGCGCAAACACGACGATTGGGAGCTCGGCGACCGAACAGTGGTGGCCGAATCAG
>JBDHDH010000205.1:0-4068 GCA_039591615.1 Gemmatimonadota bacterium | reverse complement strand
AGCACCATTGAGTGCGAATGGTAGCGTCGCGCAACGGGTCGGGGCCTTAGGGGTACCCCGTGTCCCCTAGCGCGCTGAGCGCAGGCAACAGGATGGAGGTGACGTCGAGGATCCCCTGAGGCTGGCGACCCGGGACGAACATCTCAGGCCGCAGGGCACCAAGGTGCCCCCTTGACGAAAAACCTTCTCATGGTAGGGGAGTGATGGATCGGTTGCGTTCGCGGTTATACGTGCGTCCGTCTGTGGATACGCGCGCTCCGCAACGGTTGTTGGCGTCGGGGTGCCCTCGCTGGCTCAACCCGGCAATCGGACGCATCTTAGAGCAGGGCCCGCCGGAGCGCCCTGCCCATGTCCGACCAAGTCGAGCAACTGGACCGCCTGAGGACCGCGCTCGCGGATCGCTATCGCATCGAGCGCCGCCTCGGCGAAGGCGGCATGGCGACCGTCTATCTCGCCGAGGACCTGAAGCACCACTGCCTGATTGCCCGGGGCACCGAAACAAGCTCCTATCCCCAATTCCCTATCCCTTGGCACAACCCGCAGGAGGACCGCTATGAAGCCCACCTCATTCTTGCTCACCGTCGCCTCGGCCGTGGCGCTCGCGGCTTGCACGCAGACTCCGGCGCCGCCGCCCGACACCACCGAAGCCGACGCCGCAGCCATCCGGGCGCAGACGGATCAGTTTCTCGCTGGCTTCAACGCGGGTGATGCCGCGGCCCTCGGTGGGTTATACGCCGAGGATGCCATCCAGATGCCGCCGGATGGACCGGCCAATGAGGGACGCGAGGCGATAGTCCAGAGCCTGACGGACTTCTTCGGCGAGTTCACGGCCACCCAAACGGCCACGGTCGACGAGGTCGGCGTGCACGGCGATCTCGCGTTCTCCCGGGGAACGTGGAACGTTCGTCAGACCCCAAAGGCCGGCGGGGCCGAGCAGGTCCGGAACGGCAAATGGCTGGTGCTGAACAAACGCCAGGCCGACGGCTCCTGGAAGGTGTGGCGATGGATGTGGAACGAGGAGAGCGCCGCGTCTCAGGGTGGTGGATAGTCGCCGTTGCCGAGCTTGGTCGTGGTCGGACTGAGCCGGACACAGGCGGGTGGGGCGCCGCCGCCGTCGGGGCGCTCGGCCCGACGAGAAACGGAAGCCTGTTGCCGGAGTAGCTGGACGACAGGACAAGATGACCGGGTGACAGCATGACCGACCAACTCGACCGCCTGAAGGCCGCCATCGCGTCCCGTTACCGGATCGAGCGGGAACTGGGACACGGCGGGATGGCGACCGTCTATCTCGCCGAGGACCTCAAACATCACCGCAAGGTCGCCGTCAAGGTGCTCCGGCCCGAACTGGCGGCCGTCCTCGGCGCCGAACGGTTCGTCCACGAGATCACGACCACCGCCCAGCTGCAGCACCCGCACATCCTCCCGCTCTTCGACTCGGGCACCGCCGACGGATTCCTGTATTACGTCATGCCCTACATCCACGGGGAGACGCTCCGCGACAAACTGAATCGCGAGACGCAGCTCGGCATTGAGGAGGCGGTCAAGATCACGACGGAAATCGCCGATGCGCTCGAGTACGCGCACGGGCAGAACGTGATCCATCGGGACATCAAGCCGGAGAATATCCTGCTCCATGACGGGCGTCCAATGGTGGCGGATTTCGGGATCGCGTTGGCGGTGAGTGCGGCGGCGGCTGGGCGCATGACGGAGACGGGTCTGTCGCTCGGTACGCCGCACTACATGTCTCCCGAACAAGCCACGGCGAAGAAGGATCTCACGAATCGGTCGGACATCTATTCGTTGGGGTGCATCCTCTACGAGATGCTGACCGGCGAGCCGCCGCATACGGGTGGGTCGGCGCAGGCGATCATCATGAAGATCGTGACCGAGCCTGCGGACCCGGTGACGAGGATCAGAAAGTCGGTGCCAGCGCATGTTGCCGCCGCTACCGCCAAGTCGTTGGAGAAACTGGCAGCGGATCGGTTCGAGAGCGCGGCGACCTTCGCGGAAGCCTTGACGAACCCGGCGTTCACGCTGCCTAGGACGCAAGCCGCTGTGGCAGGAGTACCAGTAAGAGGGATGTGGAATCGCTTGAGTGCTGGGCTCGCGGTTGGCATGGGTCTGTTTCTTCTCACCACAGTGTGGGGCTGGCTGCGGCCCCAACCGGAAGTGCCGAAACCCGTCTCACGCTATAGCGTCGCGATACCGGAGGAGGAGGCGCTGTTCACTGGCTTCGGGTCACGAGTGGCGGTCTCGCCGGACGGATCACGAGTGGTGTATGTGGGCGAGGGTGAACAGACCTCCCGGCTGTTGGTACGCGACGTGGCTCAACTCCACGCCACGCCGCTGGCGGGCACGGAGGGAGCGCGGCACCCGTTCTTTTCACCCGATGGATCGCGAGTGGGGTTCGTCGCCGGTAATGTGTGGAGGGCGGCATCACTCGGCGGTGGTCCCCCGATCACCATCGCGGATGCCGGTACCGGTAGCCTCGGCGGATCATGGGGGTCGGATGGCTACCTGTACTTCGACGGCGACCTCCCGGGCAACGGGTTGGTGCGTGTGGCAGAAGGTGGCGGTACGCCCGAGGCGGTGACGATGATCGACTCAACGCAGGGGGAAACAGGGCACCTGTGGCCCGAGGCGCTTCCCGGTGGACGAGGTGTCCTGTTCTCGGTGCGACGCGGTGTGAGTCTGAACCTCACCGAGGGGGACATCGCGGTGGCCGATCTTGCGACGGGCACGCACAGCGTGTTAGTGCGCGGGGTGCGGGCGCGGTATGCCGCGTCAGGCCACCTCTTGTATGTGACGGCGGACGGGACGTTGATGGTGGTGCCGTTTGATGAGACGACGTTGTCGCTCACGGGTGACGCGGTGGCCCTCGTGGAGGGTCTGCGGGTCGCGGCCTTGGGTACTATCGACCTTGCTATCTCCGCGACGGGGACGCTGTTCTACATGACCGGGGGCGTTGGAGAAGGCGGACTGGCAGAGGTGGTGTGGGTGACGCGGGACGGGACCGCCGAGGAAATCCACCCTGGTTGGACGGAGGACTTCTGGACGCCCGGGCTTTCGCCGGACGGGACGCGCTTGGCGGTGCCCATCCGCGCGAACGACGAGCAGCAGATTTGGATCAAAGAGTTGGATCGTGGGCCGCTCCCGAAACTCACGTTCACAGGCTCGCGAAACGACCGGCCGGCGTGGACGCCCGACGGGCGGTCCGTCGCATTCATATCGAATCGCGACGACGGCCTCGACCTCTACCTGCGGAGCGGGGACGGGACAGGTCAGGCGGAGGTACTGCTGGACGACGAACGGCCCCTCGGGGAGGTGACGTTTTCCCCCGATGGGGAGTGGCTCGTCTATCGGAGAAACAGCGGGGGTCGTGATCTCTATGCACGGCGCATCGGGGTGGACATGGGCGTGGACAGCGTGCCAGTGCCGTTGGTGACAACCGAGTTCTCGGAAACCTCCCCTGCGGTGTCACCGGATGGTCGGTGGCTGGCCTACGCCTCGAACGAGTCGGGTCAGTACGAGGTGTACGTGCGCCCGTTCCCCAACACGAAGGATGGGAAGTGGCAGGTCTCGACCAATCACGGTACTGAGCCGGTGTGGGCGCACAGTGGGCGGGAGCTATTCTACAAGGGAAGCGGAGACCTCATGGTGGTAGAGGTCTTACCGGGAGCGACCTTTGTAACCGGCGAACGCCGGGTGCTGTTTTCGACTCAGGGTTATCGCTCCCGCTTCACTCATCAGTTCTACGATGTGACGCCGGACGATCAGCGGTTTGTGATGATACGGAATCGCGGTGCAGAGGAGGTGGGCGAGTTGATCGTGGTCGAGAACTTCTTCGAGGAGTTGAAGGCGAAGGTGGGGAAGTAAGCGAGATCAGCCAGCGGCCCAAGGTCGCGATCACCGACCGCTACACCATGTTGCGCCACCATCCATCCAACCACCCACCCATCCCGCCACCGACCCTCGCCCCCCAACCCCCCCCTGACCCCGACGGGCGGGATTTAGTGACTCGGTAAAAAAAGAGGGGAAGCTCCCATCTCGTGCCCCGTCACAGCGGCC
>JBDHDH010000204.1:0-4137 GCA_039591615.1 Gemmatimonadota bacterium | reverse complement strand
GGCGACGAGGGGAGACCAGCGCAAGCTGCTCCCCAGGCTTCGCAAGTTCCAGTCTCAAACGCCGGAGCATGATAGATATGGCCAAGAAGATCATTGCAGTAGTCGGTGCGACCGGCGCGCAGGGCGGCGGTCTCGCGCGGGCGATCCTGCACGATGAGAGAAGTGACTTTGCCGTTCGCGCCGTCACGCGCGATCCTGGATCCGATAGGGCAAAGGCACTGGGGGCGCAGGGGGCCGAGGTCGTCAAGGCGGATCTCGACGACCCGGCCAGCGTGCAGCGCGCATTCACGGGGGCGTACGGTGCCTACTGCCTCACCAATTTCTGGGAGCACTTCTCTGCCGAGAAGGAAACGGCGCAGGCGAAGACGATGGCCGAAGCGGCCGCGGCGGGGGGCATCCAACACGCCATCTGGTCCACGTTCGAAGACACGCGCCAGCACATGGCGCTCGAGGACAGGCGGATGCCTACCCTCCAGGGCAAGTACAAGGTGCCGCACTTCGATGCCAAAGCCGAAGCGAACAAGTTCTTCACGGATCTGGGCGTGCCCACCACCTTCCTGTTGACATCCGGATACTGGGAGAATCTCATCGCATTCGGCTGGGGCCCCCAAAAGGGCCCGGACGGCAAGCTGTACGTGCTATTCCCGATTGGCGAAAAGAAGATCCCGATGATCGCTGCCGAAGACATTGGGAAATGCGCTTACGGCATCTTCAAGCGCGGCAAGGGATACATCGGTAAGACCGTCGGTGTGGCTGGCGAGCATCTGGCCGGCACGGAGATAGCAGCCGCGCTCTCGGAGGCGTTGAGGAAACCCATTGCATACAATGCCGTGACACCGGATGCTTACCGTGGATTTGGATTCCCCGGCGCTGACGAAGCCGGCAACATGTTTCAGTTCAAGGCGGATTTTGATCACGTCTATCGAAAGCATCGGAGCGTCGAGGAGAGCCGCCGCCTCAATCCGGACCTCAAGGCGTTTAAACAGTGGCTCGCAGTGAATGCAGAGAGAATCCCCGTACCTGAATGACCCCCGTGCCCCAGCACGGTCGAGTGGGCCCAGCAGACTCAATCGCGCAGCGGACGCGAGTGGTGTTGGGTGGGGTGGGGGCGTCCACCTCCGACCGACGGATTATGGTACGGCAGTTTGCGCGCGTGGGCGCGCGTGGAAGTTGACACAAGGACTGTGACACCTCGGCTCGCCCACACTCCCACGTAGTCCGTGGCACCCTGGGCCGAGAACTGCGGAACCGGCGACGTTTGAATGCACGCGGTGTTACGGGCGTCCGTGTGTCATATCTGACGAGCGAAAAGCGGTCTGGATCTATAGCGAGTTCCGACCCAGCTCTTGTCCCATCAGCTCGGCCGAAGAGCAGCTCGTTGCAACCTGCTGGTTCACGGCTCCTGGGGCCGCCGGTGTACGGCCTGAATACTCGTTTCTAATGGCCGGTCCCGTCGACTGCGGGACTTGCTCGGGGGTGGGTCGAGTCGGAGCAGCTCGCAGCTGCCCAGGCACTCGTCGGTAGAGGGTGCTACTGCCCCGACAATACCCTGCTTCACGCCCGGCGAGTGCGAGATCGAGGACAAGACGGTCCGTGTGAGGGGCACGAAGACGGAGCGCGCCGAGATGGTCCTCCCCCTGCTCCACCCCGTCGCGAAGCCCGGGCTCACCTACTGGCAGTTCAACCGGCGCCTTTGAAAGCTCAAGGCGCCGGGCGGAGTCGGCCCCTCAGAGACGTCTCATCGTTTTTTCACCCGCGTCCTGTACCATGCAGGATACTTCTTGGTTTGTGGGGACGGCACAATGAGCGGAATCGACGTCGGAACGCCGTGGACCAACCGTCGCGTGGTTCCGCGACTCGCGCTCTGTCCACGAGGGTCCTTCCGAGTGGCCAGGTTGGTCCCGGGGGCGCTTCTGCTGCTGCTGCTCGTTGGCGTCACGGCGTGCGATTCTCCTTCCGAGCCAGAACGCGATCTGCCGGTTCTCAGCGCCGCGGCTCTCTTGACGCATCTCGAGTTCCTTGCGGCCGATAGCCTGTTCGGCAGGCGCACCGGCTCGACCCACGAGGTCCAGGCCGCACAGTACATCCGTGACGAGTTCAGCAAATACGGTCTCCAGCCGGCAGTCCCAGGATACCTCCAGACGTTTCCGATCCCAGTCCCCGTGGACGGTCGAACGGGCCTCGGGTCGCAAAACGTGTTAGCGACGATTCCTGGTGAGGGCGCGCTGGCCGGACAATGGCTCATCGTCGGCGCACACTACGACCATGTGGGCATTGGCCCGCCTGCAGGAACGGACTCGATCTATAACGGCGCCGACGACAACGGGTCCGGGACCGCCCTCCTCCTGGAGATCGCTCGGGTATTGAGCGACCGGTTCGCCGCCGGTGGAGGCACGCAAGCTCGTCGGTCGATGATGTTTCAGGCCTACGGCGCGGAAGAAGTCGGGCTCGTAGGGTCCAGGTACTTCTGCGCGCAACCGACGGTCCCGATGGATAGCATCGTTGCGATGGTCAACATCGACATGGTGGGCCGGCTGCGTAGCGGCGGGCTTACGCTCTTTGGGATTTCATCATCGACCGATTGGGCCGCTCTCGTCGCCGATGCGAACACACGATCACTACCACTCAGCCTACCGAGCGGTCTCGTCGAAAGCAGCGACCACTGGTGCTTCTTTGAGCATGCGAGGCCCGTGCTGTTCCTGCACACGGGATTGCACGAGCAGTATCATCAACCGACGGATGAGGTTGCGTTCATCGACACGGAAGGGATTGTGAATGTGGGCGAACTCGCCGGTTCGCTGCTGATCGATCTCGCATTCCGGCCAGAGCGGCTTTCGTTCGCAGGAGGACTGTCGAGGTAGAGGGAGCGTGGGTGATTACAGACTTGAGATTACCGGCAGCCGCAAGGGCCCAGGACCCACGACTACGACGGCGAGACCTCTGCCGCCTGGGACTGGGCCCGCGTTGGCGCCAGCTTCCACGAGTTCCAGCGCTTCGGGATCCTTCGTTTCGGCGAGTAGCGCTGTCGGTGACCCTCATCGGTGTCTGAGCCGTCGGCCGGCTCGTTGGTGAGCCACAGCGGACAAAGGATCGGTAACGCCGTGCATCACCGACGAAGGAGAGTCCGTCCCCTTGACGCCGGTCGCTTCATGAGCGTTAGACCGCGTCTCACCGGCCGTCGCCCCAGGTTGTCTCGCGTGTGCCTCATTCGCCGGTCAGAACACGAACGGTATGAACATCTTGGTGTGTTGCATGTACCCCCGGTACGCAGCACCGAAATAACGAACATTCTCCGCCTCCTCAACCTTCGCTGTCACCAGCAGAAAGCCCGTCGCACCCAGCACCACACCACCCCCAAGCCAGGAGGGGTGCTTGAAGAACACGCCCCATGCCAGCAGAAGCAGCGAGCTGTAGAGCGGATGGCGGATGTACTTGAACGCGCCAGTCGTCACCAGCTGCGTTGTCTTCTCGATCCAGACCAAGGGCGCATCGTGGGGTCGTCGGGCGTCCGGTTTGCCCTGGGTGCGTAAGAGATGTATGCCATGTGCGGCCGGGACGATACAGGCGATCAAGAGGAACCATGAAATGAGCTGGCGGACAGAGAATGGATCGTCGAACCACTGCCGAAGGCTGATGAAGTTGAGGAAGAAGAGGCCCAGAATGCACTCCCAGGCAAAGAAGCGGTAGAAGCCATGAGAATGGGCGTCCTTCAGGGAAGCTCGTGAAACATAGGCAAGCGCTGCGGAGAGGCTTACGAAAAGGATGACTCTGAGCACGCTATTTCGGGCCTCTCATGAGGGTGACGCCACCTGTCTCGGTCCGTGGCACAGAGCCGCGCGCTGATTGCCCGCCGGCGCGGTCAAACGGTACCTCTCGTCAGGAAAGGGATCAGCGCCACCCGACTGGACGAGATATCTTCTGGGGAGAAGTTCCCCATCGATTCCGGCCCCGGTGAGGTGGTGTGGGCTCAGAATCGCCGTGCGGAGTTCGTGATCGTGAGTGGTGATATGCCGCTGGCGATGAAGTAGGCCGGCCGACCCTCGCTAGGCTCTTTGCGGTGAGCAGATTAGAACGGGCGGCCGTGAGGCCGCCTCTGTCTAGCCCCGTCCCGCCGCACGGAACACGCCACTATGCTCT
>JBDHDH010000203.1:0-4155 GCA_039591615.1 Gemmatimonadota bacterium | reverse complement strand
TGACGATGCGACGGTACGATGTGCCGGTGCGAAGCATCGGTGTTCCTCCGGGGGCGTGTCGTTGGGAGAAGATAACCGGGCGGGAGTGGGGAGTGGGACCTAGCACCTGACACCCGACACCTGGTGGGGAAGGGTGGTAACGGTGGACGCCCGGCGCTAGCTTGCCGACTCATGGGAGTCGATTCGATGCGCGCTGACCGAAGGGACTCGTCAGCTCCGCCGCCGAGGCGTGTGACGGCCACGGAGCTTGGCCTCGAGCTTTCCGGTGCGGAGATGCGGCGCTTGGTGAATGGGGCGATGGAACGCATCGTCGCGCACATCGAGTCCCTTCCCCAACAGCCGTCCGCCGATCACGACGGGGCCGCCGACGTTGCCCGGTCGTTGCGGGAAACCCTCCCCGAGAAGGGAACCGCGTTCGAAGAGATCCTCCAACTGTTCTTCGATACGGCCGTGCCGAAGAGCTACAACACCGCCGGACCGGGCTACCTCGCCTATATCCCGGGGGGAGGGCTGTTCCACACTGCCCTCGCCGATCTGATGGCGGATGCGGTCAACCGCTACGTGGGGGTGTGGATCGCAGCGCCCGGCCTGGTGCAGCTCGAGACGAATGCCGTGAATTGGCTCTGCGAGATCGTTGGCTATCCGCCGGACGCACGCGGGTTCCTTACCAGCGGCGGGTCGCTCGCAAACTTCTCGGCCATCGTCGTCGCGCGGCGGGAACGCCTGCCCGAGGACTTTCTCCGTGGCACCCTCTACGTCAGCGAGCAAGTCCATCACTCCGTGCTCAAGGCCGCCGTCCTGGCGGGATTCCCCGAGCGGAACGTCCGTGTCGTGCGTACCGATGAGCGCTTCCGCATGGATCTCGACGCCCTGCGGGATCGGATCGTGGAAGACCGCGGGGAGGGCTGGGAGCCGTTCTTCGTCGTCGGGAGCGCCGGCACCACGAACACCGGAGCGGTAGACGATCTCAAAGCACTTGCCGAGTTGGCCCGGGCCGAGCGGCTGTGGTTTCACGCCGACGCCGCGTACGGCGGGTTCTTCATGCTGACCGACCGGGGCCGTGAGGCAATGGCCGGGCTCGAGCGCGCCGACTCCATCACGCTGGATCCCCACAAGGGCATGTTCCTGCCCTATGGCACGGGGTCGCTCCTGGTACGGGACGGCCCGGCCCTGACACGAGCCCACGCCGTCAAGGAGGGCGCGGACTATCTCCCGCCGATGCAGGAGGCTCCGGAATTCGTGGACTTCTGCGAGATCTCCCCGGAGCTGTCACGCCCCTTCCGCGGTCTTCGCGTCTGGCTTCCTGTCAAGCTGCTGGGTGTGACCCCGTTCCGCGAGGCCCTCGACGAGAAGCTCGACCTCACCCTCTGGGCGACCGAGCAGCTCGAGGCCATGCCGGAGATCGAAATCGTCGCCGCGCCACAGCTTTCGGTGGTGGCGTTCCGGCTCCGCACGGGGGATCGACCCCCGGATGAGGCGAACCGCCTCAATCGGGAATTCCTTGATCGTATCAACAACCGCAAGCGCGTGTACCTCACGGGCACCGTGCTCCACGGTCGATTCACCCTGAGGATCTGCGTTCTGTCATTCCGGACCCACCTCGATCGAATGCAGCATGCGGTCGAGGACATCCGCTGGGCCGCTGCCCAATTTCTCGGCTAGGCCTCCCGCCGGCTAGAAAACGCACCACACGTCGATTCAGATGGGGGTTCCAGCGAAGCGTGCCCATATGGCGGATGATGGTGCTTTCCTGACGTACGACAACCACTTCTAACCCCTTCATTTGCTGTCATACTGGCGTAATTGGCTGGCATCGTCCCTGCGTTACGTAAGGGGCGAAAGCCACCATGTGTTTCGCATCGCGTGGCTCATCGTGACACGAAGAGTGATGAGGAGGAATTCTATGTCTTATCCAACGCTTGCCCGTCGAGGTGTTGCGGGCCTCTTGGACGACATGTTCGGTGGTCGGCGTGAGTTCGACCGACTGCTCGACCGGTACACCGCGAACGGCTTGCTCTCGGCGTGGGCCCCGCCGGTCGACGTCCGCGAGACCGGTGATGTGATCGAGGTCGAGGTGGAGCTTCCCGGCCTCGGCTCTGATGACGTCGATGTACGCGTCGAGAACGGCGTCCTGACGATCAGCGGCGAGAAGAAGAGTGAGGTCGAGGAAGGCAAGGAAGGCTCGAGCTACCACCTCATCGAACGGCGCTACGGCCGGTTCGAGCGGAGCTTCACCCTGCCCCGGACGGTCGACGCCGAGAAGGTCGAGGCCAGTTTCTCGAACGGCGTGTTGAGCATCAGGCTGCCGAAGGCCGAGACTGCCAAGCCTCGCCGAATCACGGTCAAGGCGGGTGTCAGCGGCAAGTAGCTTGCTTGCCGCGCCTGACGCACAAAACGCCCGGCCTCGAGGCCGGGCGTTTTGATGTGGGAATCGACAACCCGGCGTCAACGGACCGGGATCACCCAATCGTAAGAGAGATCCACATGCCGTGGCTGCGCCTCGGGATCCGGCGCGAAAAGGCGCACGACTCGCGCGGTCATCGACATCAGTTTGCCTTCGTATACCGTCTTACGATGCAACCATTTCGCTCTGCTGAGGTTGGCGTTCTTCTTGAGCATGAAACGACGCATAGTGTCTACTCCGGGCCGCAGCGCGGCGTGGAAGGTCGAGTTGGCCCCGTTCGGTCGTCGGGAGAACGTCCTGCTTAGTACATGCCGCCCATCCCACCACCACCGCCGGGCATGGGCGGGGTCGTCCCCTCTTCCTTCTTGTCGACCACCACGCACTCGGTGGTGAGGAGGAGACTGGCGACCGAGGCGGCGTTCTGCAACGCCGTCCGCGCCACCTTGGTGGGATCGATCACGCCGGCGACGACCAAATCCTCGAATTCCCCGGTCTGGGCGTTGTACCCGAACGCCTTCTCCTTCGAGGAGCGCACTTTCTCGACGACGATGGAACCCTCGGCACCCGCGTTGGCCGCGATGATCCGGATCGGCTCTTCGAGCGCGCGGCGGACGATTTCCACTCCCATCTGCTCGTCGGGATCCGCGACCTTCACCTTGCTCAAGGCCGCCTGGGTCCGGAGCAGCGCCACGCCGCCGCCCGGCACGATGCCCTCTTCGACCGCCGCCCGCGTGGCGTGCAACGCGTCCTCGACCCGGGCCTTCTTCTCCTTCATCTCGGTCTCGGTCGCGGCACCCACGTTGATCACGGCCACGCCGCCGGCGAGCTTGGCCAGGCGCTCCTGCAGCTTCTCCGTATCGTAATCCGACGTGCTCTTCTCGATGGCGGCCTTGATCTCCTTGATCCGGCCCTGGATGTCGTCCCGCTTACCGGCACCGTCGACCAGCGTCGTGTTGTCCTTGTCCACCACGATCCGCTTACACCGGCCGAGATCGGTCAGCACGGTGTTCTCCAGCTTGAAGCCGACCTCTTCACTGACCACCTTGCCGCCGGTCAGCGTCGCGACGTCCTGGAGCATCGCCTTCCTCCGGTCACCGAACCCCGGCGCCTTGACCCCGCACACCTTGAGGGTGCCCCGCAGCTTGTTCACCACCAGGGTGGCCAGCGCCTCACCTTCGATGTCTTCGGCGATGAGGAGGAGGGGCTTCCCTGTCTGCGCCACCTTCTCCAAGATCGGCAGGAGGTCCTTCATCACAGAGACCTTCTTGTCGTGGATCAGGACGTACCCGTCTTCCAGCACCGTCTCCATCTTCTCAGGGTCGGTGACGAAGTACGGGGAGAGGTAGCCGCGGTCGAACTGCATCCCGTCCACCGTTTCCAGCTCGGTCGCCAGTCCCTTGGCCTCCTCCACCGTGATCACCCCGTCCTTGCCCACCTTCTCCATGGCCTCGGCGATCAGGTCACCGATCTCCTTGTCCGTGTTCGCAGAGATGGCGCCGACCTGGGCAATCTCCTTCTTGCCGACTGTGGGCACCGACAGCTTCTTGAGCTCGGCCACAACCACCTCGACCGCCTTGTCGATGCCGCGCTTGATCGCCATCGGGTTCACACCCGCGGTCACGCTCTTCAACCCCTCTCGGAAGATCGCCTGGGCGAGAATCGTCGCGGTGGTCGTGCCGTCACCGGCCACATCCGATGTCTTGGTCGCCACTTCCTTCACCATCTGGGCGCCCATGTTTTCGACCGCGTCC
>JBDHDH010000202.1:0-4163 GCA_039591615.1 Gemmatimonadota bacterium | reverse complement strand
TCCCCCCTACGGCGCCCGATACCGCACCTGGAGCCCCCGGCACCAGCTCGTCTCGATCCATGTCATCCATGATCACCAGCGCCGGGATCGTCGAGCGCTTCTCCCAGGCACAGCCTCCCCGTTCAAGACACCGCTCGGGATGCCTCGAGGCGTTCGAGGATGCCTAGTGCGACGTACAGTTTATGCCGTATCCTACCGGTGATCTCCGTCAGGATTCCGGCGCGAACCAACTTGTCCACGTTCAGCTTCGCTGCTCGGTGCGTCACCTTCAGATGCCGCGCCGCTTCGGGAAGCGTGATGGCCGGATTCTCGAACAGGCGATCCACCAGATCGAGCAGCAGCACCGAGGAGCGAACCGTCGCCAGTTCCGAGCGATACCGCTGCCACAGCGCAAGCAGTTCGCCAATCCGCCAGATGGCATCCCGCGACTGCTCCTCGATCCCGGTGAGAAAAAACCCGATCCAATCGTTCCATGCACCGTGCCTGCTCACGTCGAGGAGCAGCCGGTAGTAATCATCTCTGCACCGCTCGAAGAACGCCGACAAGTACAGCAGCGGCTCGTGCAACAGCCCCTCGCGACATAACAGCAGCGAGATCAAGAGCCGCCCCACCCGACCATTGCCGTCCAGGAACGGATGGATCGCCTCGAACTGATAATGGACGAGCGCGATCCGAACGAGCGGCGGCAACGCCGGCGGTTGGTACAGGTAGCGCTCGAGTTGGCTCAGCCCCTCGTGCATTTGCGGCACGGGCGGTGGAACGAACGTCGCATCCTCGAGCGTACACCCCGGCGGTCCGATCCAATTTTGCGAACGCCGAAACTCGCCCGGCGTCGGCTGAGGGCCACGAACCCCCTCCATGAGCCGCCGATGGAGCTCTCGGAACAGACGGAGGCTCAGCGGCATCTCGTCGAGGCGAGACAAGCCGTACCGCAACGCGTGCACGTAGTTCACGACTTCGCGCACATCGCCCGGCGGCTCCCGCCCGGGCGGGGGGTGTTTCGGCGCCGCCTCGTAGAGGAACACATCGGAGAGTGAGGCCTGCGTGCCTTCGATCCGGCTCGACAGGACGGCCTCGCGCCGCAAGAACGGCCGGATGAGCAGGTCGGGATCGGGCAGGTTCCTGGCGATCCCCGCCAGCTCGCCAAGGGCATGGGTGGCAGCGGCCAGGCGTGCGGCCAGATCCCAGCCCACCTCGATGGGCGGTGGAAGCGGGTCCGGTACGAACGCCCAGTACCCGCCCGGCGCTCGCACTAATCCCCCGGCTCCTTCTCGAGACATGCCAGCGGGTTGCACGACGTGATACCTAAGTCTCGTAAACCTGATGATATAATACTTTCATCGTCAAAAGTATCATTATCTTACGGCAAGGCAACGTTAGAATCCTGCGGGACCTCGCCGGGCCCCCAGCGGTCGGTCGTGGGGCGATCCGGCGTAATCGCTTGTAAAGTAATGTCTTATAGGTCATCCCGAGACCCTCAGCCGGCGGAGGCTGCGCCGGAGAGACGCGGGTGTCGCGCGAGCCACGGCGCTTCCGACGTCCGGCTGATCCCGATGCCAGCGAGGCAGACGAGGCGACCACGGCTCGGAGGCGCAGCCTCCTAGCGGCACAGGGTCGATTCGACTCGCCAGCCAGGCAGACGAGGCGACCGCGACGTAGCGTGTCAGAGGCGTGGCCTCCGCGGCGAGTCCCGCCAATCCAACATCGTCCGCGTTTCACTTCGTGAGCCTCTGCGCCAAAAAGTTCGGGAGGCCGTCCCGGTTCTGCGGCGTCACGGTGATCACCTCGACACCCGGCGCACGCCGGAAGCGATCGGCCACGGGGTGGGGCTTGCAGAGGATCGTCCCCAAAACGGGGTTCGAGGCGGCGAAGATCTTCGGGAGCAGTTCCACGAAGCGACGGCTACCGAACTCCATCTTGCCTAGCTCGTCCACCACCAGAAGCACCGCACGATCACGGAGCCCCTGCTCCAGCGCCTCGACGCCCACCGCCTCGAATGATGCGATGTCGACCGCGTACTTCCCCACGCGGGGCCCGCTGCCGCCCACTCTGGCGAGCACCCCGCGGCGACCTGCGAGGGTGACCACGTCGAAGCCCACGCGGGTGCCGTGCCCGCCGGTTCGGACTTCCGACGTATAGAAACCCACCGCCGGGCAGTTCAGCAGCTCGACGGTTCGCAGAATCACCGTCGTCTTGCCGCAGCCCGGCGGCCCAGTGATCAGGAGGCGGGGCGGGAGCATGGAGCACCGGCCTACCGGCGCACCTTCCCCTCGGCCACGGCGAGGTTGTGCAGTGCGCCGGTCACCATGTGATGGTGTTCGCCGTACTGTCTCCGGCGGGCCGCGGGGACCGCCGCGACCACCGGTTCCACCGCGCCGTACTGAGTGCAGTTGATCGACAAGAGACCGTGCTTGTTGCGCATCGAGACCGTGAAGCTGTGGTTTGCGCCGCCGGTTATTTCACGAGCCGAAGCGGGGGTTGGCTACCGGTCGGCGGCGACGTGAGGTCGAACTGTAGAACCCTGTCGGAGAGAGAGGTCTTCCGTCGTGCCAGCAGCCGCGGCAGCTGGAGGAGAACCCGCACCACATGGAGGATCGCCCGTACCTCGGGCGGGAAGAGCTGCGGTCCCTGAGGCTCGCGGTCCGACATGTCGCTACCCCCGTGGATTACCTCTCTAGCTTGGCGGCGTGACCACCACGCGGCAAGGCGGGATCCGGCGCCAGCGACACGATTTCGATGACCTCGGACCAACTACCCGGCCCCGTGAGCTGAGGTTTGGGGGCGTCCGAAACTGCGAGGAGATAACCAGTGGAACTTGATTCGACTCGCCGGCGGTGGAGGTCGCGCCGGAGAGACGCGCGCGTAGCGGGAGCCAGCCGGGACTCGGCATTCCACTACTCCCGCCTATCCTGCCCATCCCCCACGGACGGAGCGCCCTTGAGCCTATCGTCACAACGACGTACAGCGTTCCGCCACCCTCCGCACACTTTCGATTACCCCATCGCCGAGCGTATGATTACCGTGGTGCCGGTACGACGCAGAGAGACCAATGCCGGTCACCGCAAAGTTCTCCAAAGAGTTCTACGACAAGCTCGGTCACCCGGTGGCCGACGAGATCGTGGACTGGTTCAACCAGGTGGACGCCACGTACCGCACCGATCTCCGTGAGCTCAACGAGCTCAACTTTGCCCGGTTCGATGCCAAGCTCGAGCAGCGTCTGGCCGGGCAGGACGCGAAATGGGAGCAGCGCATTGCCGCCCAGGACGCGAAGTGGGAGAAACGCGTCGCCGCTGTCCGTACCGAGATACATCAAGCGATGTCGCACCTCGAGGTACGGCTCATCCGCTGGATGGTCGGCCTGTGGATCGCCGGACTCGGCACCAGCATCACGCTGCTCAAGCTCTGGACCGGGTAGTTCCCCGCGCGCCGGCTCACGGCCTCCGCCCATTCGAGCCCGGTCCAACTCCAGATTCGGCATTCGTTGGGCCTGAAAGTCCCGAAACACTACTCCCGCTACTCCCGCCAAACCCGCGAAACCCGCCAGTTCCCCACAAGCGAAGCGTCTCCTAGGCGCCGCCTTCACCGCGCCCGCTCGATCCGTCTTGCGCAACTTGGCTCCTCGGCTATGCCGAGCGTAGGTTTAGGTTCTCGGTGGAGAACGCGATCAGGATCTACCGCAGCCGGTAACGGCCAAGCTTTGACGTACGTTCTACGAGACGTTCGGCGACGACGTCGCTAACGAGCTCGTGGAGTGGTTCAACCTCGTGGATGCCACCTATCGGTCCGACCTCCGAGAGCTGAACGAGCTCAATTTCCAGCGCTTCGATGCGAAGCTGGAGCAACGGCTCGCGGAGCAAGACCGGAAGTGGGAACAACGGCTCGCCCACCTCGAGACCCGGCTCATTCGGTGGATGTTCCTCCTTCTCCCGCTGCTCCCGCCAACCCCCACAGACGCAGCAGCTCGGGGGCATTGCCTCCCGGCGGCGCAGAGTTGATTCGACTCGCCGGCGCGGGAGCCGCGCGGAGAGACGGGGGCGTCGCGGGAGCCACGGCTTCTGATGTCCAGCTGATCCCGATGCCGGCCGAGGCAGACGAGGCGACCGCGACGCAGCGGCTCGGCAGCGTGGCGTCCCGTGGCGAGTCCCGCCAATCCCACCAATCCC
>JBDHDH010000201.1:0-4188 GCA_039591615.1 Gemmatimonadota bacterium | reverse complement strand
AGACAACATCTATGGCGACACGGAAGACATGGAGCTGATGCAAGCCAAGTATGAGGAGCAAAAAAGCAGAGCTGGCTACCAGGCGCTGATCAAGGATGTTCCGGTTATCGGTATTTGGGATGACCACGACTATGGAGTAAACGATGGTGGAAAAGAGTACCCACTGAGAAAAGGAAGCAAAGCCCTCATGCTCGACTTTCTCGATGTTCCTGCCGACGATCCTGTTTACAGTCATGATGGAGCTTATCAAGCCTATACCTACGGTGAGCGTGATCGAATGATCAAGGTCATTTTACTGGACACCCGCTACTTTCGAGATACGCTCACCACTGATACCACAGGGCAGGGACGTTACATACCGGGACAGGGAGATGTGCTGGGGGAAGCGCAGTGGCAGTGGCTGGAGCAACAGCTGACCAACAGTGTGGCACGTCTTCACCTGATAGGATCGAGCATCCAGGTGATCGCGGAAGAACATGGCTGGGAAAAGTGGGCCAATCTGCCCGCTGCGCGTCAAAGACTGTTTGACCTGATTGTCAGTACGAAAGCCCGAGGCGTATTTTTTATTAGCGGCGACCGCCACATTGCTGAAATATCCTCAATGGAACTCGCAGGTCTTTCCTATCCCCTGTACGATTTCACAGCTTCGGGCCTCACCCATACGTGGAGTGAGGCCAGGTTTGAAGCCAACAAACATCGTGTGGGAGATATGATTTACAAAAAGAATTTTGGGATTATAAGCTTCGATTGGAGCAACAAAGACGTCGAGATCACATTTCAGGTGCGAGGAGAAGCAGATAGCCTTTGGCTGGAAGAAAAGATCGTGTTGTAGTGATCCTAGTTAGATGGCATAACTTCTTCCCTCCAGAGATCCAGCCCGGCTGTATGTGGGGGATATCCTGAAGGGTGGGTAAGGCCGGCAGGCCCAGCCAAGGTCACTACCGCGCGCGAGTATAGGGTGTCCCGGTCGCTGGCAGTATTGTCAATGTTCGCGGTACGCCTGGGCGGGGCAGGTTCTCGACTTGACCCTCCCCTTGTGGGGCCCCCGCGCCGTGCGGCCTTCGCGTAAGCATCCCGGATGATGCGCCGAGCCAGGGGATATCCCCCTCGAGGTCCTGCCGGGCAGGCCATCAGGTGTGATGCAGAGCTGCTCGTGAGCCGGACAGCACCGAAGCTGGTCCAGCCCGAACGGTATGGCGCGACCACGCTCGCGCTAGCTTGCCGTTTTCGGCCCAAGGGTTACTGACATGACCGCTCGCCACAGGACCTGGAAGACGTCGGAAGCGTGGCGGACGTACGTGGCCGGCTTCCTGTGGCTCGCCGGCACCGCCGTCGCCCTCGCCTCGGGCGAGCCCGATGTCGCCGGCTGGCTGCGCGTCCGCCTGGACGTCCCGGGACTCTTCTTGCTAGGCGGAGCGCTGGTCGGCGGCTGGAACTTCTTCCCCAAGGGCGTCCGGGCGCTCCTGCGCCTGCGCCTCGACATGAACTTCCTCATGACGGTGGCGATCATCGGGGCGCTCCTTATCGGCGAGCCGATCGAGGCGGCGGCCATCGCCGCGTTGTTCTCCTTCGCCGAGCTGCTCGAGGCCGCGGCCGTGGCCCGCGCCCGCCGGTCCATCGAAGAGCTGGTGCGGCTGGCGCCGGAGCGCGCGCGTGTGGTTACATCCGGGGGGCACGAGCGGGACGTTCCGTCCAGTGAGCTTTCCACGGGTCAGCGAGTGCGCGTGCGCCCTGGGGAGAAGATCCCCATCGACGGCCGGGTGATCGACGGCGAATCGGCCGTGAACGAGGCTATGGTCACGGGCGAATCGGTTCCCGTTGCCAAGTCCGTCGGCGATCCGGTCTACGCGGGGACGATCCTGGCCGAGGGCTACCTGGAGATCGAGGCAACCACCGACGCCGGCGACACTACGATCGACCGGATCGTCCGCCTGGTGCGTGAGGCGCAAAGTCGTCGTGCCCCTAGCGAGCAGTTCATCGAGCGGTTCGCACGCTACTACACGCCGGTCGTCACCGGTCTGGCGTTGCTCACCATGATCACGCCACCGCTGCTCGGGCTCGGAACCGGACTGGAATGGTTCACCCGGGGACTCACGCTGCTGGTCATCGCCTGCCCCTGCGCCCTGGTCATCGCGACACCCGTCACCGTCGTCAGTGCGCTCACCAGTGCTGCGCGGCATGGAGTGTTGATCAAAGGAGGCGAATACCTGGAAGCGCTCGGCCAAACCTGCGCCATGGCGTTCGACAAGACAGGCTCTCTCACCGAAGGGAAACTCGTCGTCACCGATGTCGAGGGGCTGGATGGCACGTCGCACGACGATGTGTTGCGGCTCGCGCTCGTGGTGGAGCGCCGCTCCGAACACCCCATCGCGCGAGCGATCGTCTATTTCGCCACCAACCGAGCCGGCATTCAGGTGGGGAACCCGTCCGTCACCGCCTTCGAGGCGCGCCCCGGTGGCGGGGTGATCGCGTCGGTGGACGGAAAGGAAATACGGATCGGGTCTCCCGACCTCTTTGGCGACAGCCAGCCCCCACTGCGTTTCACCGAGCTCGAGCGCGAGGGAAAGACCGTCGTCCTGGTGGGAAGCGGATCGCGCCTTCTCGGCCTTATCGCCCTCGCCGACCGGCCTCGCACTGGCGCGCGTGACGTCCTGCGACGGCTGCGGCGGCTCGGTGTCCACGAGCAGATCATGCTCACCGGCGACCACGACACGGTTGCCCGCAGCATCGGGGACCAACTCGACCTCAGGGACGTCCGAGCTCGATTACTGCCAGTGGAAAAGGTGCGTGTAATTGAGGAACTCCGAGCCGAACACGACACCGTGGCTATGCTTGGTGATGGCGTGAACGACGCGCCCGCGCTTGCTGCAGCGAGCGTCGGTATCGCCATGGGCGCCGCCGGGTCGCCCGCGAGCATCGAGACGGCGGACATCGCGCTCATGGCCGACGACCTCCGCATGCTTCCCTACGCGGTGCGAGTGGCAAAGATGGCGCGGCGGTTGGTGCGCTTCAACATCGCCGTGGCGCTGGGTGTCAAACTGCTCTTGGCTGGCGGTGCCGTCGCCGGCGTCGTGAGCCTGCTCCTGGCCGTGCTCGTGGGCGACATGGGAGCATCGATTGTCGTGACCCTGAACGCCATGCGGCTGGCGCGGCTGCAGGCCGACGTGTGGGGGAGGTGAGAGTGAAAACACCTTGCGTACTGATGGCTTTGCTCATGCTTACGCTCCCGTTGGGGTGCGGCGACAGGGATCGAGTCGGAGCACCGTGGCATGAAGCCCGGCCGAGGATAACGGTGGAGGTCCACATGCAGGCGGCTTCGGAGATTCGTACCCGTCCAGTCCGACGAATTCGCGCACCCGAGGTTCGGTTTCCCGCCCTCGTCGAACGTGACCGGAATCACCCCGAGGGTGTTGCGAGCGAGGTGGCAGGCCAACTGACGTGGATTCGCCCATCCGCGAGCGCGGCGATTCACGTTGGGGACTCGGCGGTCGTCACGTTCAAGTCCGCTGATCATCCGCCGCTCGCCGGGCATGTCGAGTGGATCCGGCCACCCGGTCCAGGCTATCGGTACATGGTGGAGGTGGGGTCGAGATCGCGCATGATATTGACACCGCCGACCGATGGTCAGTCCTCGTTGAGGTCACCGTGATCCCCACCAAACCCGCCGACTCGGTTCTTGCCGTCCCCCCGAGTGCGGTGGTCGCGCTGTCCTCCGGGCCCGCAGTTTTCACACCGCTGCGGAACGACCGGTACGTCGCGATGCCCGTCGTGCCGCGTCACCAGACCTCAGACGGGGTTGTGATCGATGGGGATATCTCAGGATCCTCGTCTGTCGTGGTCGAAGGGCTCCAGCCCCCGGGTCGCCGTGCTCTGAGTACCCCACAATGCGGCTTTCCGAAGGCGCAACCTCTGAGAGATAACTCAGCAGCTAGCTGCATCGGTTGGAGCAGCGGCGCGCGTGGGTCGCTGGCCATTTGACAGGCGTCGACAGTCGCCGCAAGCTACTGACCATCACCAGGTGACTGGGTCCGTCGTCCAGGAGCCGTCCTAACACCTGCACCCGCCCTGGAGAGCTGAGTTATGGGCGTCCTGCTCGTTCAACCGCCTCAGGGCAGTCGGTTCGGTCTCTCCAAGCTCCTCATGGTGGAGCCCCCCCAGGGGCCCCCTTCGTTCCCGTGGAGAGGTCCC
>JBDHDH010000200.1:0-5074 GCA_039591615.1 Gemmatimonadota bacterium | reverse complement strand
GCACTAATCGCCCGACGTACACTTCACGCACTCCTGACGCTGGTCTGCGTTCGCCCCCATGAAATCCCTGTTATGGCAGATGTCACACAGCCCATATGAAACAGGGCCGAAGGTGAACTTCTTCTCGCACCACTTGGCGTTGGCACAGCCACTGCCGCTGTGACACTTCCTGCAGAGGAGCATTGTTTCCACCGCCACAGTACGTTCCTTGACGTTCCCGAGCAACACGCCGCCCGGCGAGCCGACCGACCGTTCTCTGCGGGACTCGACAACGAAAGAACGCGGCCCGTGGCCGCGCGTGCGTTGCAAAGCAGCCGTTCTCGTGAGTGAAACAGAACCCGCACCCGCAGGGCTCTGTGGAACTCCGGAGGAGGGACTCGAACCCCCGACCCGACGGTTAACAGCCGTCTGCTCTACCAACTGAGCTACTCCGGAACGATGTGGCCTCCATCCCGGTGACCCGCACTCGGATCGGCCGGATGGAGCAGCCTCGGCTCCGCCCGACAGTCTAACCGGCGGTTTCGGGGGGTGCAAGGAAGTGTGGATCAGAGTTGGGGCGGCCGTGACCGAGTCCCGCTGAACCCGCCTCTGGCTGCTCCGCTTGCCCCTCCGCTATTTGACCGTATTCACCAGGATCGCGACCGACAGCGCGATCTGGACGACCTGGAAGGCGATTTGCCAGTCGCTCCGGGTGAAGAATTTTCGGGGCACGACGACCTCGTCGCCGGAGCGTACGCCCATCTCTTGGAGGCTCCGACCCCGAGTCTGGGCCTCTTCGAAGCTCACGCGTGTCTCGCCGCTCGACCGAAAAACGCGGACTTTGTTGAGGTTGCCTCCGGGCGTATTCCCACCGGCGAGCGCCACCAGGTCCAGCACGCTCAGCGTCGGATCTACGGTATAGAGTCCCGGATTCCGTACCTCCCCCAGCACGGCGATCCGAAAGAGGGGTGTGATGGTCACGAATGGTGTGGTGAAGAGCTGTGCGAGCCCGGCACGAATGCTGTCGCGCACCTGCGCGACGCTCAGATCCTTGAGGTCTATTTCTCCCAGGAGAGGGTACTGGATCGTTCCCTCTTCATTGACCTGGAACTGGCCGGTCAGTTCTTCCCGACCCCAGACCTGGATGCGGATGATGTCTCCGGGAGCGAGGGTGTAGGACAAGGCCCCGGAGCTGACGATCTGGTCCTGCTCTTGGGCGGCGCCCGGGAGGGCACCGAGGATGAGCAAAGCCGTCGCGATCGCGGTGGCGGTTCGCATGGCGCACAAGATTGTGCGGAAGGGCCGCCCGGTCAACGACCTGGCGGTGGGAGAAGCGGGATCAGCGGGAGAAGCCGGAGATGCAGCGGCCGCTCCTCACTGCTCACTGCTGTCATCCGGCCTTTCCTGTCGCGACCGCCTCCTCTGTCTCCAACACCTCCCGCAAATAGCGGCCGGTAGGCGTTTCTTGCTGTGCCAGGTCCTCCGGCGTGCCTGAGGCGACCACGCGACCTCCGGCGACGCCGCCTTCGGGGCCCAGATCGATCACCCAGTCGGCGCGCTTGATGAGGTCGAGGTGGTGCTCGATGACGAGGACCGTGTGGCCGGCGTCGACGAGCCGTTCGAGCACTTTGAGCAGAGTTCGAACGTCATCGAGGTGCAAACCGGTGGTGGGCTCGTCCAGGATGTATAGCCGGCGGGACGCCCGCTTCCCCAGGGTCGCGAGTTGACGGGCGATCTTCAATCGCTGCGCCTCTCCCCCCGACAGGGTTGTCGCCGGCTGTCCCAGCCGGAGGTAGCCGAGCCCCACCTGCTGCAAGTACCACAGGGCCTTGCCGAGGCGTTCCTGGTGGCGGAACCGCACGATGGCCTGATCCACGGTGAGGTTGAGCACGTCATGGATGGACAGTCCCTTGATCCGGACGTCCAGGACCTCGGGTTGGAAGCGCGTACCCTCACAGGCCTCGCAGGGAATAAACACGTCGGCCAGGAACACCATTTCCACCTGAAGGTGTCCGGCGCCGTCGCATTGTCGGCACCGGCCGCCGTCACTGGCATTGAAGCTGAATGTCGCTGGGGTGTAGCCGCGGGCGCGGGACAGCGGCTGGGAGGCGAACAGCGAGCGGATCTCGTCGAAGGCACGAACATACGTCACCGGATTCGACCGGGGGGTTCGGCCGATGGGCGACTGATCGACCAGGACGACGTCGTCCAAGCCCTCCCAACCCGTGAGGTCGTCCACGTGTCCAACCTGCTCGCCGAGATGCTCCTTCGCCCCATGCCGTCCCCGAATCCGCGCTGCCAGCTGGCGGTAGAGCACGTCGTGCACCAGCGTGGACTTGCCGGATCCGGAGACGCCGGTCACCGCGGTGAGCGTGCCGAGGGGGACGCTCGCGTCCACGCCCTGCAAGTTGTGGAGCCGCGCGCCCGTGACGGAGAGCCATCGCGGACCCGCCCGACGACGCACGCTCGGGACCGCGATGCGCTTGGTGCCGGCGAGGTATTGTCCGGTGAGGGTGCCGTCGGCTTCCGCTCCCTCGACCGATCCGGCGTAGACGAGCTGGCCGCCTGCTTCCCCGCTTCCCGGGCCCAACTCGATCATGTGATCGGCCTCCCGTATCGTCGCCGGATCGTGTTCGACGATCACCACGGTGTTTCCAGCACCACTGAGGCGTTTGAGAAGCGAGAGCAGGCGATGGATGTCTCGGGGGTGCAGTCCAATGGAAGGCTCGTCGAGGACGTACAGGGTATCTACTAGGTTGGCTCCGAGGGCGTTCGCCAGAGCAATCCGTTGTGCCTCTCCACCCGAGAGCGTCCGCGTTTGCCTGTCGAGCGACAGATATCCCAGCCCCACGTCGCACAGAAAGCCAACGCGATCGTGCAATTCACGAAGAATCGACTCGGCGACTTCCCGCTCGAACGGGGAGAGTGCGAGCCCTCTGAGCCAGTCGGCGACATCGGCCGCAGTCTCGGCGGCCACGTCGGCGATGGACCGGTCGCCCACACGGACGGCGAGCGCCTCGGCTCGGAGTCGCGCACCGCCGCAGGAAGGGCATGCGTGGGCCAGCTGATACTGGCGGAGGAACACCCGGATGTACTGCTTGTATCGCTTGGACTCGAGGGCCCGGAGGAACGGGAACACGCCGCGGTATCCTCGGGTTTGCCGGTGCAGCAACGCTCGGCGTTGGACCGCCCTCAGATCCTTCCAGGCTGCATCCCAGGGGATCTCCTCCCGTTTTGCGAACTCGCGGAGCATGCGCCGCCGTTTGGTGTAGCGGGGTTTCGTCCAGGGGTCCAGCGCCCCTTCGGCCAGGGAGCGGCTGGGATCGGGCACGATGAGGGACTCGTCGTATTCCAGCACCGCTCCGAACCCGTTACATCCCGGGCACGCCCCCCGCGGACTGTTGAACGAGAACAGCGTGGGGGTGAGCACGGGCGAGGGCGTCTCACACGAGACACAGCGGGGGTGCTGAGAGAACCGGGCGGTGCGATCTCCGTCCACGGCCTCGGCAAGGCCGTCCCCCTCCGCGAACGCCAGGGCAAGTGAATCCGCCATCCGTCCGCGCAGTGCGGTAGTCGCTTTGACTCGGTCGACGATCACCCGCACCCCGGGCTGATCGAGCCGGGTCTGGGGCGGAAGCTCGTCCAACCGATGCACGGCGGTTCCCAGGAGCACGCGAACGAACCCCATGGCGCGGAGGTTCTCCAGGATCAGCTCGTGATTCGCCTCCGCAGAGGATGGCAGCGGGAAGCAGATGAGGATTTGACGACCCGGGCACTCCTCGAGGAGGCGGTCGGCCGCGGTGCCTGGCGAGTCGACGGTCACCTGCGCGCCGCATGTGGGACAGTAGGGACGTCCGACGCGAGCCCAGAGGACTCGCAAGTAATCGTAGATCTCCGTGGCCGTGCCCACGGTCGACCGACTCGACGTTGTCGGGTTTTTTTGCTCGATCGCCACAGCCGGGGACATGCCGTCCAACGAATCGACCGCCGGCTTGGGCATTCGCTCCAGGAACTGCTTGGCGTACGTAGACAGAGACTCCACGTACCGACGCTGCCCTTCGGCATACAGCGTGTCGAAGGCCAGGGAGCTCTTGCCGGATCCAGAGGGACCCGTGACCACGGTGACGGCGCGTCGCGGGATCCGGACAGTGATGCCCTTGAGGTTGTGCTGGTGCGCCCCGAGGACGACGATACTGTCGGCGGGCATGGCAGTACCATAGCGGGCCTCCGGGCACCGGTACAGGCCTAGACGTTGACGCCTGCCTCGTCGGGGCGGTACGTTGGCCGGCCGATGGCGACTCCTCTCGCGCCCCGCCTGCTGCGCCGCGGACTGGAACTGTTCGCGGCGATTTCCGCTCTCGTCTTCATTGGGATCCTCTTCTACGGCAACAACCTCGAGCTGTTCGTCGACGCCCTGTTGACCCTGCAGTGGGGGTGGCTCGCCCTTGGAGTGGCGCTGGCCCATGGACTGGTTCGGAGGGGGCCTGCGGCTCTGGGTGCTCGTGCGGCACGTGTATCCGAAGAGCCCGTTCTGGGGCAGCGTCCAGGCGGCGGGCCTCAACGCGTGGGGCGGCTATCTGACGCCCTCCCAGACCGGCGGGGGACCCGTGATGATCTACGCCATGAAGCGAGCGGGTATTCCCCTTCCCGAGGGGATGATCTCGGCTCTCATGAGCTTCGTTGCCACCGTGGTGTTCTTCGCCGTGGCCGGTCCGATTGCAGTCTTCTTGGGCGCGGGGCAATCTCTCGAGCAGCATGGGATCCTGGGGCGGGCGCTGACCCTCAACGATCTGAGCATGGGATCCTGGGGCGGGCGCTGACCCTCAACGATCTGTTCCGGCTGAGCTTGGGTGGATTCGTGACCATCGGGATCGTCATGCTGCTGCTGATTGCTTTTCCCGGTGTGGCCCGCCGCGTCGCGCGCCGTCTGGTGAAGTGGCTGGAGACCCATGGAGGAACCAAGCTGGCCAAGCGCATCGAATACATGCCGGCGGGAATCGACCGGGCCCACGAGTCCATTGTGGCGTTCTTCAGGGGGCGCGGATGGATCTCGCTGGCGGCTGCGGTGCTGCTCACCGCCGCCGCGCACTCCAAC
>JBDHDH010000199.1:0-4260 GCA_039591615.1 Gemmatimonadota bacterium | reverse complement strand
CGGCGCAGTTCCCGGCGACATCGAGAAGCTCGACGCTGTGGCTCCCTGGCGTCAGGTTGGAGAAGGTGACGGTCCCGTTGACGCCAACAGACCGGGTCGTCGCCCCGTCCAGAACGACCGCGTAGCCGTCGGCGTCGAGATCCTCGCCTGTCGTGGCCACCACGACCTCCAGCTCCGAACGAGGATCCCCCGGCCCCACATCTTTCTCCCCGCAGCTCAGCAGCACCGTAGCTGCTGCGGTCAGCAGGGCCAACGCATGAGCGGGGGTGAAGCGCACGGGAATTCGTCGAAAAGAATCCGCGGTGCCCATCTGGGCCGACAATGCTCGGCGATCAGACGACATCGATCCGACGTCGGCTCTCGCTCACTGCACCATGCCTGTGATGAGTAGGTGCTCGGATTCAGCGAACTGCCCACGTTCTACCCGCGCGTGTCGCACCTGTCCGAGCCAGTTTGGCAATGACCTGTGGCATTGTTGCCACAGCCCACGCATGGGCGAAACAAGAATCTGTTCGAGATCCCGGTGCATGCCGCCCCACTTCAAGTGGCGATCCCTGCCGGCACCGGGGTCTCGCCCCACATGGCCGTTTAATTACAGGGGCGTCGTTCGAATCCCCGAAACCCCGCTTCGCAAGCTTCGCGCCCACCTCCCACTCGTTCGGGGAGCCGCTCGTGGGTGGGAGCGGGGGTTGGTCGTACGCCGGGGGCCCCTCAGGGTCTCTGCGACTCGCGAGGGTCGCAGCCCGAGCCAGGCGCCACAGGCGCCTCCTCGGGTGGAAGGCCCCAGCCTTCGGGCCGGCGGCGCGGGGTCAGCCGGCCCTGTTACGGTGTGGGAGGGTGTGGCCGCCCGACGGAGTCGACGTCATGCGAAGCGCACGACCGCGGGGCAAGACGGCGTGGCGGCCGGACGAGGCCCCGAAACCATTCGAGCTCCTTCGCGATTTCCCAATCGGCGGCTCTCTCTAACACGCTTTCGCATGCACGTCCGGGCACAAGATGGACATGATGGCAACGGGCGCAGCGAAGCCCCGCGAGGAACTGTCAGGGGTTGTGGATCAGCAGGTGGCGTCTCTTGCCCCGGAAGGCGTCATGTTGTCGCCTCTGCCCTGGGGAAGGGGGCCGTGGAATCAGCACCTCCGGCCCCATCGAGATCTCGGCGTAGCTGCGACCGTGAGCAGGATAACCAGCCTTCGCGGGCAAGTCGTAGCTATTGCGACTTTTCGGAATGCAGATGTTGGAGAGTCGCATCCGACCCTCCCGGCCCCCACGGGACCGGAAGCGTCACGGTCGCCGTCGTAACAGGTGGATCATGCTCGAGTGGGGCAAAGCGCACGAGTACCTCCACGCTGTCGCTGATATTACTGGGATAGGCAGGAAAGCGGGCCATCCGCGCATGACGTCCTCAACGGGTGTGAGCGCGTCCCAGGCATGCACCCAGAAGAGATCGAGGTAGTCGGTGCCAAGCCGCTCGAGGCTCGCCTCGAGGGACTGTACCATGTTTTTCCGGTGGTTCCCACCGGAGTTGGGATCATCACGGCGCGTGAACAGCGTGTACTTGGTAGCGATAACGAAACGTTCCCGATCTCGCCGAACGAACGAACTCACCCACCAGGCGCTCACTGGTCCCATCCGTGTAGCGGTTGGCGGTATCGATGAAATTTCCGCCAAGCTCCGCGAAGGCGTCGAACACCTTGCGACTCTCAGACTTCGACGCTCCCCATCCCCACTCCTCACCAAAGGTCATCGTCCCGAGCGCCAACTCCGACACGAGGAGACCGCTCCGGCCCAAGAGCTTGTATCGCATTGTCATGCCTGTCGCACACTCCTCGTGCTGGACGTTTCGTCTCGTCGAGCAGCCGGCCCAGAAGACAACCCATTGGGTTCGGTGCGCCCGGATGATCAACCCATTACCCACCCCCGTTCATGTGGCGCCCACCAATATCCTCGGCGCGGTTGCCGGCCCTCGACGGTAGTGACAGTTTTCTCACACAGCGACTACACCACAAACACATTCACAGCCCGCTGAGGCCCTCAACGATCGGGGTGCAACGACTATGGGAAAAGGTGATCGCAAGACGCGACGTGGAAAGGTCCGCGCTGGCTCATACGGCAAGAGCCGGCCTCGCCCCAAAAAGAAGCGTCGTGAACAGAACAAAGCCAAGAAGTCTTTCGTAGCGCCCACGAGGGCCCGTCCGACTAGTGGCACCCGAGGAGCGGCTCGGGGTTGACAGCTCAGGCCGCTTTGAGAGCGTGCGCTGCTGCGAACGCTCACTCCCGTGTCATGGGTCGCGAAGCCTACGGCTGCTCGTAGGCGGCGGGTAATCCATCAGCCGTTGGATCGTGTGGCTCGCCCACCTAGCGTTCTTCCCGGCCCGACCCCCCTTTCGGCTCGTCCCGCGGACGCAGTCCTTGCAGTAGTTCCTGCTGGCGGGCAGTGAGGGTGTTCTTCACGACAACGAGCATGCCGAGGTGCGCCCTCTTGACACGGCGCTCGACGTCCAGCACTCGATCGATCTGCGCCAGGGCGGCCGATGAGTCGACGAGCGCCTGACTCAGCACGTCGGCGAGACCCTGTGTTTCGTCTTGCATCTGCCACTGGAGCTCGACGACTCGCGCCTGCAGGTCTTGAACGGCCGCAGTGATCGCTGACCGCTGCTCACCGGTTAGCTCGATTCGCCGCTGGTACTGCATGATCAACTCCGGGGGGAAGAGATGGACCGCGAAACCCGGAGCCCTATCCGCTGGCTGCTGCGCACCGGCCGAACCGGTGAGCAGCAGGGCCAAGCCAACCAGAACCATCACTCCTCGTCTCATGTTCGTCTCCGCGTTCTCGTGTTCGCGCTGTCGCCGTCGTCAGGCCGTCTGCCGACTGCCGGGGGAAGGGCAACTGCGGGGACACGCTGGAGCAGATCCCAACCCGGTGTGTCCAGGAGGAAATCGGTGGGAAAGACCCAGGTGGTGGCCGTAGGATCCACGAGCCGCTTCCCATCCAGGCCCATTCGATCCTTGACGCCCAGCCAGATACCGACAGCAATCGCGAGCGCCAATCCGGAGCCGGCGAGGAGCGGCCTGAGCCCCCGCCGCCCTCGGGGTTCCCGCCCCGCCGCAAGCTGAAAAGGTGGGGTAGTCGCCGATACCTGGCGACGCAGGGCTGCGAACCATCGTCTCAGATCCGCATCGTGCTCATCTCGCGCCATCATGCTCTTCCCCCGCTAGCAGTTTCCGCAATCGCTGCTTCCCGCGCTGGTAGTGCGTACGAGCGGTCCCGACCGAAATGCCTAGCACGCTCGCCGATTCGGCAACGGTGAGCTCCTGGTAGAACACCAGGAGCATGAGCTCGCGCTGGCGCCGTGGCAACGCGCGAAGCGCGGCCCTGAGACGCGTTGCCGTCTCGGAGCGAACAAGGGCATCTTCGACTCCGCCGGGAGCGACCGTCTCCGGCCGGCCGTTCGCACGTGGCAGCGGCAGGATCCGCCTCGCCAGGTGCCGGCGCCGGTATTCTCCAGCGGTGCGCCGAATGACGGCAAAGAGCCATGTCTTGAAACTCGATCGGCCGCCGAAGCGCGCCCGTCCCTCCAGCACCTTGAGATAACTCGTGTGAAGGACATCTTCTGCCGTGACGCGCTCCCACTCGCAGCAGCTGAGCGCCCAGCCATAGGCGACCCCGTGATGTCGCGCGAGCTCGGCCCTGATGGCCTCGGGTTGCATCGACTCAGCGTGCATGTGCCGCCATTTGGCCCACCCAATAGTTAGTGAACCCTCGAGCTGAAACGTATGACTTCGCGGCGATGACTCCGGTCCTGCACGTCCCGGTCCCCTTCCGGGTTCGACGGCGAGAGATGGGCCGAGCCGGTACGCTGAGCCGACATGCGGCGGGGCGCCGGGGATGTCGCCACCGCACGAACCTCCTACCGCTTCCTGACTCACCAATGCAGACATGCGCAGGGCAAACGCTGCCACAGCATCTGACCGTGAAGCCATTCCCACCATGTTCCAGCGGCACGTGGGCGGCGCGGGGCCCGAATCCGATTCGACGGGTGAGCAACCTCGAGGGGTGCTCAGGCGTGATCCACCGACCGTGGCAGCGCCGGTTCGACTTCTTACGGGACGGCACCAAAGAGTCCGGCCCTCGGTTTCGTCAGCGGAACCGAGGGCCGGTCACATCGTGGGGGCCGGTCTAGGCGCTGGCGTGCAGAGCGAAGGCGGCCCCTTGGGGGTCGAGGCACTGAACGATCATGTCGCCGCCGGGAACCTCCATCG
>JBDHDH010000198.1:0-5562 GCA_039591615.1 Gemmatimonadota bacterium | reverse complement strand
ACGTGCTGGCGCTGGCCCAGGCGCGACCAAGCGCCGTGGGTCGCGTCCGGCGCATCCCGCCTGCGGGCCCAGGGGGCCTGGGGCGTGCTGGGTGGTCGGTGACCAGTCTGCCGTGGCGGGTTTTTTCGCCTTTTTTGGGGTCTCGAATCGGGGGGGCGGAACGGGCCCACCGACCCACCCGCCCGATCGCCCCCAGGGGGTTGGTCAGTGACGGATTCTTTCCCTTTCTTACAGGTGTCGAATTTCGCCGCGCAACACACACCTCGATGACTGACGTCGACGCGGTACCGATGCTGTCGAGGCATTCGATGGCGCATGGTACCCGCAAGCCCGATCCGCCCGGGACCAGGGCACGTCAAGCTAGTCACCCGCTGGCGGAGGGAGCGTTCGAGGTGGTGACTTCCCCTTTCACGGTCGAGTTTATCGCGCAACGTCTCGCCCTCGACGAATGGCATCACGTAGTACAGGAAGGAATCCGCATTGCCCGAGTCGTAGAGCGCGAGGATAACAGGGGTGAGCCGATACGGTGTTGCCACTTGCGACAACTGGTAACAACGATGGGATGGACTGGACAAGGGTAGGTCGACGACGGTCGAGCCGTCCGCGTATTCTCAGGGCTCGCCCACAAGGGCCGCAATGCGCGCTCTTACGTCCGCCACCACGGGTTGGAGTTCGGCGTCAGCGTCCTTCCACAGCGCGACGAACTTGTCGTAGTACTCGACGGCCTTCTCCCGATCGCCGCGCGCTTCGTAGAGCTCGCCCAGACGCTTGTACGCCGGGCCTAGCTCGTCAAACTCCCTTGGAAGCCTGTTCCGCTCCGGGAGGGACACAGCGCGCTCGTACACCGCGAGCGCCGAATCCAGCTGATCGTTGAGCTCGTACGCCCGGGCGAGCTCATGCAGGTTGCGTATCATGTTGCCCTGCTGCTCATTTGCTTCGCGGTACGCATCGATCGCATCCTCGTACCGCTCCTCGGCCATCGCTACCAGGGCGTCCCACCGATACCGGGCCGCGAGCGTCTGACCGGCGGCCGCCTCCCGTTCGCTCCGAATGCGACGGACGACGTCCGAGCGGCCCGTAGCCGCGTAGACTTCCACAACTGTCCCGTACGGCCGGTCCGCCGCCGGAACAGTTTCGAGCGGATAGCGCTCCAGGATCTCCTCTAGCTTGCGCACCGCTGCATCGGGTCCACCCCGGTACCGCAGCTCGAGCCTTGCCGGCCACAGCGCCCCACGCAAAATGTTCAGCCCGTTCTCTTCGCGAACGGCTTCGGCCAGCGCTTCCTCCATGACCTGCTCGGACGCCCGAAGCTGACCCTGCACCTCGCGGAGAATAGCGCGCTGAAAGTAGGCCGGCCGCCCCGCCTCCTGAAGCTCTCTCACATACCGGTCGGCCACATCGTAGTCACGCTGGGCCGCCGCGAAGGTGAAGCGCGCCTGGAGTACGTTGGGATTGCCGGGACCACCCCACTCCTCGAATTCGACAACGGTGGATTCGGCCTCGTCCCAATGTCCCTGACGGACCAATGCGCTCGTCAAGCCGTTGTAGTTCTGGTAGGTAGCGCCGCCCGCGATAGCGCGGCGGTACAGCTCTTCCGCCTCCGCCCACTTTCGTTGCCCATTGAGTACGAGCGCTAGGTTGTTGAGCGCGATCCCGTTCTCGGGATCGATCTCCAGCACTAACCGGTACGCGTCGATTACTTGGTCCGGGTCGGGCTCGACTTGCCAGTAATAGTAGGCAGTGGTGTGATACCGCTCGAGTGGCGGAAGTCGGTCGCGTAGCTCGAACGCTCTGGTTATGGCCGCATCGATGCGCGACCGTTCACGAAACGCGTTCCTCAGGTAAACGCCCAGTCGTCGATACGCCATTGCGAACAGCGTGTCGGCGGCAATGGACTCTTCGAGCAGCGTGATGGCGCGATCGTAATTGCCCTCCTGATACACTTGTGCGGCCCGTGAATACAGCCGCAGCGCCTCGAGCGATGCGGTCGTCACACGCGCCAAGGGCTCTCCGGAACGGATGGTTTTCAGCGACTCGCCGATCCGCTCGCGCAGCTTGGCCGAAAGCTGGTCAACTGCGGGGATCAGCGCTGCCGCGTCCTCGGCCGTCTCTCGCACCGGGACCAGCGTTTCACCGGTGGAGGCGGAGACGAGCCGCGCCGACAACACGTATCCCGTGCCGAGGGGTGCAATCTCTCCGGTCACGACCGCCTTGTAGCCCTCGCGCAGCGCGACTTCCCGAGCGAGCGCGGCGTCGAGCCACTCGCCGGGTGCACGGTTCATGCGTGCCAGCGCCGGCCCGATGTCCGAGGTCTCCACGAGCTTGAGCACGGGAGATTGCGCCAGATCGATGCGCAGCGCCTCGGTGATGGAGGGTCCCAGCGTCGTGTCCGCCGAGCGGTTCTCGAACTCTGCCACGATGATCAGATCCCGCACGTCGAGCACTCCCGACGTCATCAGGGTCGCCGCCGGCCCGATGCCCAGCAGTCGCATCGCCATGTAAACCGTTGCAACGACGCCGAGCCCCGCGAACGCCACACCGCTGCCAATCAAGGACTTCCGCCACATGAACCAGTGCCGGATCCCCGTTGTCGGCGTCGGCACCACGGCGCCCGTCGTGCGCTCGAGCGCGCGCCGCCGTTCGTGGAGCCCGGTCAACAGCATGACCGGAAGTCCGATTACGAGTAGACCCACCGCACCGAGGAATACCCAGTCCGGCAACCCAAGCTGAATGACCAGGAAATACCCGATCGCTAGCGCACCAATCGACGCCAGCCCGAAGAGTGCCGCTACCCGTACCGGGTGGCTTCGCCGTGCCGCCGCCTCGTAGTCCACCGCTGGTAGGGGCGCCGTCCCCGTGGGCGTGATTCCACCTGTGGGCGTCAGTATCGCATCCAGGTGCGGCAACAACTCCTCCGCCCTCTGCCACCGGTCGGCCGCCCGCTTCTCCAAACAGCGCATGATCACCGAATTGAGCACCTCGGACACCGCCGGCCGCCTTCTCGACACGGGCTCGGCCGCATCACGCATATGCGCCGCCATCACAGCCTGGGGCGTGGGACCGGTAAAGGGTGGCTCGCCACACAGCATCTCGTAGGCCAGCGTGCCCACCGCGTAGATGTCCGCCCGATGATCGGTGTGTGGATCCGCCGCCGCCTGCTCCGGCGCCATGTACGCAGGCGTGCCCAGTGCCACACCGAGTGAGGTGAGCGAAGACGAGCCACTCGATGCGGTCACCGCTTTTGCAACGCCAAAGTCAGTGACCACCGCATGACCCTCTGAGAGCAGCACGTTGTCCGGCTTGATATCCCGGTGCACCACACCTTCGCGATGGGCGTAGGCCAGCGCATCCACGATCTCTTTGAGAAATCGCACCGCTTCGCCCACAGGCAGCTCGCCTCCCCGCGCCAGCTTCGCCCGGAGTGACTCGCCCTTGATGTGCGGCATCACGTAGTACAGGAGATCGTCCTGCGCGCCTGCGGTGAGCAGCGAAACGATGTGGGGATGCTGCAGGTTGGCGGCGAGCTGAATCTCCCGATGGAACCGCTCCTGGTTCACGTCGGCTGCCATCTCGGGAGGCAGAACTTTGATCACCACATACCGGCCAAGATCCACTTCCTCGGCGAGGAAGACGCGGCTCATGCCCCCACGACCCAATTCCTTCTCAATGCGGTAGCTCTCCCCGACGGCAGCCTGGAGGCGGGATTGGAGATCGCTCACCTAGGGAAATCCTGACATTCGAGTCCCATCAACGTACGGCTCCGCAAGCAGGCGGACCAGGCCGGGGCCGAGTCAGAGAAGCTGCAGCGGAAGCCGATTCGCTCAATGGCGTGGCGGTCGGCGAGGGCGGCTTTGACGTCAAACGTGTCCAGCACAGCGCTGTGCTCCAGCAAGCAGCACCTCTAAGATGGGGCGCGTGGGCTCAGGCGGCCAGCACAGCGCCGCTCGCGCAAGAGCCGGTTTTCCAACCAGCTCTCGAACGTAGGGACGGCCGGATTTGAACCCGCAACCGTTAGCGTTAGCGGCGTGCGGGACCGGTCGCAGGCGGCCGAGGTGGGCGGGGCGCCACGCGGTGTGGGACGGCGCGCGGCGCCTGGTCCCCGTCTGGGCCAGCGCCCTGACAGCAGCAGGAGGGAGGTAGCATAGGTCCCAGCGAGTAGCGTCAGCGACCACAGGTGCCGCCCCCGCTAGTTGGCGACGCCTTCGACAATGCTCCATGGCGAGTTGGTAGGTATGACCCCTGTGAACGTTCGGTTCCCAGTCATAGTGGACCTAAAAAAGATTGGATGAAGGGGTGCTTCAAGCAATGAACGGGCTCGAGGCCCATGACCGGAGGTTGGACCCATGGCGAATCTAACGATCGGCCTGGATGTGGGCGACAAGTTCAGCGCGCTATACATCGTGGACGCTCGGGGCGAGTGGGTGGAGACCGGGCGGGTGCGGACCACGCCGGCGGCACTGCGGGGGCGGTTTGCGGGGATGCCCCGGGCGCGCGTGGTGCTGGAGGCGGGGACGCATTCGCCGTGGGTGAGCCGGGTGTTGATAGCGCTGGGCCACGAGACGATTGTGGCGAACCCTCGCAAGCTGCGGGCGATCTACGCCAACGCTGACAAGGCGGACCAAGTCGACGCCGAATATCTGGCGCGGCTGGGCCGGGCGGATCCGACGTTATTGCGGGGGATTCGGCATCGGGGCGAGCAAGCCCAGGCGGACCTGGCCGTGGTGCGGGCGCGCGATGCGCTGGTCCGGACGCGGACGCTGTTGATTAACCACGCGCGCGGGGTGGTGAAGGCGATGGGTGGGCGGCTCCCGAGGTGCTCGGCCGAGGCGTTTGCGCGCAAGGTCGCCGCGCACGTGCCGCCGGCCCTCCACCCGGCGCTGGGCCCGGTGCTCGAGCACCTGGCGCGGCTCACGCAGCAGATCCGGGCGTATGACCGGCAGATCGAGCAGCTCTGTAGGGGGGCATATCCGGAGACGGCGCTGCTACGGCAGGTCGGTGGGGTGGGCCCGGTGACGGCCCTGGCGTACGTGCTGGTGCTGGAAGACCCGCGCCGGTTTCGCCGCAGCCGGTCGGTGGGGGCGTATGTGGGGCTGCGGCCGAAGCGCCGCCAGTCGGGGGAGCGGGAACCACAGTTGCGCATCACCAAAGCGGGGCATCCGTTCCTCCGCCGGCTGGTGGTCCAGGCGGCTCACTATATCCTGGGGCCTCATGGGGTGGACTGTGCGCTGCGGCGGCATGGGGAGCGGATGGCGGCCCGCGGGGGCAAGATCGCGAAGAAACGCGCGGTGATCGCGGTAGCGCGAAAGCTAGCGGTGCTGCTCCATCATCTCTGGATGACGGGTGAGGTGTACGAGCCGCTCCGCGAGCCGGTGGAGGTCGGCCAGGCGAGCTGAGCGCGCGCAGGGACGGAGGGCACGAGGAGCGCTCGAGGCTGCGACGATCCAACGCGTCGTTCGGGCGACTGCGCTTTTCCCTTGGGCCAACGGCCGGGAGGCCGAAAGGCCGGTAAAAAGATTGCAGCGCCCACCGACGACGGACACCAAGCATGCACCGTGCTCCCCA
>JBDHDH010000197.1:0-4332 GCA_039591615.1 Gemmatimonadota bacterium | reverse complement strand
CGGTTCTCGTCGCCGTTGGCCTCGTTGTGTTTCCGCTCGTAGCTCACCAGATCCCGCAGCGTAAAGCCGTCGTGGCACGTGACAAAGTTGATGCTTGCATGTGGGCTCCGCTCTTCGTTCTCATACAGGTCGCTGCTGCCGGCGAGTCGGTATGCGAGATCCGACAGTTGCCCCACGTCCCCTCGCCAGAACCGACGAACTGTGTCGCGGTGTTTCCCGTTCCACTCGGCCCAGCCTAGGGGAAAGTTACCGACCTGGTAGCCGCCCTCCGCCAGGTCCCAGGGTTCGGCGATGAGCTTCACCTGCGAGATGACGGGATCCTGCTTGATGATGTCGAAGAATCGTCCCAGGCGGTTTACCTCGTAAAGCTCTCGGGCTAGCGCTGACGCCAAGTCGAAGCGAAAGCCATCGACATGCATCTCTAGGATCCAATATCGGAGGCTGTCCATGATGAGCTGCATCGTCCGGGGATGCAGCATATTCATGCTGTTACCGCAGCCCGTGAAGTCGACATAGTAGCGGGGCTGTTGCTCCTCCAGCCGATAATACGCGGCGTTGTCGATGCCGCGAAACGATAGCGTGGGACCCAACTGATGCCCTTCCGCCGTGTGGTTGTAGACGACGTCGAGGATGACCTCGATCCCGGCGTGGTGGAGCCGCTTCACCATCGACTTGAACTCGGTGACCTGTTGCCCGAGACCTCCGGTCGCGTACCGGACATCGGGTGCAAAGAAGCCGATGGAGTTGTAACCCCAATAGTTGGTGAGTCCCCGCTCCACCAAACGTCGCTCCCAGACGAAGTGGTGAATCGGCATGAGCTCCAGGGTGGTGACGTTCAGCGACCGGAGGTGATCGATGATGGGATCCGTCGCCAATCCCAGGTACGTGCCGCGAAGGTGCTCAGGCACGTCCGGGTGCCGGATCGTCATGCCCTTGACGTGACTCTCGTAGATGACGGTTTGGTTCCACGGTACGCGCGGCGGTCGATCGTTGCCCCAACTGAAGGCCTGATCGATTACGACACACTTGGGCAGCGAGCTCGCACTATCACGCGTATCGAAGGAGAGATCTTCTTTCAGATCACCTATGGTGTAGCCGAACAGTGTATCACTCCATTGGACGGTCCCGCTGAGGGCCTTCGCAAAGGGGTCAATGAGCAGCTTGTGTGGGTTGAATCGATGGCCCCGCTCCGGATCGTACGGCCCGTGCACGCGGAATCCGTAGAGCTGACCGGGGCGAGCGTCGGGCAGGTAGCAGTGCCAGATCTTGTCGGTCCGTTCGACGAGCTCGATCCGATCGGTTTCCGTTCCGGCGTCTGAGCGGTCGAAGAGACACAGTTCGACTCTGGTGGCATGCTCGGAGAACAGGCTGAAATTCGTGCCTTCTCCGTCCCATGTTGCGCCCTGCGGGTAGGGCGCTCCGGGCCAAACACGCATCAGCAAGCCTCCCGACGGTAGAGCGCGCCGCTGTGAGGGGGCAGCGTGAGTCGCACGGTTCCCGGAGTGGGGTGCTCCAGCGCCGTCGGCAGGCTTGCCGAGCCGCCGAATCGCTCGTCCTCCGTCGAGATCAGCAAACGCCAACGCCCTTCGGACCACGGGATGACCGCGACAACGGGCAGTGGTGCGAGGTTGAACGCCGCCACGAGTGCAGCTCCGTCGGCGGCAGAGTACGCGAGGGAGATCCACCCTGCCTCGCAGCCATCGGCGACCTCGACTCGTGCGCGCCCCGGCTGGAGTGCCGGCTCTTCTCGACGAAGCTGCAACAGCGCGTGGTACAGCTCGTACACAACCGACCGCCGAGGATCGTCCCGCCAGTGCCAGTCGATGCGCGATCGCCGAAATGTGTCTTCGTCCTGAGGATCCGGCAGTTCGCCTCCCCAGCCAAAGGCGGCGAACTCGCGGCGTCGCCCTTCGCGAACGGCGTCTACCAGCTCACGCTCCCCGTGGCTCACAAAGTAAAGGAAAGGACTCGTTTCCCCATGCTCCTCGCCCATGAACAACATCGGGACGTACGGTGACAGGAGGAGCACCGCCGCCGCCGCCTTCTGCGCCTCGAACGACACCAGCGTGCCGAGGCGTTCGCCCGCAGCCCGGTTCCCGACCTGATCGTGGTTCTGCACGAATACGACGAACCGGTCAGCGGGGACATCGCGGGCTGGAGCGCCGTGCCGCCGTCGCCGATAGGGCGAGTAGGTGCCGTCGAGCACGAAGCGGTCAGCGAGCGCCTTCGTCACGAGTCCAATCTGTCCGAAGTCGCCATAATATCCTGCGCGCTCCCCCGTGAGCGCCGCATGAACGGCGTGGTGGAAGTCGTCATTCCACTGGGCATCCAGGCCATACCCTCCATACACCTGTGACCGCACCAGTCGCGGGTCGTTGAGATCGCTTTCAGCGATGACATGGACGGTCCGCCCCAGGCGACTTGCTTCCCCGTGGACGCGGTGAGCCAACTCCTCCAGGATGTGGCGCGCACTGAAATCAAAGATGGCGTGTACAGCGTCGAGACGGAGGCCGTCCAAATGGAATTCGGTGATCCAGTAAAGGGCGTTGTCGATGACATAGCAACGCACCGCATCGCTATCGGCGCCATCGAAGTTCACCGCCGGACCCCAAGGTGTTTGGTATCGGTCGGTGAAGTACGGACCAAACTCGCCCAGGTAATTGCCTTCCGGACCGAGGTGGTTGTACACGACGTCGAGAATGACCGCGAGTCCCTCCCGGTGAGCGGCGTCCACGAGCTGCTTCAGGCCATTGGGTCCTCCGTAGCTGTGGTGAGGAGCGTAGAGGTGAACGCCGTCATAGCCCCAATTGCGGTGACCGGGAAACTCGGCCACGGGCATCAGCTCGATGGCGTTGATGCCGAGCTCTTTGAGATATGAGAGTCGCTCGATCGCGCCGCCGAAGTCTCCCCGTTCCGTGAACGTGCCAACGTGAAGCTCGTAGAGGACGAGTTCGGCAGTGGGAATGCCCGTCCAGTCGGCATCCGACCAGCGAAAGTCGCGGGGATCGACGATCCGGGATGGACCATGCACGCCTCGCGGTTGGTGCCGACTCGCAGGGTCCGGACGCATCCGACCATCGTCGAAGCGGTAGAAATAGTCGAGACCGGGCTGGAGATCGGTCTCAGGCAGCTCATGGACCCCGTCCTCCCCTCGGTACATGGGCAACACCTGCTCGGCACCGTCCGTTCCGACGTGAAGGGACAGGCGCTCCGCGGATGGAGCCCAAACCGAGAACCGAATCGCCCCGCGCTCTAGGACTGTGGCTCCGCGCTTGAGTCGCCAGCCGGTCACGGCGTCTCGAACAGCTGGAGGATGCCTTTCAGAGGAATCCAAACCCAGTCGGGTCTATTGTTGAGCTCATACCCGAGCTCGTACACGACCTTGTCGAGCAGGTAGGTGTTCAGCAGGAGCTTCAGCTCCTCGTCGTTGGTTGGAAGAAGTCCGGACTCGGCCATCTCGTGCAGGTAAGCCCTGAGAAACGCCGAGGACACCCAGTCCTGCCAAAACCGCTGCCATGTCTCCATGACGGCGGCCTCTTCAGCCGTCGCGAGCTGGTCAAGCACGCGAGTGGCGAATACCGTAGCGGCGGCATAGTGGAAGGACCTGAGCATGCCGGCAACGTCGCGCAGCGGCGAGCGCTTGATGCGCCGCTCCGTCACGGCCCGCGCCGGTTCGCCCTCGAAGTCGATCACAACGAAGTCCTTCCCCGTCCAGAGGACCTGCCCGAGATGATAATCGCCGTGGCATCGGATGCGCTGCGCTTTGATCCGCCCATCGGCCACAACGCGGAGTGCGCGCATCGCTCGGCCTTTCAAGGCCAGGACTTGCTCTGCCTCTGCGGTTACGTGTTTCGGCAACGTGGACAAGTTGTCTGCCAGTTGTTGGAACACCCGAGTGCAGAGATTCCGCATGGACTGGAAGAGCGCACGCTGGTAGAGGCGGGTGAAGGGTTCCGGAGCAAACGCCGGATCTTGACTGCCGGAGGCCAATGCGCGATGGAGCTCTGCCGTACGTGTGCCCAGGAGCCGGGCCGTCTCGAGATAGCCACCCACCAGCTCCGTCACGACCTCCGGGGGTCGCTCAGTCGCGTGGTCCAAGGCCGTGCCGTGAAGGTCTGGAGTTCCCCCCTCGCGTTGGCGGTGAACGAGCACTCGCTCGAAGTATCGTTCAACTTCGTCGAGGGTGAACTTCCATGCGTCACCTTCATTGAGCACGAATCCTTGAAGGATTGCCAGCGTGGTCGGCTCGCCCCGTCCGATCCGGTACTCCAACTGCCCCGCTACGGGCGGGATGTTGGCGAACGAGGTCTTCTCGGTGAGAAAGCGCCCGAC
>JBDHDH010000196.1:0-4389 GCA_039591615.1 Gemmatimonadota bacterium | reverse complement strand
GAACGCGCGGTAGGCGCTGCGCTCGAGAAAGCCCATCTCGGGATTGAAGCCGTCGGCGATCTCCGAGTACCCGGTTTGGAGCCTCCACCTCTCGGAGTCGTACCCCGCCTCGAAGCGAACGGCATACTCGGGATCCGTGGCACCGGGCGTGAACGAGTGCGACGCGAACCCGGACAACTGTCCGTACCGCCCGATGCCCAGCTGGCCGTCGACGGCGACCAACCGGTTGTAATCGTCGTCCGCGGCGTAGTCGCCGAAGCCCTGCCGGTTGGTGAACAGGCCGCCGACGAAGGAACGATTCGGCAGCTCGCGCTTCAGCCGCACGACGCCGAAGTTGTTGGCCGGGATGCCCGCCGCGCCCACCTGCTCCGTCTGCATGTCCAGCACGCCGACCTTCATCCCGGCCACGTCCCCCGAAACTCGCGCTCCGCCGATGATCGGGACCGCCTCGCCGTCCGGCCCGATGCCGATCCGGCGGCTGAAGAACAGCTCGACCTGACCCGGCTGGCCCACCGCGAAGGTGCCCGCGTTCTCCAGGAAGAAGGGACGCTTCTCTGGGAAGAACAGGTTGAAGCGGTCGAGGTTGATTTGCTGTTCATCGACCTCCACCTGGGCGAAGTCGGTGTTGTAGGTCGCATCGAGCGTCAGGCTCGGCGTGATGCTGTACTTCAGGTCCGCACCCACGTCCACGTCTGGGCCGGACGTCTGATAGGCGATACCTTCCACGTCGCGCGCCCCCTGGACGAGCGCGTACGGCATGAACTGGAGGTTGCGGGGCGCGGGAAGCTCGAGCCCCTCGAGGGACCCCGCGAGCGAGACGCGCGGCAAGTCGTACTGCCGCGGCAGCGGCGCCCAGTACGCCGTCTCCCGCTTGCGACGGATCGTCCGCTCGAAGTTGACGCCCCAGACCTGCGCCTCGTCGCGGTTGAAGCGGAGGGTGCGGAACGGGATCGCGAACTCTGCGCTCCAGCCGAACGCGCCGGTCTGCACGTTGACCGTCCACGATCCGTCCCAGTTCACGTTCAACCCACCGCCCGCCCCGCGCTGCGCCCTGCCACCGCCGAACCCTCCCCCCTGCCCTTCGTTCGAAGCCTGCGCATCGTACTCGACGCCGGCGGGATTCGTGCCGAAGAGGAAGCCGTTCTGGCGATCTCGGTAGGTGTCCAGCACGAGTCGGAAGCTGTCCATCTCGTCCAGCGACGCGTCGCGGCGGCTATCGGAGACGATGATCTGCGACGGATCACTGTCGTAGCACACCACGCCGATGTACAACACGCCGGCGGAGTACAGCACCCGCACCTCCGTCTCTTCCGTGGCGGGCCGGCCTTCATCGGGCGTGGTCTGCCAGAACCCGGTGATTCGAGGCGCGTCCCGCCAGGCCGGATCTCCCAACACGTCTCCGTCCATGGTGGGCGGCTCGGCCGCCTTGACGGCCCGGGCGATCGGTCGGTCCGGACCCATCGCGTCATTCGGAGCCTGGCGGGCGGCCGCTCCCCACACACCCCCAGACGGCGCGAGAGACAGGATCAGGACGTGGACGAAGTACCGGTTGCGCATACGAGCGATCACATCGATTGGACAGCAAAGAAGTGGTACGTCACTCTAGCAAGAACCGGCACCGTGTGACAGAGACCTTGGTACGAGGTGCATCTCGTCGGGCTGAGCCGCACCAGTCCGGTCTAACGGGAGAACGCAGGACATCGAGCGCCATTCGCGCTCGAGTCGATGCCGCTCATGCGCTCGGTCACGGGCTGGTGCCGTTCGTACATCGTGGGGTGCCGTCCACGTAAGGAGGCGTGACTTTTGGCGGCCGTGGCATTAAATGCTCCGAATGAGATACTCAGTCACCTGGCGTGATGGATCACGGTAGCGATCCGCCCAACGGGCCCGCGAATACGACACCGGCCGACCAACCCGACCGCGCATCGCGCCGGCGTTGGCTCGAGGCTGCCGGCATCATCGTCTTCTGGGGCTGCGTCGCGCTGCTCACCCTGATGCAGCACGCGTTCGATCCCCGGTTCGGGGAGCAGGGCCGCCTGCTTCAGGGCGAGGTGGTTCAAACCTTTCTGGAGTACAGCCTCTGGGCGGCCTTGACGCCGTTCATCTTCTGGTTGAGTCAACGGTCCACGCTGGAGCGGGGCGGCTGGCGACGCATGGTGCCACTCTACCTCTTCGTCGGCGTCGCCCTCGCCGTGGCCGTCGATCTGATCGACCACATGCTCTGGAACGCGTTGGTACCCGCGGGTCCCAGGCGGCCCGTTTCAGTGGCGTTTATCGTGGACGGGTTTCATTTCCTCGGCGAGCTGTCGCTCTACGCCGTCCTGCTGCTCGCCGGCTTCGCGCGCGCCTACTTTCTTCGCTTCCAGGAAAAGCAGCGAGAGGCGATCCAGCTTCGCATGGAGGCGGCGCACCTCCAGGCACATCTGGCGGAAGCACGTCTTCAGGCGTTGCGGATGCAGATCAACCCGCACTTTCTCTTCAACGCCCTCCACAGCATCTCGGACAGCTTCGAGGACGATGCGCGCACGGCCCGGCGCATGCTCGCTCGTTTGAGCGAGATCTTGCGATACGCGCTCGAGAGCATCGATGCTCAGGAAGTGACGCTCGGGCAGGAGCTCCGTTTTCTCGACGGCTATCTCGACATCCAGCGCTTCCGCTTTGAAAACAAGCTGTGCGTCTCCCAAGAGATCGCGCCGGACGTTCGTGAAGCTCTCGTTCCCAACCTCATCTTGCAGCCGCTGGTCGAGAACGCCATCAAACACGGCCTGAGCCAACTGGAGGAACCGGGACGTATCGAGCTGCGTGCCTGGCGCGAAGGTGAGACCTTGCACCTCATGGTGTGCGACAACGGTCCGGGCTTGGCCAGTTCGGATGGTGGCGCCACCAAGGGGGCTCCCGGCGGCGTCGGGTTGCAGAACACGCGGGAGCGCCTGAAGGCGCTCTACGGGTGGAACCAGCGCTGCGTGTTGGAGCCAGCTCCTGGAGGAGGCCTGATGGTTCACCTGTCCCTGCCCTTTCATACCGATGCCGACCACAAGGTCGTCGCGGTCGACGAAGGGTAGACTGGATGGTTACGAGATCGACGATCCGTGTGCTCATCGTTGACGACGAGCCAGGCGCCCGCCGGCGCTTGGAGCGTCTCCTCGGCCAGGCGACAGACATCGAGATCGTGGGTGAAGTGGGAAACGGCCACGATGCCGTCGCAGCGATCCGCGCGCTCAAGCCAGATCTGGTCTTTCTGGACGTTCAGATGCCCGGCATGACGGGCATCGAAGTGGTCCAAGCAGTCGGCTCCAGGCTCATGCCCGCGACGATCTTCGTGACGGCGTACGACCAATATGCCGTGAAGGCGTTCGATCTGGCCGCTCTCGACTACCTGCTCAAACCGTTCGACGACGAACGCTTCGAGCAGGCGCTCACGAGAGCACGGGAGGACCTGGGCCGGCGCACGACCAGCAACCTGCACGAGCGACTCGATTCCCTGCTGCACGCCGTGGCGGGGAATGCCCCGATCGAGGCTACCCCGGCGAGGTATCTGAAGCGCATCGCCGTCGAGATGCAGGGGAAACTGCGTATCGTCCCGGTCGACAAGATCTCGTTCATCTCTGCACGGGGCAATTATGTCTACCTGCACGTCGGGCAGGAACGGCTGCTCGTGCGGGAGCAGATGCAGCATCTCGAAGAGCGCCTACCCCCGGATCAGTTTTTCCGCATTCATCGCAGCCTCATCGTCCGGCTGGACGAGATCGAGACCCTCGTGTCCAACCCCGGAGGGGATTACACGGTGCGTCTGTTGGATGGTCGTACTCTCAGGGCGAGTCGCAGTCGATGGAAGGAGTTGGCTGAACGGCTGGGCATCCAGACATCGCATATGGGCCCAACACCACCGGAACGTGGAAGCAGGTGATCAAGCTACGTAAAAGGGGTAGCCCCTGTAGCCTCCACGGAAATGACTATGGGAAGGACCCGCTGCGGCAGCATTACGAGGCGCTTTCGCACAGGGGCCACTAGAACAGGCGTGGGGCTCAGGTATCTCCGTTTCCGACACCAGTTCACCGACACCCACACCCGAGGAGCACGGTCATGGAGCGATTTCATGCCTTTCTCACCAAGCTGCAACCGCTGGCGCTGAACGCCACACGGATTGCCGTGGGCTTCATGTACTGGACGCACGGCGGCCAGAAATTGTGGGCGTGGTTCGGGCGTGAGGAACCGGTGCAGTTGATGTCACGATGGGGCGCCGCCGGCATCATCGAGTTCTTCGGCGGTCTCTTAATCATGCTCGGCCTGTTCACGAGGCCCGTTGCATTCATCATCTCGGGTGAGATGGCCGTGACGTATTGGTGGATGCACGTGGCCAGAAATGGGGAGTTGTGGCACTGGGCCAAT
>JBDHDH010000195.1:0-4396 GCA_039591615.1 Gemmatimonadota bacterium | reverse complement strand
CGGTGCGGGGCTCCTTCGTGGTTGACGAACTCGGCGTCGACGAGACGACATCCATTTCGCTGCATGATCGCGTGCAGCAGTGCCTTCGTCTCACGGTAGTAGTGCCTCAATCCGTCGGTGATCGGGAGGCTCAGCTCGAACTTGTTTGGGCCAGCCAGGGTCAGCTTTCCGAGAGGCGGTGTCATGCCGAACGCCGCCAACACAATCATCCGCTTGCGATATTGCTTCATCAATGCGACGTGGGGGGCTCCCCAATGGACGGGCATGCGCTCGTCACCATCCAACTTCAACCTGGCAGATGCCACGGCCTGGAGCGGGAGAGGTTTGCCGGCCGTGACCATGATGCCGTGAGACTCCAGGAACTCGTAGCTGACGATTCCAGGGTGTGACCGCCCCGTGTACATGTCGCCGTCGGGGTAGGACTCGGGCAGTATACCCGCCGTTTTGACGCTCCCGTTGAACGAGATGTTGCGTCCTAGCTGGTCGCTGAGGAGAGGTAGGTGTTCCTTAGAGTTCAGCAGCAGTCGGGCGGTGCCAACGGCACCTCCTCCGAGAATGAGGAGCTTCGCCCTGTAGCGTATGGACTCCCTCCTACCGGCCTTCCGTTTGCACTGGACCTCATAACGGTACGGAATGGCCGCCACGGCTCCCTCATCGGGAGTCCGCCGAACATCGCACAGGGTGCTGACGGCGATGGCTTCCGTGTCGGCCTCGATCGTCGCTCCGGCTTCTACGGCCTGCGGCAAGTAATTCAGCAAGAGCGACTGCTTTGCGCCATAGACACATCCGGTGACGCAGAAGCCACTGCCCAAGCAGCCTCGAACGGCGTAACGTGCCCGTTCGCAGCTGTATCCTAGGTTCCTCATCATGAGGGAAAACACCAGTCCGCTCTTAGGCACTTCCTGTTGCGAGATCTGTTCGACGTTGAGCATTCGATCCGCGATGTCGTAATACGGATCGAGTGTGCCTCGGTCGATGGATGCGGGCCAGAGCCGCCGACCACCATCATCAAGTTGCCGGAAGGCCTTGGACGGTGCCCGCAGCGAGACCATCTCGTAGAACCCCGATCCACCTCCTAGTGCCTCGCCGTAGGTCACGCTGAGGTTATCACCCGACATGCCCTTCAGGTATGTCAGCAGATACTTGGGATCCTGGGTCTGCTTGAAGTCCTTGAACGGATTGATGCGAGGACCTTTCTCGATCATCGTGACTGAATGCCCCGCCTCGGCAAGTCTGAGGGCAGGGGCCGCTGCGCCAAACCCCGAACCAATGACGAGGACATCCGTCTCGATCACTCTCATGACGCACTCTCCTACTACGAGGGGTTACCGTCTGCCGTTCTTGCACGAGCAAGAAAAGACCCCGGGTTCGGGTAGGATGTTTGAGCCACGCTCCGAAATCGATAACGACCGTCGAACTCGATGAGCGGGCAGCCCCGATCCGCGTCGTATATCCCGGCGTAGAAAGCGATCTGTGTCAGGAAGATCGCGCCGGTGTAGACCCGCCCGATCGTGCCACTCTGTGACAATCCGCTCTCGATGACGCCCGTACGCTGCTCGGGAGCCAGTCGCTCGAAGTCGTCGGTGCCGAAACGGTTGAGCGCGCGTTGGCAGAGATCCGCGGCGAAGAAGTTCCGACACTTCGCGAGCGGGTAATAGCTGTCGTAGAACGCGCGTATCAGATTGGGGTCGTCCAGCGGTGCACCTGGAATCACCGTTGCCACGAAGGCCCGTAGGACTCGGTCTACGCGCTCCGGTTGATTGTCGAACTCATCGGGATAGAGGTGCATGGCGATGCGGAGTGGGGTGCATCCCACTCCCAGACCGGCCGTCAGCACTGCCAGGCCCTTGATGGCCTCCCGTCGGGAGACCTTCTTCTGTAGCTCGGTTCTCTGCTTCACGAGGTTCATTGCGCTCTCCCGTCTCCGCAGGGAGTCTCGCACGAGGTGCGCAAGGGAACGTCAAGTGGGTAGCCACGGTTTCGGAGTGGCTGCGCTCAGTGAGGGCCCCGCGAGGTGGCGCTCGTTGGCGTACTCGCCGGTAGAGGAGCTGGCGATGCAACCGAGGAAGAACGGTGGAGATAGTGATCGGGAGGTGTGCTGCTCGTTCGGAGTTCGAGGTCGGCCGGGAGCGTCTCCGTAGTCAGCTAGAAACCGAGCGGAGGATGCGTTCCTTCTGTCCTTCGGTGAGCATATCGCGGGCGATGACTTCCCGCACGATCTTGGCAACGAACGAGTATCCCCTGGAGTCGGCCGTCAGCCAGCGCTGCCATTCCAATTCATCGAGGGCCGCGTGGAGATCGTCTCCGGCCAGAGCGGCGGCGGTACCTAGAGCCTCTGCCGGGGTGGGTTTGGGGAGGATGCTGGCTCCTTCGAGCACCCGCTGTGCCGGCGCGCTCAGGCGACGGAATCCCATTCGAATCGCCGCTACGATCGCGTCGGGGAGATCGCCCGGAAGCGTGTGGGAGAGCGTCCTGAAGGGTTCCGGCCATGCCCCACGCATCTGCTCCAGGTCGAGGCCGAGCGCCACGGCGTGTAGTAGCTCCACTGCGAGCAGCGGAAGCCCGGCAGAGTCCGAAGCTACCCGCCGGGCGAGCCGATCGATTTGCGCGTCATCGTAGCTTGGCACGGCCCAGCGGGCGAGGCGGCGCACCGCTTCGTCGCTCAACCTGTCCAACCGTACGGTGATCCCAGCCACATCCCGTCCGATGCGAGTTCGTAGGTCGTCCAGCTCGGGTCGCGGTGGCTGCGGTGAGACAGCGAAGCAAGTAAGCACGGGCCACCGGTTGAGGTCCCGCGTGATGGCCGTCAGGGCCACGAGGGACTCATGGTCGCACCACTGTGCGTCGTCCGTGAAGAACAGCAAGGGCTGCTCCTCGGCAATCGCGCGTCCGATATCGGTGAGGGCTTGTCCTAGATCGCCGCTGAGACGCTCGGGTAACCTGAACCGGTCGGCCCACTCGGGAATCGCGGCAGCGAATGCGGCGAGGGCGTTCGGCATCGCGGCTGCAACGCCCGACGCGTCCAGTAGCCCACCTTGGGCGAGTCCGAGGACGCCGCTCATCGGCCTGTTGAAATCAGCCTCAACGGAACGGACGGCCGCGACGGTCCCACCCTCCAGACGCGCGCGTTCGAGGAGCTCCTCCGCCAGGCGAGTCTTTCCCACGCCCAGGTCGGCTTCGAGGACCACCGCTGCAGCGTGCCGGTCGTGTACGCACGCATGCCACACGCTCACCAGCTGCTCGAGCTCCCTCTCACGACCGACCAACGGAACCCGGCGCAGCTCTGCCCCCCGCTGGTCGTCCTGAGGCACCGACTCAGGCAGGGTCCACGTTCGTTGACGGCGTACTCGCTCGGCCAACAACCTGGTTGCTTCATCCGGTTCCGTGCCAAGCTCACGCAACCGGGCGGCGAACTCCTCGAATTGGGCAAGCGCGCCTGCCCGGTCGCCCCACAGCGCCTGCGCGCGCATCGCGGCTCGAACGGCGGTATCGGCCGTGGGATCCAGAGTGGTGGCTCGGAGCGCCTCTTCGGCCGCGACGGCTACGTCTCCGCGAGCGAGCAATGCCTCACACAACCCGACGACAACTGCTACCCCGCGGGTGCGCCATCGGGCGCGCTCTACCGCAAGCCAGTCTTCGAAATCGGAGGCATCCGCGACGCTGAACCCTTCGAGAAATTCACCCACGACCAGGGAGGCAGCGCCACGGAGATCGCCTGCGGCCTCGAGGTCCTCGAAGCGGTCGGTGTCGAGCTGCACGATCTGCGGGTCGAGGCGGATGACGTCACCTTCCGCATGCAGCGCATCCTCGCCGAGCCAGCGTCGCAACACGCGCAGCGCCTCCCGCAGGGACTGTCGCGCGGCCCTCTCGGGCTTGTCTCCCCAGAGCAACGCCGTGAGGTGCTGGCGCGCGCGTGACCGGTTGGGTGAGCGGGCGAGGTAGATCAGCAGGGCGAGGTTCTTGCGCCAGAGGAGCTCGGCGGGGGCGTCCGAGCCGCCGACGGTCAGTTCGACGGCGCCAAGCGTGCGGCAGGTGATCACTGCCGGCACGCTTCGCGCACGTGCTCGGTCGCGCCACGCACCAGTGGTTCGTACGCGGCGTCCGCCCCCGACCACAACTCGAGCACACGCTGGAGATGTCGACATGCCGCCGTGCGATTGTGTCGGCGGTAGGCACGTTCCCCGCGCAACCACATCGCATAGGCTCCCAGCGCCCAGTCGATCTCACTCGCCTGCGCCTCGCCACTTGGCATGCCGATGAACTCGAAGTTCTCGTACCACAGCTGTGCCGAGTCGGCTGCCGCGAACCGCTCGAGACTGTCAAGCCACTCGGCGCGCTTCATGTGCAACACGGCCCGAGCAAACGGATCGCCACCCCGGCCGGCGGAGTCCAGTGG
>JBDHDH010000194.1:0-4425 GCA_039591615.1 Gemmatimonadota bacterium | reverse complement strand
ATCGAGCTGTTTGGCCACATTCTGCTGAACGGCTTCTCGACCAATGCCAAGGTTCTGAACAGTGACGTTCCCCTGTTCGTGCAACCTCCCGATCCCCCCGACGGACTGCCGGCCAGCGGGGTGGGGGCGACGCTGCGGCAAACGCGCATAGGGCTCCGGGGGTTTCATTCCGGCGTGCTGCGCGGGGACCTCAGCGGCGAGATCGAGCTCAATCTCTTTGGTGGGCAGCTTGGCGATGGCCGTCTCCGTCCGCTACTCAGCCTCCGACGTGCACGAGTCGAGCTACGCTGGCCCCAGGCGTGGTTCGTATTCGGCCAGGAGGCACCCCCGATCTCCGGAGAAAACCCATCGAGCTTGGCGGCACTGGATATCCCCGGATTCAGCACAGCTGGCAACCTCTGGTTCTGGATCCCGCAGGTTCGATTCGGTGTCGAGAGTCCCACCGCCGTTCGAGTAGGCCTCGAGGTGTCGGTGCTCGCGCCGTTCTCGGCAGGACAGCCGACATTTACGACGAATTTCACGGCTGCCGAGCGCAGCGATCGCCCCATGGTCGAGGGTCGGGTGCTCGCCCGATGGGGGGATCCGCAGATTGCCGGTGGGGAGCTGAGCATTGGGGGTCACTGGGGGTGGATCGCGACCGACGGGGACTCGCTGCTGAACAGTAAGGCGGCAGCGTTCGCGGCCCGTTTCTTCGTGACGGAGTTCGTAGAGCTACGGGGTGAAGCGTTTACCGGCGAGGCGATGGCCGTGCTGGGTGGAGGCGGGATCGGTCAGAACTTCGGTGCTGGTGGGCTTCCGCTCCGGACCAGAGGTGGATGGGGTCAGCTCAACATCCTGCCGGTACCGGAGTGGGAATTGGGGGGTGGCTTCGGCATCGACGATCCGGACGACGCCGATTTCGCTCCCGACACCGGACGCCTGAAGAATGCGAGCTGGGAGACCCACATTATCTGGCGCCCCCACCCGCTGATGTTCGGATTCGAGGTGCGTCGGATTCTCACCACCTACGGAGACGCGACGATCGGGACCCAGGAAGCGACGCACATCAATTTGGCGCTGGGTTTTCAGTTCTAGCGTGAGGTTGAGTCACTTGGAACGGGAGAGCACGTTGGTGGCAGCTCCTTGAGAACATTGGGCGCGGGGGGAGGCTGTGGCGTCTCGACGGCGCAGCCTTCTCCTGAGCTCCGGTGCGAGGGGCATCGCAATCCCTCGCCGCCCGATTACATTCTCTCCATGACGAGCACCGCGACGGCTACGACCGACAATCCCCTCCTCGCCCAGTACCCCGTCATCGTTCGGCTCCCCGTGCACTGGGGCGAGATGGACGCTTACGGCCATGTCAACAACGCCGTGTTCTTCCGGTATTTCGAAACCGCACGCATCGCCTACTTCGAGCGGTGTGGATTCCTCGCGTCGTACGATCAGGAGAAGGTCGGGGCGATTCTGCACTCGACGAGTTGCCGATTCCGGCGAGCGCTCTACTATCCGGACACCGTGCTCGTTGGAGTGCGTGTGAGCAACGTCGAGAGTGATCGTTTTACTATGGAGTACCGACTAGTATCGGAAACGCAGGGAGCGGTGGCCGCCGAAGGTAGTGGCGTCGTCGTTTCGTTCGATTACGAGGCGAACCAGAAGGCGCCACTCCCCGAGCGGGTGCGTGGTCTCATTGCCAAGCTCGAGGGGATTCGGTTGGGCTAGCAAAAGGGACGCGCAGGAGCTCCGGGCGCTGGTGCAGAGGGGGGATATCCTCAGCGTCGCCTCCCCGCCATATGGGTCACCTCGGGGCTTTTCTCTTTGGGCCCTTTCTTCTTGCCCTCTTCCTTCTTGGCTTCTTGTTTCAATTGGCTCCTCACGGCGCGGCCCATGGCGGTCCGTTGCATAGAGGCGTCACGCCCGGCGATGGGAGGCAGACGCCCGGCGAGGGCCTAGCCGTTCAGGAAGTAGGCGATCAGCCAGTCTCGCTGGCCCACTCGCTCCCCCGGCCACATGGCGCTCGCTGGCCAAAGCGCCCGGCGGCCCGTCATCGTTCTCGGCGAGAAAGGCCTCCACGACACTGCGTCTCTCGCACACGCGGGCAGTGCAAAGCATCGGCGAGGGAGCGGCGAGGTTCAGTGGCGAGCGGGTCCGAAACCTCAAGAGTTGCCTGTGACTTCAATCACAGCGCTTCGCTCGCCATCTACCATAGTTGTAGTCCACACCGTTCGGCACACATCAATCCTGAGCTACTGGAGCTACTGAATGAGTGTCATCCGAACGGGATTTTCAGACATTCGCTGCTCAGAGCAGACCCGCCGAGACGCGGTGACGCAGAGCTACGGGGCTTCCGTGGAGCGCCCACGCTACGCCCGCCGGCCGTGACCGGAGGACCTGGCGATGCGGTTCGCTCTCAAGCTCGCCCGACGACCGGCTATCGTCTGCGCTCCCCTTCTGCTCATTTCCGTCGCTTTCCTCAGCTCCTGTCTGCTTGATCGCCAGATTACCGACCCAGCGACGCAGACGGGTACCGTCGCATTCCCGGGTGCCGACGGTTTCGGGAGGTTTGCCAAAGGCGGTCGCGGCGGGAACGTATATATAATCTCCCACTTAGATGACGGCGGTCCGGGAAGCCTTCGCGAATGCGTGGAAGCTTCCGGGCCGCGCACGTGTGTCTTTCGGGTAGGAGGTACGATCGTCCTCAACTCGAGCCTGGATGTGGAGAACCCTTTCCTCACGATTGCCGGCCAAACGGCGCCGGGCGGCGGCATTACGTTGAAAACAGCCGATTCTCTATCCGATGCGCATCTTCGTGTGAGAACCAATGACGTTATTATCCGCTATATTCGTTCCCGACCGGGCACCAAGGTCGAGGACGGCCGTGCGCTGACGGTCAGTAGGGGTGCTGCCGCATACGATGTGATTGTCGACCACGTGTCTATGAGTTGGGCAGGAGACGAGATATATATCTCTTGGGGAGATACGCACGACATCACCGTGCAGTGGAGTAATATGTCCGAGAGCCTGCCGGCTGCCGATGGCGGTTACAAAGGCCCGAACCTTGGATCGGAGGGAACATCGGGAAATCTCAGTTTTCACCACAACCTCATCGCTCACCATAATCAGCGCTATCCCCTTGTGACCATCACTCATCCGCTTGATTGGGTAAACAACGTCGTGTACAACCTTGGAACCTATGGGTATGCGGAAGTCAGAGGTCCATCAAAAGTCAACTTCGTGAATAACCACATCAAGTCTGGCCCGAATGCCACTATTAGCACGTATGTGCGGGAGACCAACATATCAGGGGGCGGATATTACCATAGCGGCAACTACATCGAGCCGGGTGGCAGTGTTCAAAGTTTTGCACCCGATGGGTTTCGAGTTTCCACTCCCTACAGTGTGCCTCCCGTCATTACCACGAGCGCCCAGCAAGCATTCGAAGATGTGCTGACAAAATCAGGCGCCATCCATGGTCTAAACTGTGACGGTACTTGGTTTGCGAGACCAGATCCGGTAGATCGCCGCATTGTCGAGAGTGTACGAGAGGGAACCAGAGGCCACGATATTCCCATTGCTCAGACTATCGATCAGCGCGGATTCATTGCAAGTCCCGCAGACGTCGGTGGCTGGCCGCAGCTCGATCCCGGTACTCCGTGCGCTGACAGCGACAATGACGGTATGCCAGATGTGTGGGAACGCGCCAACGGTCTAAATCCAAATGGTAACGATAGTGCGCACGATATCGATGGTGATGGCTACACCAATCTGGAAGAATACTTGAACGGAATCGTCAGTTGATCAGGTGGGTCCTCCGGTGTAGCCTCCTCCACCGCCCCCTTCCATGAAGGCCGGGGTTAGCCCGGTGCAGCTCGCGAATTAGGCGGGCATCCCACAATCGACCATATGCCGGATCGAAACACCGAAAACGTCGGCCATTGACTTCGCGCTCGTCGAAAAGCCGTGCCGCGTCCTGAAATGCGAACCGGGGGACCTAATCGTACGAACCCGCCGCTAGAGCCGTTTTAAAACCCGGTTAACGGGCCGTTCCACTCAAAACCGTGGTCCGCGACCGCCATCCTGCTCCCTTTCGCGCTGTGAACACGTAAACAGCGCGGGAACCGGGTTTGTGAAGTCCTTGGCCGGCTCTAGGAGGGGTTTATCGGCTACTTCTGGGGGCCCTTGCCGCGAGGGGCGGCGTAGACCCGTCGGCCCCTAGCCATCTCCAACGCGTCGGTGCATTATCGCACTTGAGCCCTCACGGATGGTCAACCCCATGCTGCCGCAAGAAGCGGTCTGGAACACGCTGCGCGGCGTGGACGAAGCGCTGCGCGCCATGATTGGCCCAGGCAGGCCGTCTGCTCTGCACCTCTGTCGGAAGTTCTTCGCACTCCGTCGTAGACTGTCGGGTGATCCCCCGGCGGGAAAAAACGAGACCGTGCAGCGCCTGCG
>JBDHDH010000193.1:0-4517 GCA_039591615.1 Gemmatimonadota bacterium | reverse complement strand
GGAGGTCCGCGTTGCCGGGCTCGGGTGGGCCGGCATTGCGAGCCGGAGCCAAAAGGCGGCGAAGCTCGTCGCGGTTGTCCAACCGCACGTCGGCCGTGAGGAGCAGGAGGTCACCGGAATCAGCGAGGGGCTGGCGGCCGCTCCGAGCGTGCGCGGTCAGGCCATGAGCGAGGCGGGCGAACCCGACATTCTGGGTGGCTACGACCTCGCACGCATCCACGGCGCGGTACGCGGCCGCGCGGGCCATGCGCGCCACGTCTTCCCGATCCACGGGAGCGCCACCCCAATGGACGATCCCGCAGATCCCGCTCACCCGGCGACCTCAGTGCCGCTCTGCGGGGAGCGGTGGCAGTGGGGTGTAGCGAGACAGGTCGGAAAGCGCGCCCACGAGGATCTTGCCTCCGCTCTCCACCCAGGCGTGGGCTTCCAGGCGATCCGTCCCGTCCTTGGCCACACCGATGTGGAGTTGGGCATCGTGTCCCAGGTTGGCCAGGAGACGCTTGGTGGCGAGGGCCTGCACGAGACACGTCGACCGAGGAACGTAACGAGCCGCTTGCGACACGGCCCACGCTACGCGCTCGGCCGGGGGCCCGCCCGCCGAATGACGGCTGCCGGCGGCTCTCGCGAGCATGGTACGAAGCCTGGAGAACGGCAGGATCCACAGTCCCAGCCGTACGGCGCCAAGCAGCGTCCCCGCCTGGAACAGCAGCTTTCGGTCGGCCGCCGGCAGGGTGAGCAGCTTACGGAGCTTCGCCACCTCGGACCTCGATGAGCCCCGCGGCGGCCAGCCGATCCAGGAGGGCCAGGACGTCCCGCTCGCAGCGCTCACGGTCGACGTCATACTCGGCCACGATCGCGTTCACGATGGTGGCGACGGTCCGAGGCTCTTGCATGAGATCCCAAATGCGGAAGCCCACGGCCTCCAGTCCGTAATAGGTTCCGCTCTCGAGATCCAGGATCACCGCCTCCTCCGCCAGGTCGGACGAGACCTGATTCTTCGAGGCGACGACGATCGATTCGGTCGAAATCATGCGGCGCGTTGGCTCATTAGTGGTATCTCACGCAGGGCACGATACGTACCATGGGCTTCGAAACCCAGTCCACTCCGATCCCCTCACGTGTCGGAACGGCTGGGGGTCGCAACGTCCTCGACGACAGCGTCACACACCTCGTCCAAGTGCTGGAATCCCGACGGGTAGACGAGGCGCCGCACCGGGACCTTGCGAAGCAGCTCCGAGAAGAAGCGGAAGCGGGAGGCCCTGAGGCCCATTGCCTCCGCGAGGTGCGCGGCAAACGACTGCCGCACCAGCGCAATCAGTGCCGGGCCCGGGGCAACGGGCTCGATGCGCACCGAGGCCCCTTCGCGTTGCTCCGGCAAGTATATCGCCGACAGCGGCACGAGGCGATCGCAGAATCGGCCGAACGATCCGGGGCCCACCCTCACGCGTCGCTTGGTGTAGCGCGGGTGGGCGAGGGGGAGATGCTCGTGCGAGCCCAGAAAGTAATCGGCCTCGGGGGGCCAGAGGCGCATTTGCGGATAGCTCGGTCGCCCGACCATCTGGCCATCACGGTGCTCGACCGGAAGAATGTCGTCCGTGAGCAGCGGGTATCCACGCTGCATGAGCTTTCCGGCCAACGAGCTCTTCCCACCCCGGTTCCCGGAGAGAAACGCCACAACGCGATCATCCACCACCACGGCCGAGGCATGCAGTGCCGGGCTGCCCCGGCACTCGAGCCAGAGTGAGAACACGAGTCCCAGCAAGTACAGCTCGACGGTGAACCCGTACTCAGGGTCCCGCAGGTGGCAGACGATGCGATCGGGCCACAGATAGTACTCCGAGAGCTGGGCGAACCGCACGACGTCGTAGTCGAATCCGCTTCCACGGTACACACAGAGGGCGCTCTCGCCGCTCTCCAGGCGGCCTTCGCTGGCATAGGTGGGCTCGGTGCCGTGCCACTCGGTAGCGGGGGCTTCGGTATCGGCGAGGGTAAACGTGACCTCCGCGGCGCCGTCCCCCCTCGACAGGGGCGCGGCGAACGTCGCGTCACTGCCCAGGTTGAACCCGTAGCAACGATAGATGGGCCAGTCTCGGTGGTTCAGCTCGGTTGGCGCCACCCTCGGCGGCCTCTTGGTCCGGTCATACGTCGAATGGGACTGCGGGTACAGGGACCCCGTACGGTCCGAGAATCAACCTGGAGGCCCAGGAAAACGGAATGGGCACTCCGTCTCGGAATGCCCATGATGATAGTGCGGTACAACTCGCGGCTACGGTAGTCCCCCTTGTCCCTGCTACCCCTGAGTTCCGTTGTCCCCGCAGGCCTTCGCCTGCGACCACGTGACGCTGCCGAGGCAGACATCGAAACCTGGGTGCGTGTTACCCACTTGGGTCAGGTCGATCAGCGCTCCCCACTCGCGGAGCACCGGCTGGACATACGGTTTCCGAGCGGGAACGTCGGCCTGGGAATCTGTACCTTGGTTGCTCGTGGAGCGCGGGTCTGCGTGTCCCTCAGGCAACTCTCACCTGCCGGTGGCAATGTCAACGTGAGGCTGGCAATGGTCGCACAATCGCCCGAATAGGAGCGCATTTTCCATGCCCAGGTGGAGCCGCTCCCCGCCCGCGCGCCCCAGGGGGATTGGCGGGAGAAGCGGGAGTTCTGGGGTTCTTCTCCTGTCTGTCCTAGGCTTAGCTCTGCATCTGGGTCGCCCACGATTGGGCGAAACGCCCGCCCCGGGCAATGAGCTCCTCCGGGCTCCCGGACTCGATGATCCGCCCCCGCTCCATGACGTGCACCACGTCCGCCCGGAGCGCCATGGTGAACCGGTGGGTCACGATGATGGTCGTGCGGCCGGCCGCCAGACGGCGAAACCGCTCCAGCCACTCCGCCTCGGTCCACGAGTCCATGAAGCTGGTGGGCTCGTCCAAGACCAGGATGTCCGCGCGACGCAGGAAGGCCCGGGCCAGGGCGATCCGCTGCCACTCGCCGACGCTGAGCTGTGTGCCCTTCGCGAACCACTTACCCAGCAGGGTGTCGTAGCCCCGCGGGAGCGCACCGGCGATGCCGTCGACGCCGGCTCCCTCGCCGGCGGCCTCGATGGCGTGCCGACCAGGGTGGGCCGCGAGGTCGCCGAACCCGATGTTGTCCGCCACGGTCGCATGGTACGGCACCGGTGACTGAAACAACGCGGTGATCAGGCGGCGGAACTCGAGCACGCGGAATTGCCGGATGTCCACCCCGTCGAGCAGGACGCGGCCGGCCCCCGGGTCGTGGAAGCGGCACAGCAACTTGATCACGGTGCTCTTCCCGGCGCCGTTGGCGCCCACGATGGCCACCACCTGCCCGGCGGCGACGGAGAGATTGAACCCTTCGAGGGCCACGCGCTCGGTTCCCGGATAGCGGAACGTGATGTCCTCGAAGACGAGCCCGCCGCGTACGGCTCGGGGTGCCGGTTGTGGGCTCGGCGGGTCCACCACCTGCGGCTCGAGGTCGAGGAACTCGAACAGGTTCTCGAGAAACAGCGTGTTGGTGTAGATCTTTCCCACGTTCCCCAGGAGGGAGCGCATGAGGTGCTGGCCCCGATCGAAGGCTTGGTAGAACAGCACCAGATCGCCCAGGGTCACTTGCCCCAGGAACGCCCGCCACACCATCCAGGCCATCACGGCGCCGGTCACCAGCAGGGCCACCATCGCCGCCCCCAGGCGGGCGAGGCTCTCGTCCCGGAGGAGCCGCAGCCGCTCCCCCCGGAGCTTCCCGCGCACTTTCTGATAGGTGTCCTTGAAATGGTCGCCCAGAGCGAACAGCCGAAGCTCAGCGGCGAACTCGCTGTAGGTCAGGACCCAGTCGTAGTAGGCGGCCCACCTCCGCTCGGCGGTGGCCTCTTCCCACCACCGGTGCAGCTTCCGGTTGAAGCGGATCACGACGTAGAGCGCGGGCAGGGTGCTGAGGACGAGGACCGCCGGCAGCCAGGCGCCGTAGGGCAGGACCAGCGCGGCCATCCCCACGAGGGTGACGCCGTCCTGGAGCAAGCGCCCGCCGCTCTCGAGCAGGACCAGCGGCCGGCGGGACGCGTCGGTGCTGGCGCGGTGCAGCCTGTCGTGGTAGTCGGATGACTCGTAGAAGCCGAGATCCGCGGCATAAGCGCGGTCGTGTACCAGGCCGCGAATCTCGTCCTGGATGAACTCGGATTGGGCCGTCGAGATCCAGGCGACGGCCAGCTGCGTGAGCTGCTGTGTGATCAGGATGGCGGCCATGAGGGCCGCGATCAGGATCGTCGGCCGAATGGTGTCCCACGACGCTCCGGCACCGATGGTGGTCACCAGGCTGTCCACCAGCAGGCGCGTGAGATAGACGAACGCGACGGGCAGCAGACCGTCCACCAGCAGCAGGGTGCCCCACCACACCGTCAGGGCGGGGGCCGCCCGCCACACGAGCCCAAAGGCCCGCGGCAGGTAGGACAGTTGGACCCTCACGTCGGAGAGTCGGCGGCTCAGGCTCATCGATCAGGAATGTGGGGGATG
>JBDHDH010000192.1:0-4662 GCA_039591615.1 Gemmatimonadota bacterium | reverse complement strand
ATGTCGTACTCAGCTGGCGCCCACACATCTTCGTTGTGACAGTTGTCGCAGGCGATGCCACCGGGCGTTTCCGCAAACACGCTGCGGTGGTAGTCCCGGTGACAGGAGACGCAGTCGTCCGCAACGGGGTGTGGGTAGGTGAGTTCTCGCGTCCGAGGCTGGTATCTAATCAGTAGCCATTCGCCCTGTGCCGGCGGCGTTCCGTGACAATCCGCGCACTCGAGCTCTGCGTGCTTGCCGAGCAGAGAGAAATCGGTCGCTTCGTGATCGAATCCTTCCTCGAAGGCCGAACGGCGAGCGATCCGATGCCATCCACCGGTCGTGTGACAGTCGGTGCAACGTTTTCCCAGTTGCCCCTCGTGCACGTCGTCATGGCATGACTCACAACCGGCGAACTCGATCCCGACGTACTGGACGTACGCCTCGTTCCGACCCCTCCGTATGGACTCATGGCAACCCTCACAGTCTACCCGGCGGTGTAGTCCCGTGAGTCGGTACCGTGTTTTGTTGTGGTCGAAGCGCTCGGCCTCTTCCCACGCGACCTCACCGTGGCAATCCTCGCAACCACGCCGAGGAAACTGCTTCTCGTGCGGATCGTCGGCCGTGTGACATCCCACGCAGGTGTTTTCAGCGCCAAGAAAGGTTCTGTCCAAAGCCCCGTACTTCCCCTTGAAAGCACGCACGTCGGTCGCAGTAACGAGTGCCGCTTTGTGGCAATCACGGCAATCCAACTCGCGGTGACTCTCCACGAGTCCGAATCCCACTTCCGAATGCTCGAAGTCCGTGGTATCGAGCCGCACCATTTGGAAATCACGGCCGAAGTGATCCTTATGACAGCTGCCGCAGTCTTCTCCGGTCACCTTTGTGGACGCATGAAAGCCCTGCTGCTGACTCACGCGATTCTGCAGTGGCTCATGGCAGGCCAAACACTTGATGTTCGAAGCTCCACGGGTCCGCAGCTCATGACAATTCGTACAGTTGCGCACGCCTTCGAGGACACGGTGCGCCTCAGCCAGTTTCCCCGGTGAAAGCAGTTGGGCTTGGACTCCGCCCGTCGGAGCGAGCATCACGATGGCCATCAGGATGAGGTGGTTGATTCGCCCGACGCGAGACATATCAGTGACCCGAGATCGACGGTCAGCCGGGCGAGCCGCTCAATTCCCGTGTGTCGATATACGACGCAGCGACTCCGTCGCCTTGACCGCCAAGGCCTCATCGGCTCCTCCCTCACTGACTCTCCTCCACCAAGCAGTTGCCTCTTGGTAGTTGCCCAGGTTGGCATCGATCGCTCCGAGGTTGTACATGGCTGCTGGGTTGTCGGGAATGACCTCGAGGAGCGAGAGCATGGCCCCTTTCGCCTCCTCCCACTGCGCCACCGCCGCGTAGACGCTCGCCAAGCCGAGCCGGGCCTGGCGATCCGATGGGATAAGCGCCACGTAGCGTTCGTAATACGAGGCGGCTTCCGTGGGTCGATGGGCGCCCTGGAGCAAGCGCGCAAGCGTGATTAGCAGCGTGCTGTCATGGAGTGCCTTCTCCACGCGCATACGCAGCCTGTCGGCGTCGACGTGGAATTGACTGCGGACGTCTTCCCTAGTTGGACTTGCTCCCGCCGTCCCGCCTGATGGAGTTTCAACCGCCCAGTTCGTCGCGACCGCAATCGCTTCAGGTGTACCAGCCCGGTCATCAAATCGCGCACACGTGGCAACGACAACCGCAACAAAGGCCGCGAGAATCAGGACTGTCGTGGCGCGCACTTTCACGGTTGGGCCTCCTCCCTCAATTGACCCATGCATATCCGAACGCGACGGCGACGAGAATGTGGGCGATCATGACGATGAACATCACGATGGCGAGAGGCAGGTGGAGAATGTGCCAGTAGCCGAAGAGTCGTTGGAACGGTTTCAGTAGTACGATCTGCTGTTCGAGCTGAAACTGCGCGTCGATGAGTTCCATGATTCTGTCGCGCACCCCCACCGCCACTTTCCTGGTCGTCAGGAGGCGCCGCACCTTTCTCCGCTGCGACCGCTTCGTCAGATCGAAGCGGATCGCCAAGAGCAGCGCGTGCACGAATCCTTTGGGAGCACGACGATGAGAGACAGTCACGATCCTATCGAGATCGGGCGCACGCAGGCCGGCTCGCTGCGTTATGGCCTGAAGGAGGCCCTCTTTTTGCCCCTCGATGACCCGAAGAGACGCAAACTGACCGTTTATCGTCTTGGGGATGCGGGCATACACGTAGCGCCCGAAGATGCCGCTCACCACGACCGCAACCATGCACCACACGGCAATGGAAACGAACCCGCCGAACTTGAAGCTGCTGTGAAGCACGACGAAGTACGGACCCAGGGTGCACAAGAAGATGTGAAACTCCAGCCAGTACCTGAGCTGTCCCACACGTCTGAAGAGACTCAGCCTCCGTCGCAGCGTGTACACGAGGACGCCCGCTGTCATGAGGGCGCTGCCTAGGATCCCGTACCCAAGCCCGATGGTGCCGGACGGCTTGAGCAGGTCGTGTAGCTCCGAATACGCGCGTTCCTGCAAAGGCGTGGTGTAATACTCGAACCCGACAAAGAGTGTCGTGCCGGCAACGCCCAGCCAGATCAAGACCAAGAACGCCGAGTAGGCTCGCTGACCGCGTGACTTGTGAGTAGGCTGGACGACACGCGAAGAGCGCCGCGACGGTCTGGGGGACGTCGCGCGTTGGGACGGCCCAGTGGGATGCGCAGGTTGGGTGACGGGGGGCAGGACACTGGAGCCGTTCCCGCTTTGCACCGCTGGCATTGACTCGACGCCTCGCGACCCGGGGACCGTCATGGGCGGTGGCGCTGGCTCGGAAACTGGAACGGTCCCTTCAGAGAAGCTTGGGATGTGCGAGCGGTTGGGGCCGATCCCAGGACCGCTTGCGCCATCGCTTTGCGTCGTGCGCTCGAGGGGAACGCCGGAGTCTTCTCGCTGCGGTGGCTGTGTCGACGATTTTGCCGGTGACGTGGCGTTCTTCCGGCGGACCAGCATCACCTGCGAGCAGGTTCGGCACCGCGCACGGGCCCCGCCGGGGGGAACCTTGCCCGTACCGATCCGATGTGCGGTGCGACACGACGGACAACGGACGATCGCACAGGCGTCGTTCGTGGAGACTTCGGCGGGAAAGCTCACGCCGGAGTTGCTACCGCCGTGACGGTTCTGAGAGGTCACAGTCTTCCGGAACCTCGATGCTCATGGGAGGAGTGAAGTGGCCATCGATATGACGAACTGCCACGGCGCCCTCGCTTGAGAGACCAGCCACCGGCTTGGAGCGATCTCGAGCCGTCGCCTGATCACACTTCGTTGGGCGCGGGGAAGGATCGACCGGATCCTACCGCGACAGTGGTACACACTGAAAGCCGCGCAGTCTGTGAGCGCTGTCACCGCTGCTCTAGGCGCTGGACTGACTCACGCCGATGCCATCTGCCATCCGCGACGCAAGCTGTATTCCGAAGCTCACCGGGCGGTCCAAGTCGCTCGGGTCTTTTCACTTATGAGGTGAAGACGGTGGCAGGCGCAAGGACGGGAGTTGCTACACAACGATCCAACTGTCACGAATTGTACCCACACGTTCCTGCATGCGGTGAGCGAGGGTGGGTTGATGAACCATGAAGACAACAGGCCGTGGCGACAGGAGGTCGCCACGGCGCATCACGTCACTCCGAGCCGCCGGTGACGCTTATCCGTGCGGGAGGGGGTCCAGCCGAGCCAAGCGATGCAGGTTACGGCCGAAACGCACCGCGAGGACCCCGATCATGACCACCACCAGGGCGACCGCAGTGCCGTTGGCGATCGTGGGCACCCAATGCCAGACGCTCGGTAGCGCTGCGCCCACAGCAAGTACTGCATTGGCCACGATGAGCAGTATCCGAACTTCTGTCGGCCCCAGCCGCCCATACGCCAGGCGAAAAACGCCGAACACGCTCGATTCGAGGTAGATGTTGATCGACAGGGTGAGATAGAGCACGACCAATAGCAGGGCCACATCGAGACGCACGAATGGCGAAAGTCCGATTCCGATGCCAATGACCAAGGTGTTGAACGCGTCCACGATGTGGTCGAGGTAGTAGCCGTAGCGCGGCCGTTCGGCGTGGCGGACCCGGGCAAGGGTCCCGTCGAGGCTGTCCCCGAACCAGTTGACCGCCAGCATGAAGCTGGCGACCCAGAGCCACGCCAGGTGGAAGCTCGTGAGCGCATAGGCTGCACCAACACCAATTGCCCCGGCCACACCGAGGCCCGTCAAATGGTTGGACCGGATACTCTGCGGAAGACGCGCGGCAAGGGCACGTAGCAAGCGTCGCTCGGGTTCCGCGAGCAGGAATGTCAGTTCTCTTTTTTCTTTGTCCATGGGAGCATCCTCAGCGCTGGTGGGAGGACGAACGGCACAAAGAGCGCGACGAACACCCAAGTGGGCAAGTGAAACACCACCCCCAACCACGCGAGCAAGAGATAGCGTGGCAGCCGTCCCGCAGCGACGGCCGTCAAATAGCGCCCCAATGGATAGCGGGCCGCGAATGCCATGGCCTTGAACGGGAAGAATGGAAGCGGTGTGACGCCAGAAACCGCAATGATAGCAAATGGCGCCCGGCTGAAGACGCGCTGGAGCTTCCCGAGGGCGCCTTGCGCAAGCACAGGCTGTGC
>JBDHDH010000191.1:0-4676 GCA_039591615.1 Gemmatimonadota bacterium | reverse complement strand
GAACGGGAAGAATGGAAGCGGTGTGACGCCAGAAACCGCAATGATAGCAAATGGCGCCCGGCTGAAGACGCGCTGGAGCTTCCCGAGGGCGCCTTGCGCAAGCACAGGCTGTGCCGCCACTCGCGCGATCACCGGGACAAACACCCGGTGATCGACCCACGCGGCCGCCAATGTGCCAGCCGTGGCGACCAGCGCAGTGGCCCAGATCCCGATCTGTGCGCCGTACCAGATCACGACGGGCTCGTGGGGGACCACGGCCAGCGCGACATTCGAGAGAAAGGCGTATGCCAGCAAGATCAACGGCATCTCGAGACAGCCTTCACCATACCATCATCTCTTACGCTGCAGAGGCCCAGAGGTTTCGTCTTTGGCGGCTCCAGCCGGCCCGGTTACATTTCGCCAGGCGTTCCGACGAGCGCCCCCAGCGCGGACGTGCCATGACCGTAGAGACCGACATCAAGATCACGAAGGCTTCAGAGGAACCGGGCGCCACGAGCCTCAAAGTCGAGGTGCCCGTGGAGCGCGTCCACGCGGCTGAAACGAAAGCGGCCTCGCAATACGCGAAGCGCGCCAAGCTCCCAGGGTTCCGCGCCGGCAAGGCCCCGATGGCCCTCATTCGGAAGCGCTATCGTGAGGCGATTCGCGAGAGCGTTCTGCGGGACGTGATCGGCGCGAGCTGGCAGGCGGCAATGGACCAGGAGGGCCTGCAACCCATCACCGATCCCCGAGTCAAGGACCTCAAGTTCGAGGATGGGGCACCGATTACCTTTGAACTGATGGTGGAGGTCAAGCCAGAACTAAAGTTGGAGCGTCTGGGCGGCTTCCAGCTGACCCGGAGGGTGCGTCGGGTCACGGACGAGATGGTGGAGGGCCAGATCGACGAGTTGCGCCGGGATCGCGGCCCCTGGGTTCCCGCGGACCGGGAGAGACCAGAGATGGGGGATCTGGTGTCGGTGAGTATTACGCCCCTCGAGGAAGGTACGGCCGAGGAATCCCGTGACTACCAATTAATCCTCGGTCAAGGACAGGCGATTCCGGATCTCGAGGAACGAATCATGACGCTCTCGCGTGGGGAGACGGTGGATGCCACCGTGCGCTTCCCCGACGACTATCCGGACGAGACCAAGCGGACTCAGGCAAGATCGGTGCGCGTCATGCTGAGCGAGATCAAGACACAGCAGTTGCCAGACCTTACTGAAGACTTTGCCCGGGAGTTGGGCGACTTCGATTCCGTCGAGGCCCTACGGGCGGCGGTCCGCTCCGATCTCGAGGCGGACGGGCGGCGCGAAGCCGACGCCGAACTCCGCGGCCAGCTCGTCGATCAGATCGTTGAAGCCAACGACATTCAGGCCCCGCGACCGATGGTGCAGCGCGCGCTCAGCGCGTTCGCCCAGGCCTACGAGGTGCCCGACGACCAGCTGCAACAGTTTGCCACGGAATTCGGGCCCATCGCGGAGCGCCAGGTCAAGCGTGATCTCATCATCGACCACGTGGCGCGCGCTCACGATCTCAAGGCGACCGAAGAGGAGATCGACCGCAGGGTCGAGGAGATTGCCAAGCGGCGCAAGGCCAAGCCTGGGGAGGTCTACGCGTCATTACAGAAAGCGGGACGGCTTCCAGAGCTCGAGCGGAACACCACCGAAGAGAAGGTGTTCAGCTTCCTGCTCGAGCAGTCAATCGTCAAGGACCAATAACTAGCACCAATAACAGGGAACCCCCGAGACACTGAGATGCCGACGATCTATCCACCGTATGTAATCGAGCGCTCCACGCGAGGCGAGCGGACCTATGACATCTTCTCCCGGCTCCTCATGGACCGCATCGTGTTCCTCGGCACGCCGATTGTTGACGACGTTGCGAACATCATCATCGCCCAACTCCTGTTTCTGGAGGCAGACAATTCGGAACGGGACATCTACATCTACATCAACTCACCGGGCGGTGTCATATCGAGTGCCTTCGCCATCTACGACACCATGCAGCACATTCAGGCGCCCGTGAACACCATCTGCATGGGGATGGCCGCCTCGGCTGGTTCTTTTCTGCTCGCGGCGGGTCGTGAGGGCAAGCGCGCGGCCCTCCCGCACGCACGGATCATGATGCATCAGCCGTCGGGCGGATATCAGGGAACGGCGGCAGATATCGAGATCCAGGCCAAAGAGATCCTCTACCTCCGTAACAAGCTCAACGAGCTCTACTCGTTCCACACGGGACAGCCCATCGACCGCATCGAGCAGGACATCGATCGCGACCGGTTCATGTCCGCGGAGGAAGCCAGGGAATACGGCATCGTCGACAAGGTCATCCAACAGCGAGTGGAGTTGGAGGGCGACGGAGCCAAGTCGGGTTGACGCCGAACGGGGACCGGAGCATACTAGCAATAACGAAGCGGTAGCGTCATGGCCCAAGACAAACACCTCCGGTGCTCATTCTGCGGGAAGTCGAAAGACGCGGTCCGGAAGTTCATTTCCGGGCCGTCTGTCTACATCTGCAATGAGTGCATCGCGCTCTGCAACGAGATTCTCGCCGAGGACGAAGAGCGCGAAGTCGCGGAGGCCATCACACAGGTCCCCACGCCCACCGAAATCAAGGACGTGCTCGACCAGTACGTGATAGGGCAGGAGCGAGCGAAGAAAGTCCTCTCAGTCGCCGTCTACACCCACTACAAGCGGATCAATTCCCAAGCGCTCCGGAACAACGACGTCGAGCTCGAGAAATCCAACATCCTCCTCTTGGGCCCGACCGGCGTCGGCAAGACGCTGCTGGCGCAGACTCTGGCGCGCGTCCTGGACGTTCCCTTCACCATCGCCGATGCCACCACGCTCACCGAAGCGGGGTACGTCGGCGAAGACGTGGAGAACATTCTCGTCCGCCTCCTGCAGGCCGGCGACTTCAACGTGACGGAGTGCGAGCACGGAATCGTCTATATCGACGAGATCGACAAGATCGCCCGAAAGAGTGAGAATCCCAGCATCACCCGCGACGTGTCGGGCGAAGGTGTGCAGCAAGCGCTGCTGAAGATTCTCGAGGGAACCGTCGCGTCAGTGCCGCCGCAGGGAGGCCGCAAGCACCCCCAGCAAGAGTACATCCAAATCGATACCAAGAACATTCTCTTCATTTGCGGCGGGGCGTTCGACGGGTTAGACAGAATCATCGAAGCCCGTACGGGACGCCGTCGTATCGGCTTCAGCAAGGAAGACGTGGAATCGGGCAAGGTCGCACAACTCCAGAAGAACCCCTATCACGACGTCGAGCCGGACGACCTCCTCCGATACGGCTTGATTCCTGAGCTCGTCGGCAGGCTGCCGGTGGTTATGGCCCTCGACGCGCTGGACGAGGGCGCGCTCGTCAGCATCCTGCTCGAACCCAAGAACGCGCTCACCAAGCAGTACCAGAAGCTCTTCGAGCTGGAAGATGTCGGTCTGACATTCGATCCCGAAGCCCTTCGGGCCGTCGCGCAACGGGCCATCGACCATGGGACGGGTGCGAGGGGACTCCGGGCCATCTTGGAGCAGGTCATGACCGAGATCATGTTCGAGCTGCCAAGTCGGGAAGATGTGCGCGAGGTGATCATCACCAAGGAAAGCATCAGCGACGATCGGCCGCCCCTGGTGGTTACTGAGCGCGCACGGAAGAAGAAAGAGGCCTGACCGCGGTCACCTTCGTCGGCAGCTTCGGCGCCGCCGACTTCCGTTTGCGCCCTCCCCTTCCAGAAGTAGCATTCCTGGGTCGATCCAACGTGGGCAAATCCTCCTTGATCAATACCCTCGTTGGCCGTCGCGCCATGGCATATACCAGCAAAGCACCCGGAAAGACACGTGCGTGCAACGTCTTCGACGTGGACGGCCGGTTCTACCTCGTCGACCTTCCCGGTTACGGATACGCCAAGGCCTCATTCGCGGAACGGCGTCGTCTCCTCCGGCTGGTTCGCAGCTATCTTTCCAGCCGGCCGAGCATTACCGGTGTCATCTGGCTCCTCGACATCCGGCGGGATCCCTCGCCTGACGATCTCGACGTCGCGCGACAGCTCGTTGACCAAGAGGTATCGGTCTTGGTAGCCATCACGAAAGCCGACAAACTGAGCAAAGGACACCGTGTGGAGCGCACGCGGGCTATCTTGAACGCACTGGAGATTCCGGAAGACCAGTGCGTGGTGACGAGCGCCCGCACTCGGGACGGCATCGAGGAACTCCGCGCTTCCATCCATGCACTCGTGGCGAGGGGCGGCTAATGCGCATCCGGCGCCCGCAGGTCTACACGATGCGCTGTCTCCTACCGGTGATTTGGGCGTGGAGCGTGGCATGTCCCCTAACCGGCCAGGACCCGGCTGTTGCTGTCGACACCCGCGACCTTCCACCACCCGGCTACGGCACGCTGAAGCAAGACGATGTCTCCCTCACCCTGCAGGTGGGAAGCGTTTCGATTCAGGTCCTGCCGCTGAACGAATGGGTCACTCGGCTCCTGGCCCCCGACACCTATCTCTCTCTCCACAGCCTCCACGAAGCCTTGGTGGACACCGTGGCTGACATGACCACCCGGTCCGGCATAGGCGGATCCAACTTGTTCCTCGTCACCTTCTTCGGGCTCCAGGAATTCGCCCGCTTCGAGCCGGAAATCCTCACCATCACCAGTCAGAACCGATTCTTTCGGCCCGTAGCGATCCTCCCGCGATCCCC
>JBDHDH010000190.1:0-4701 GCA_039591615.1 Gemmatimonadota bacterium | reverse complement strand
GAGAAGCCGCCAGCCAGTCGGGGGAAGACAGTACCATGGCGACGGAGATTTCAATCCGTGATGGCTTCGTGTGCTCACTAGCACGGAACTTGACAACTGCGGCCACATAGAAGGGCGGCAGCCCGCGCATCAACATCACGTTCCCTTTTGCCCTAGGGAAGCATGTATACCTCGCCATCGAATCAGGTAAAGATGATCGGCGGCGATCTCCTCGGTCCAGTCCTCGGGCCTCTGGAGGAAGCCCTCGGCGTCCATGTCGACGGTCTTCCCGTGAAGCGGTTTGCGTCATCGTTTCGGTGGCCATGATGGTGCCGGCAGTCCCGGCACCAAGAATCACGACGTTCGTCATCGCTCCTCCGCTTCCCACCGCCTGCGAAGCAGTGCAGCGAGACCCGTGCGATCAGCGTCCCACCGATCCTGCACTTGCCGTCGCCACCGAGCCCTCCTGCTGCAACTTGACGATGATCTTGTCGGCCACCTCTCGCGCCACCTGCTTCCGTTCTTCCTCCGGCACATCGTCCATCGAGAAGATGTCCGTGTACCGCTTGTACAACGGCAGCGCATCGATGTGAACAACTTTCTGTTCCTCAGTCAAGTTCTTCAGAACGCGCCCGTGGCACTTGAGGAAGCAGCCATCGACCATGATGGCCTTATCCGCATCCTTGACCCAGCGTGCCATCGACGAATGAGGCACGAAGAAGGCTTCGGCGTGACAGGCACGCGCGAGGGATGGCACGTCCTGCGCGACCATATTGGCTGCCAGCCTCGCGATTTCCCCCCTGATGCAGGGTCCCTCACAGGAAAGCACAGGGATTCTGTCGGCCTCGATTTGCTGCTGCGCATACGCCTCGCCTGCCGGACAGGACCCTCTCACGCCCTGCACGTCCAGCGAGAAGTCGGGTGTGTAGTTCTCCATGACGACCTCCACTTGTGAGACTGCGCCGAAGCGCATTGGCCACTCCTCGAGCGAGTTACCCGCAGCACCGTTCGTCGGATGCTCTCGCCACGCCTGCACACGTGGGTCCGGACATGAGATCGAGAGCGGCGTCCAGGACCTTCCGGGCTGGAGCCTGCCGAATCGCGTCAGCGAGGCGTATGGCTTCACTGATCTGCCGGTCGCTGAGGCCGGCCTTTCGCGCTTCCGGGACATGGCGTTCGATACAGGGCACGCAGTTGCTCCCAAGTGCGGCGCTGAGTGCCACGAGTTCCCGCTCGGCGCTGCTCAGTCCGTCCATGCTTAGACGCTCCCTTTCGGTTTCCGAGTTGGCCTCCATGAGGGAGTCCGCCCGTTAGCGGGTCCCTCACCTTGTTGGACGGATTTCGGATCGGAAGGGATACACCTGAAGGGGCACGCACAGGGCCCGACGCGAGTCGCCACCCTGCGGCCTCGCGGCCCGGCACCTGGCTCACTGACAGCGGGTTGCCAAGCCTCCGACGAGGATCGCGGCATCGTTCCCTGGGAACGTGGGCACGAAACCGACGTTCCGGGCGACCGTGCCCACGCGGACCGGGTGTATCCCTTTCACGTCCCATTCCGTCTTTCCTAATGAAGCAGGGCAACGGTCGCCCGTGCGCGGGCGCAACAATTGAGGGAGGACACTCAGATGCAACGGACAAGAGCAGTGCTGGGGATCACAGGCGTTCCGCTCCTCAGCGGCTGCATGATCATGGGCGGGTGGGGGCACACAGCCGGCATAGCCGGTGCGGGCGTGACCGGCCACGTGCCGAGCCACCAGACCATCGCGCCGTTTCAGCGCAGCGAAGCCAGCAGCGGAAATCTCACCATCACGCTCTCCTTCCCGACGCCGACCGGCGGCAGCGTGGTCACCGTCAGCGCGGTGCTGCGATCGGACGGCCACGATCGAGACCCGGCCGATGGTGAGATCTGGCTGCCAGTCGAGAGGCCCGACGGACGCGTCGACCAGCTTCCCATGCAGAGGTATCAGTCCGCAACCGGGGCGATCTACCAAGCGCCGTACGGCTTTCCGACGTCGGGCCTCTACGTCGTGACGGCCGACGCTCGCGCGGGAACGGGAACGGACGCACGAACCGTGTCGGTCACGACTCGAGCGGAAGTGGTCGCGGCAGCACCCGGTGAGCGGCATGACTGGCTGATACCGGCGGCTGTCCTCGGCAGTCTCGGTATGGTCGCGATGATGGTCTTCATGACGGGTGGCTCGACGTCCTGAGTGGTTTGCCACCCGTCTGCGTCAGGTACCTGGAAAGGGGGAGGAGATGCAGAAGAAGAACATGGGCCCGGTCGACCGCACCGTGCGGATCATCGCCGGAGTGGCCCTGATCCCGATCGGGCTGGTCGCACTGGGGGGCGGGCAGGGAAATCTCACGGGCATCGTCGTGACGGCCGTTGCCGCATTGCCGATCCTGACCAGCATAACCGGTTTCTGCCCGGCTTACGTCCCGTTCGGGATTTCCACGGCGGGCGCAACGCGGCCTGCGAGCAAGACGTAGCAGGGTGAATCAGAGGCCAGACCACATCAGACCGTGGAGGTACATCGAAATGACGGACGCACGCGAACGTGACCGGGAGGACTCATCCGGTCCTGATGAGGAAGAGTCCTCTGGCGGGATGATGGAAGAGATGATGGGGTGGTGCACGGAGAAGTGGGGGAGCTGCTGCGGAAACCGGGATGACGAGGAAGAGGCCGCCACCGACTCGTCTCCTGCCGCATGAGAAATAGCCGGGCTCCAGCGGAGCCCGGCGAATCTCACGTCCTGCGTGGCTCAGGAGGTGCACAATGAGTGACGCGATACGGCTGGGCTGGTGACGAATCTTCCTGAGAGTGGGCTCGGTTGGATTCTTGGCCGCGTTCATTCCGTGGATCACACTCATCGTCCTGCAGGCGCCCTTCTTCGAGCGAGGCAGCGCCTTTGCCCCACTGCTGAGATTCCAACCCTACAATGCTTCAGAGGGCATGATGGCAGCGATCCGCATCGTGTGGGCGGTCATGCTTTGGCGCGCCTACCGGACCCATGCCCCCCCGTATGAGGTCGGTGCTTGAGGAGGACGGTACGAGGGCACCGATGCATTGCGAGACCGCGAGACCGCGCAACGTCCCGACGGGAGAGTCTCGATCGGTGTTGCGTGCAGAACAGCGCACCGATCCCGAAATGAAGCCAGAGCACCTGGGGGCCGAGAACTATTCAAGCGGCCACCCCAGCCCGTGTTGTACAGCTACGTCGACTTGATAGCTGGGTGTGAAACCCAGCCCGCGACACTACCGCGCGCACGCGAAGACAGTGGCTGCCAAAAGTATTGCCATTCTTCGCAGTACGCCGTGGCACCCCGGCGGGACAGGTTCGCGACAAGGCCCCCCGGCCATGGGGCCCCTCCCCGGGGCGCTGGATAGGGGCGGCGTGCCCGTGTGAGACCACCCAGAGACACTATCGCGCGCGTGCGAGAGCCTCCCTGACTGACCGTGCAAGGGAAGCTGCCTGGCAGGCGTCAAGCGCCGATCAAGCGAGGAGGAGTAGTGTTGGTGGCTCGGCAGCTGCGGGACCTACCTCCCCATCTTCCCCTTCAGTTCCTCGAGCCAATTCTGCACCCATACGAGCTCGCGTTCCGCGCCCTCCGGTAAACCCAGATCGCGCACCATCAGGAATCGTCCATCAGGCGCCACATCGTATTCCTGGTGGTGATCGAGCTCGTATGCTGAAGCGTCGAACAGCGGTCGACGGTTAGTGATCGTGAAGGGGACTCCCCGGACGACCTCAACGGACCACATCATGCGGTCTTCGTCGACGTAGAAGATCTCGTCTCCACTGCGGGCCCACCGCGGAGAGATGCCGCCACTCGCCGACACAGTCCATTCTCCGTCACTTGCATTCGGAAACGGCCGCACGTACACCTCCCAGCGCCCGGTGCGATCCGACTGGAACGCCACCCAGCGACCGTCCGGCGCCACGCTCGGTGCGTAGGCGTTGTAGTCTTCCACCACGACCGGGATGGTGGAATCCGACTCGAGGTTTCGCGCGAGCAAGATTGACCGCAGAGGTGTAGAGGACATACCCACCCGGGCGATCTGCCGGTAGATCAACCACTCACCATCCAAAGTGTAGGCCGCCTCGTTGATCCGAGGCGCCGAGTCACTCGCTTCGACCAAGGGACGTACGGTACCGGCCCCGCCAACCGTGACTTCGTGCAGGCCCGCGGGTCCTGCCCCTATGGCAAACGCGATCGAACCGCCATCCGGCGCCCACGCGGGTCGATCGTCAGCTCCCCCAAAGGTGAGCTTGGATGCGGGCCCGTCATCGAGGGACTTGAGCCACAGGTTCGTCTCGCCGCCGGGCTCGTGCACACCGATGGCGAGCGTCCGTCCGTCGGGAGAAAGCGCCGGGTGGCCAAACGACTGCGTCCAGTCGGCATCCACGACCGAGGCGCTCCCATATCTCGTGACCCACACCAGTTCCTCGGCAGTGATCGCGACGGCGCCGCGCGAGTACAGGAGTGTCCCGTCGAGGCCCAGCGTCAGGTCGCCGACGCCCACTCCCTCCAACACGGGGATCGCACCGCCGGTCACTCGCAACGTCCCGAGGTCGAAGGGCGCCGCGAACGCGCCGCCGTCCGGAGAGGTGTAGAGGACATACCCACCCGGCACGTACACCCCCCCCGCGCGTTCTCGAACAGCACAGCGATGGAGTCCGTCGCCGCAACGTACGCGTATACCTCGGCCTGGGCGCACT
>JBDHDH010000189.1:0-5425 GCA_039591615.1 Gemmatimonadota bacterium | reverse complement strand
ACAGCCGGCGCGTGACGCAGTTCGGCATGAACGGAGGCTTCTACTACGGCCGGCTTCAGCTGACGCTGTAAACCGGCGTGCGCAGTTGGCAGAGCGGCAGGGTGGTATCCCACCCTGCCGCTCGACGTTTCGAGAATTCCTTATTGAACATTTTCGTGTCTCCGATCGCTACCACTCGCAGCCTCCTGCAACGTCGTAGCTCCCCGCCAAAACTCCAAGGGCGGCCTCCCTCAACCTGAGCCCTCTGTCAAGAAGAGACCAGAGGGGGGCATCGTGTTCCGATCAAGGCTCAAGGAAGGACCAGAATTTGGTTAACACACCTTTAGTGAGGATGCGAACTCCCAGACTATTCAATATTATTCTCTCCCGTGAAACCGCTTCACCGCGCGATCAATCTCTCGCTCCACTACCCGCGGTCCCTCATGGCCGCTGTCGTCGTGCTGGTCCTGGGGCTCGGTAGTCAGATCCCCCGGATCGTCATTGATACCGATCCGGAGAACATGCTGCCCGCCGACCAGAGCGCCCGGGTCCTGCACAACGAAGCGAAACGGACTTTCAAGCTCTGGGACATGATCGTCGTCGGGGTCGTCAACGAGACGGATCCCGATGGCGTGTTCAACCCAGCTTCCCTCCGGCGCATTCACCAGCTGACCCGGGCCATCGAGGGCATGGACGGCGTGCGCCGCGAGGATCTCCTCTCCATCTCCAGTGTCGACAACATCTCGCAGGGCGGGCCCGGCGTGGTGCGCTTCGAATGGCTCATGCGAACGCCTCCGGATACCCGGGAGGAGGCACGGGCCATCCGCGACGCGGCAGAGCGGATTCCCCTCATCGACGGCACGCTCCTCTCGGCAGACGGCAAGGCGCTCGCGATCTTCGTGCCCATCGAGGAGAAGCGCGAGAGCCACCGGATCGCCACCGCGATCGAGGATATCATCGCCGGACTGGGTGGCGACGAGGAGTACCACATCACCGGGCTGGCCGTTGCTGAAGATACCTTCGGCGTCGAGATGTTCAGGCAGATGGGAATCGCCGCACCCCTGGCGGGCCTGATCGTCTTTCTCCTAATGTGGGCGTTCTTTCGGAGCATCGCCCTGATCCTCGCACCCATGATCGTGGCGATGGTGACCGTGTTGGCCACGATGGGGTTGCTGATTGGGCTCGGGTTCACGGTCCACATCATGAGCTCCATGATCCCCATCTTCTTGATGCCGATCGCCGTGGTCGACTCGGTGCACATCCTGAGTGAGTTCGCCGACCGATATCCGCAGATTGGGGATCGCCGGGAGACGATCCGGTTCGTGATGGATGACCTGCTGACGCCGATGTACTACACCTCGCTGACCTCGGCGGCTGGCTTTGCTTCCCTCGCCCTCGCGCCGATCCCCCCGGTTCGCGTGTTCGGGGTGTTCGTCGCCATCGGCATCGGACTCGCCTTTCTCCTCACGATCACCTTCATCCCGGCGTACGTGGTCCGTTTGAGCGACCGGCGGATCGCCGGCCTCAAACGGCAGAAGGGTGACGTGCGCGAGCATAGTCTCGTGGCGCGCGTCCTCTCCGCCCTTGGCCCCAAGGTGCTGGCTGGGTCGAAGATTGTCCTTGCCGTCACCGTAATCGTCGCTGCCGTGAGCGTCTTCGGTATCACGCGGATCCAGATCAACGACAATCCCGTGCGCTGGTTCCGGTCGAGCCATCGGATTCGGGTGGCGGATCGCGTGCTGAACGAACACTTCAGTGGGACGTACAGCGCGTTTCTAGTGCTGGGGCACGACGCGCCAGCCGGTGTGCCCGAAGCGGTCGCTGGTGGGGTGACCGATCTCCTTGAAGAAGCTGCGCGTGAGAGCAACATCGATCTCACGTCAGAGTGGGAGAGTCTGCGGCAGACGGTTGCGTCGATGCCGGCCGGCGAGGCGCTGGACGCGCTCATCGATTCGTTATTTGGGAGGCTCGACGAGGCCGGTGACGACGAATTCGCGATCTGGGATGAAGCGATGGTCATGCTCGAGGACGCCCAGACGGAGGCCAAGGTCTTTCAAACACCGAAGGCTCTGGCGTTCATCCAAGGCCTCCAGGCAGAGCTAAAGGGTCTCGACGTAGTTGGAAAATCCAATTCCGTGGCAGACATCGTGACGACTGTTCACCGCGAGCTCCGAGGGGGTGACGCCACATACTTCACGATTCCATCGACCGCAGGCGGTGTGGCCCAGACCTTACTGAGCTACGAGTCCTCCCACCGGCCTCAGGATCTGTGGCATTTCCTGCGGCCAGACTACCGGTCGGCGACCGTGTGGCTCCAGCTCAAGAGTGGAGACAACCAGGACATGGCTCGGGTGACCGAGCACGTGGACCGGTACCTCGAGGAGAATCCGCCACCGGAGGGGATCACGTACGACTGGGCCGGGCTCACCTATCTCAACGTGGTCTGGCAGAACGATATGGTGAACGGCATGCTCAAGGCGCTGTTGGGCAGCTTCGTGATCGTTCTCATCATGATGCTCGTGCTGTTCCGGTCGCCGTGGTTCGCGATCCTGGCGATGCTCCCCCTTTCGGTCACCATCGCGTTCATCTACGGATTGATCGGGCTCATCGGTAAAGACTACGACATGCCGATCGCGGTGCTCAGCGCGTTGACCCTGGGGCTCTCGGTGGACTTCGCCATTCATTTCCTGCAGCGGGCCCGGGCCATTCATAAGGAAACGGGCGAGTGGACGCGCACTGTGCAGGAGCTGTTCGGCGAACCGGCGCGGGCCATTACCCGGAACGCCATCGTGATCGCGGTGGGATTCCTTCCGTTGTTGGGGTCACCGCTCGTGCCGTACAACACCGTCGGTTTCTTCCTCGCCGCCATCATGGCCGTATCCTGCGTGGTGACGCTCGTGCTCGTGCCGAGCGTCCTGGACTTGATCAAGAAACGGGTATTTGCGGAGGGTGTATAGACCCCGGGAGAGATATGATGAAACGCGGCATGTGTTGTTGGCTCGTGGTAGGACTCGGGCTGATCGGCCTGTCCCGACCAGGGATGGCCCAGGACCTCACCGATGTCCAACAGATCGTCGAGCGCGCCAACCTGGCAGCGTACTACGCTGGCGCCGACGGCCGGGCCGCTGTCCGGATGACCATCAGCGACGCCCAAGGGCGGGAGCGGGTCCGCCAGTTCACCATCTTGCGCCGCGACGAGAGTGACGGAGGCGACCAGCAGTACGCCGTGCTGTTCACCCGGCCGGCGGACGTGCGCAACACGGTCTTTCTCGTCGAGAAGCATGTCGGAAAGGACGACGACCGTTGGCTCTATCTTCCGGACCTGGATCTCGTCAAGCGCATCGCCGCCGGGGACAAGCGCACGAGTTTCGTGGGATCTCATTTCGTCTACGAAGACGTCTCGGGACGCGGTATCGAAGAGGACCGGCACGAGCTGGTGGAGACGACGGAGACGTTCTACGTCGTCGAGAACACCCCCCGCCAGCCGCGATCCGTGGAGTTCGCTTCGTGGACCGTCTGGATCGACAAGACGACATTCCTGCCGATGAAGTCGGAATACGTGGACGATGCCGGCGAGGTGTACCGGAGAATCGAGGCCCTCGAGATCGGCGAATTCCACGGTCATCCCACCGTGACCCGGGCGCAGGTGTCGGATCTGCGCGGGGGCGGGCTCACGGTCAGCGAGTTCCGGAACATCCAGTACGACCTGGGTATCCCCGAGAGTGTCTTCTCCGAACGAACGCTTCGCAGTCCTTCGCGACGGTGGTTCACGATCAGATGAAAACGGGATGAGCCTCGGCGTCCAGCGCTGGCGGATTGCTGCGTGGATCCTGGTGGCGCACCTCGGAGCAGCGAGCGCCACCCCAGGGCAAGAAGACCCAGGAGACCTCGACGAGCCACCCGTCGAGATTCACGGCTTCGCCGAGGCGGCTGGGGCGAGCCGGTTCGTGGGGAATCCCGTACAGTCCGACGATCTCATGCTCGCCGAGGCCCGGTTCCGGCTCGATATGTCCCACTTTGCGGATGGAGCCGAGTTCGCATTCAAAGGAGATTTCGCGGCGGACGCCCTCACCGACGATGTCGCGATAGATATCCGGCAGGCGGTCATCACTATGCGAGTGAGCGAGTGGCTGGACCTGCGCGCGGGGCGACAGGTCCTCACCTGGGGAACCGGTGATTTCGTCTTCCTGAACGACCTCTTTCCGAAGGACTTCGTGTCGTTCTTCGTCGGCCGCGACGACGAGTTCCTGAAGGCACCGTCGAACTCGGTGAAGTTCAGCTTCTACACCGGCCCGGCGAACCTCGACCTGGTGTGGACGCCGGTGTTCGAGCCCGACCGCTTCATTACCGGGGAGCGGCTCTCCTTCTTCGATCCTTCCGCCCGTGCCATCGTAAGCGCGACGACGATGGGCGGTCCACTCGAATCCGCTCTGCCCGCCAGGACGTTACGAAACGGCGAGCTGGCCGGCAGGGCCCATCGCACGGTGGGCGGATACGAGTTGAGCCTGTACGGGTACGCCGGATTCACCAAGCAGCCGGAGGCGTTCGACTCAGCCCTGGACATGTCGACCCATTCACGGCTCTACGTTTACGGTGCCAGCGGCCGGGGCAATGTGGCCGGCGGGATCGGCAATGTGGAAGGTGCGTACTACGATTCCGCCGACGATGCGGGGAGCGATCCCGACGTGCCCAACTCACAGATTCGCGGCCTCGTGGGGTACGAGCACGAGTTGCTTGCCGACCTGACGCTCGCGGCCTCGTGGGGTACGAGCACGAGTTGCTTGCCGACCTGACGCTGGGCTTGCAGTATTACGTCGAGTGGACGCTGGATTACGATGCGCTGATCGCCGGTTCGCCAACGCCCGAGTTCGAGCCGGACGAGGCGCGCCACACCTTCGCCGTACGTACGACGTACCGGCTTCGCCAGCAGACGGTGATCTTGTCTCTGTTCGGCTTCATATCTCCCAGCTAGAAGGACACGCACATCCGACCATCGGTCAGCTATGACTGGAGCGACGCCGCGTCTTTCGTCCTGGGCGCCAACATCATGGCGGGTGACGATGCCGGTTTCTTCGGGCAGCTCGAGGAGAATACCAACGCGTATTTCCGATTGCGGTATAGCTTCTGAGCGGGAGACGGGAGAAGGGACACGCAGCGTCCAAGATCCCCCAGGCCGGCCACCTGGGGTCGGACTTCGTCTCCCGATCAAAACACCGGGTGCCTCAGCTCTCGAACGGAGAGATGTCCCATGACCTTGGAGCGGAAGATTCGGATGATCGCCGGGACGTTCGTGCTGGCAAGCGTCGCCCTTGGCTGGTGGGTGAGCCCCTATTGGTTCCTGTTCACCGCCTTCGTGGGGGCCAACCTGCTACAGTCGTCGTTCACCAAGTGGTGTTTGATGGAGGACATACTCCAGTGGACTGGGTTACATAAGAAACCCGCCCCG
>JBDHDH010000188.1:0-5290 GCA_039591615.1 Gemmatimonadota bacterium | reverse complement strand
TCCGTACGTCTTGGACCTGCGGCTGCAGTTCAGGATCCGCGTCTTGCCAGAGCTCGACAAAGCGATTGTAGTATTCGACCGCCGCCTCGACGTTGCCGGCCGCCTCGTACAGTTCGCCGATTCTGCGGTATGCCGAGGGCAATTCCACGTGATCGTTGAAGGGAATTCTCCAGGCAGACTGTGCGAACTGTTCCCAGAATGCGAGCGCGGAGTCCGCGTTGCCGCCTGCGTCGTATGCGTATGCCAGGCTCGCGAGACGGCAGGTGACGCAACCTGCGTCCTCGGTCCCGCGCCGCATTTCCATGACCCCACGCTCGTGGTCGTCTTCGGCCAGGGCCACCCAGGCCGCGGCCCGATGGTACTGCCGCTCATATCCGCGCCCGAGCGCCGGCTGTCCGGACGATTCCATTTCGGCCAGAAGCTGCCGCGCACGGGCCACGTCACCCGCGAATACGTGGTAGCGGACGAAAAGTTCGTACGGTCGGTCCGGCAGTGGCAGTTCTCCGAGGGCTTCGTCACGGGGCGTGCCGGCGAGCGTGGCGCGAGAGAGCGCGTCGTTCTGCGTCAGGCGCAACTGGGTCTCCGCCCAACCCACCAGCGACGCCAACCGCTCGGCGGCGAGCCCCCGCTGCTCCGTGGCGGCTAGGGCTTCTCGCATGTTTAGCCCGGCCTCGCGGAGCCGGCCGCGTGTGGCCGCCACCCACGCGAGCTTTTGGCCGGCATCGGCCTGCCAAAACGGACTCCCGGATTGGCCGTCCCGGACCGTTTGCCACCATCGCTCCGCGGCCTCGTAATCCTGCCGAGCGTACTCCAGCCCGCCCTTGGCGTCGGCGCCAAGGGGGTTGCCCGGGAACCGCACGTCCATCGCGTCCAAGGTCTCTGCGGCGTCGTCGAATCGTCCAAGTGCTCGTTGCGCGAATGCGATGTTGGTGAACCCGGGCGCCCAGGTGGAGTCGGTCGCGAGGGCCCGCACGTAGTAGTCGAGCCCACGACCGAAGTCGTTCAACTGGCTATACAGCACTCCGGAGTTATTGAGTGCGCGGAAGTCGTCTGGGTACTTGTCGAGGATCGTGCGGTACGCCGCGAGAGCGTCCTCCCGTTCACCAGTCACGTCCGTGTGGTACTGCGCGATCGTGTAACCTCGCTCGATGCCAGTGAGTCGGTCGCGGTACTCGTACGCCTTGGTCAGGGCCTGCCTCGCCCGGGCACGCTGTTCGAAGTTGTTGCTCAGAATGATCCCGAGCTTGCGGTACGCCATCGCGAAGGTGGAGTCCCCGGAGATGGCTTCCTCGAGCAAATCCACGGCGCGGTCTTCGTCGCCGGAGATCTCCGCCTGCGCGGCCAGGGTATACAGGCGAAGCGCCTCCAAAGATCCTGTGGTGACGAGGTCCAGCGGTACGGTCCGTCGGATGGTGCGCAGCGACTCTCCCACCCGCTCCCGCAGTGCAGCCGACAGCTCGTCGATCGCGCCCATGAGGTCGGCGGCATCGTTGGCGGACGCCTGATGAGCCGTGAGCACCGTCCCGTCGGCCGCCACCAGGCGGGCGGAGACGACGTATCCGCTACCGAGCGGCACGACGTCACCGGAGAGCACGGCCTTGATCCCCTCGCGCTCGGCGATCTCGAGCGCGATCGATTCGTCCACTGTCGTGGTGGGATCTCGCTGCATCCGACCTAGGCTCTCGGACAGTCGTGCCGGATCGACGAGACGGATGACCGGCGATTGCGAGAGGCTCACCCGCAGCAGCTCGGTGACGGTCGAGCCGAGCGTGGGATCGGTCGTGCGGTTGTCCAACTCGGCCAAGACGAGTGGCTCCCGCTCGCCGATCGCTCCGGTGGCCATGAGCGTAGCGCCGGGACCGATGCCGAGGAGACGCCCCGCCATGTACGCCGTGGAGACAATGGCGAGTCCGACGAACGCCAGCCCGCCGCCCGCGATCGCGTTTCTCCACGTGAAGTGTTTTCGCACGCCCGTGGGCGTTTCCACCTGCAATCCTGTTGTCACTGCCGCTGCGCGGTTCCGCTCGTGATGTCCCGTCACCATGATGATCGGCAGCCCGACAGCGAGCAGAGCAATCGCGCCGACGAACACCCAGTCAGGCAAACCAAGGGCAATCATCAGCGCGTATACGACAACCAGAGTCACTGCCGAGGCGATACCGAAGAGGGTCGCCACCCGCACGGGATGCGCCCGCCGTGCCGTCACTTGCTGCTCAACTGCCGCTACGGGTTGAGTTCCCGTTGGTGTCACACCGCCGCTGGGGGTGGTCAGGCCCTCGAACTGGAGCCGGAGTTCGTCGGCTTTTTGCCAGCGGTCGGCTGCCTTCTTGGCCAGGCAGCGCATGATCAACTCGGCCAACGCCGGAGACACCGTCTCCCGATGTGTCGTCACGGGGTCCGGTGCTTGCGTGACGTGGGCCGACAGGACTGCTTGTGGGTTGGCGCCGGTGAAGGGCGGTCGGCCCGTCAGCATCTCGTAGGCCAGCGCCCCCAAGGCGTAGATGTCCGCTCGGTGGTCAACATGGGGATCCGCCGCCGCCTGCTCCGGCGACATGTAGGCGGGTGTCCCTAGCGCCACGCCGAGGGAAGTGAGGGACGATTCACCCGTGCCGGCGCTCACCGCCTTCGCCACGCCGAAATCTGTAACGACCGCGTGATTGCCCGAAATCAGCACGTTGTCGGGCTTGATGTCCCGATGGACTACATTCTCGCCGTGGGCGTAGGCCAAGGCGTCGGCCACGTCTCGGAGAATTCGCACGGCCTCGCCGACGGGGAGCTCACCCTCCCGTGCCAACTTCGCGCGCAAGGATTCTCCCTTGATGTATGGCATCACGTAATAGAGGAGATCCCCTTCGGCACCTGCGGTAAGGAGTGGCACGACGTGGGGGTGCTGGAGCCTGGCGGCGAGATGAATCTCACGCTCGAACCGCTCGACGTTCACGCCGGCAGCCATGTCGGGTGGCAGCACCTTGATCACGACCGTACGGCCCAGCCGCACCTCCTCTGCCAAAAAGACGCGGCTCATCCCACCGCCTCCGAGCTCCGACTCGATTCGGTAGTGCTCGCCGAGGGCGGCTTGGAGGCGGGACCGGAGATCGCTCAAGACGGGGGAATCCTTCTGGCAAAACGTTCCGAGAAACTACGGACACTACACCTGCGGGGCCAGGCGAACTGAGCGGGTGCTTCGGGGAAACCTCGGGACGGTCACCATCGTGTTTGGACGAAGGCGAGCCACTCTTCTCGGCTCCCGCGCATGCTCGTGCCAAATCGGGGTCGTCGACTCGAGTGCATATGCGCCCGGGAGGACTCGAACCCCCAGCCCTCGGATCCGAAGTCCGATGCTCTGTCCAGTTGAGCTACGGGCGCCGGGATTGCAATGCTAGCCTGTCCCGGCCGCTTGGACAAGGCGGACGGGAAGGCAGAAGGCTGAATACAGAATGGCGAATGGAGATTGCTGAAGGCAGGGAGGGAACCCTTTTGGAGCCTCGACGTATCCTAGGGTAGGTACGCTGTTGGAAGGAGCGGGTCTGATGGCGCCTTCCTCATGGTGGGACTCCACGCTCTCCTCGGCGGCGCTCGGTAGATCTTCCCGAGTTCGGCCTTCGGCGTTCAACCTTCTGCATTCTTTGGCCCTTGAGAAACGCGATTGAAGCTGGCAAGTTTTGATTACCCGGTGCCGTAGCCAAGTGGTAAGGCAGAGGTCTGCAAAACCTCTATTCGGCGGTTCGAATCCGCCCGGCACCTTTGAGTAAGCCTCGGCCGTGCCGGGGCTTACGTGTTCATGGCGGTCGACTGCTGGCGGCGGGTCAGCGTGCCCTTGGCAGTTTCTTGGGCGCTCCTACGATAGGATCCTACTGCGCGGCGTGCTGGCGGGATCTAAAACCATTTGACTGAAACAGTACCCCCGCACGCCCTCTCAAGTCTCTCACCGGTAGGACCTTGTGCCCCGCACCCCTTCTCGATCAACACCTAAGCCTCGGGTCTCTCCGCGGTATCAGCGCTGGCGGAAGGTGACTGGCTGGTGGCGAGGATCGCCCACAGACTGATCCGCGTTCGGTCGATGGTTGCCTTGATTTCCGCCAGGAGGTCCCGGGGAATGTCCCCCGCAACGGCTTCTCGTTCCAGCGTCTCGAGTGACGCTTTTAATTGGGCCAGGCGCCCGTGTAAATCTTGATCGGTCATACACCACTTCGCTGGGTCTGCAGTGAGAGGGTTGCTCCTGCCGTGGCCACTGTCCCTGCTTGGGTTCCTCCATCATTAATAGCACCCGCAACGCCAGCCGCCCAACCTTGACAACCGATCCGCTAACTAAGTGAGGCAGGCGACTCCCCAGCGCGAACAGGGAAGGGCTTGATTCGAGCCCGGGGCCGATGTGGCATCACCCCCCAGGGCGGGGGCCGTTGCGAAAAGGGTACCTGCTCCTTTCGATGCGTGCCGCAGTCTCGAAACCCGCCTTGACCATAAGGCCCGCCAGCGGCGACACCTGCCAACCAACAGCGGCCTGCGGTCGCAGATCCCGAGGGCGTGCCTTCTCAAACGCTGAGGAGTCTCTGGCACGTCGCACGCCGAGGCGCTGCTCAAGGAGGAACGAGAGATGAGAGCCTTTTTCCCGAAGTGCTCTCGGTGAATGTCTGGTGGTTCATCTTGATCTGCATCGCGCTGGCCGTCCATCCCCTGATGGTTTTCTTCCGGCACGACGGGCGCGGTAACGCTGGCGCTCAAGCCCGAACACAGGCGGTTGCGCCGACAAAACAAGCGCATGAACAGCGAGTTTATCCCACCCGACAGCGAGATCGACCTCCGCAAGGTCCGCATCCTCCGCACGCTTAGGCACAACGCCTTCGCTGGCCTTGATGTCGTGATTGCCGGTAATGACGAGCGCAGCTCGTCCGTCAGCTCGTCCGTCCTCGGACTTGGCGAGGAGCGCTTGGGAGCGGGGGATGCGCACCATAGCCGCTTCGGTCGCATCAACTCCCGAAACACCGGGTAACCGCCGAGCCTCAAGTTCCCCACCTGCGCCTTCAACTTCTCGAAGAAGTTCTGGACGACGATCAGCTCACCCGCCTCCGCACCCTGCCTCCGAATCATTACGAACCGCTGATCGTCAGACATCACGAACCCTCGGCCTTTGGAGTTCAACGCGATCCATGAGCCTTCGATTCGGCACCCGAGCTTTCAACTCCTCAAAAAAGTTGAGAACGACGTGAGACTCCCCGGGGACCGACTGGGCGAACGAGGCGGCCATCCCGAACCGCCAACATGGCCACGCACCGTGACCCCTTCACCCTTC
>JBDHDH010000187.1:0-4940 GCA_039591615.1 Gemmatimonadota bacterium | reverse complement strand
CAGCAAGCCCGCTTGCTAGTAGCCGCCGAACGCACCAGGTTCGAAACGTCCAGTATCACGATCTCGCTCGCGGGAGGTCACACGATGTCCACCCCGTGCACGCACCTACAGGAAACCGGGTTTGCGGATGGGCAAGCGGACGAGTGTGAGGAATGCCTCGAGACCGGAGGCCGATGGGTCCACCTGCGTCAGTGCCTCATTTGCGGTCATGTGGGTTGCTGCGATTCCTCTCCCGGGCGGTATGTACGTACGCACTACAAGGCCACCGGCCATCCCGTAATCGGCTCGGCCGAGCCCGGCGACGCCTGGCGGTGGTGCTACATCGACGAGATCTTCGGCTGATATAGCTGACCTGCCGAGCGGCATTTCCCAAGGCTGACCGAGGCCCGTATGCCCAGGAAGACCCGTACGTACGAATCGGACACGATCGCTGTCAGCTTTGACGTGAAGCGCTGTATTCACGCTCGTGAGTGTGTCCGAAGGCTACCTACGGTCTTCGACGTCCAAAAACGGCCGTGGGTGGATCCTTCGCTGGGCACCTCCGATGAGATAGCGGAAGTCGTCATGCGATGTCCTACGGGCGCCCTCCAGTACAGGCGCAAAGACGGCGGTGCCGCAGAGGTCTCGCTTCCGCTCAACGAGGTGACCATTCAGCCGGATGGTCCGTTGTACGTTCGAGGCGATCTCGAAATCCACACGCCGGACGGTGTAGAACATGTCACCCGCGCCGCCTTGTGCCGTTGCGGTGCGTCGCACAATAAGCCGTACTGCGACAACAGCCATCTGGACATCGCATTCCGAGCAGATGCTGGTTTCTCTTCGGAGGACGCGCCCGTAGACGAAGGCTCTCCTGCAATCCTCGTCGTCAAACCTCAGAGTGACGGCCCGGTGTTGCTCGAAGGGCCCCTCGTCCTCAAGAGTGGTGATGGCGGCGAGGCGCTCCGGTGCGCCGGACAGGTTTGGGCGTGCCGATGCGGCAAATCCATGAACAAGCCCTATTGTGACGGGAGCCATTCGAGGACTGGTTTCGAAGCAAAGTAGGTATCCTCTGGCTGACGGCCTCGCTCGACGGCCGCGCCGCGGGAGTCCTTCGTGACGGACATCTCCATCGGGGTTTTCGAGGATCGCATTTGACGAGGCGGCGGCCACCCGGGTTCGGAGGCTCCTCCGCCGGCGCAGGGGCTTCCCCGAGCGAAACATGTTTGGCGGGATTGCGTTCTTACTGAACGGCAAGATGTGCTGTGGAGTAGTGGGGCAGGATCTCGTCTTGCGCCTTGGGAACCATGGCACCACGGAGGTGTTGAAAGAGCGGGTGAAGTGCACCGGGGACTTCGTCACGTCCCTGCCGCCCACGTAGTTCAGCGACGAGCTTCTCGGCTTGGTAGACGGGATCTGACTGGATGCGGCGAGGAGGACTATGAGAGCGCTGATTCTGTTGACTATCGCGGTAGTTTTCGGCATCGGCTCAGCGTTTGGCCAACGGCGCGAGTGGGATCCTGCCAAATGGCGCCAGGCCCAGGGCTGGCGGACGGACTGGTCGACTTTCATCCTGCATCCTGACTCACTCACTATCACCGGCGATCGGGACCGCATTCCCGCACTCGATAGTCCGACCTTCGAAACCATCCAGTCGGCCAGTCGATGGTTGAGTGATCGGGAGCCGGTGGCCGTCGTTGCTATCAACAGCGACGTCCGGGCTTACCCGATTCAGATCATGATGTACCACGACGTCGCGAACGATGTCGTGGGGGGTGTGCCGGTGGTCATGACGTTCTGTATTCTCTGCGGGAGCGCCATGGCGTACGATCGGCGCGTCGACGGTGATACGCTCGACTTCCGGTACGCCGGCGCGTTGCACAACTCCAACTTGGTGATGTACGATCGCAAGACCGAGACCTTGTGGGGTCAGGTTGTTGGGCAGGGCCTCATCGGCAAGTACGCCGGTAAGCGACTCCCGTTCATCGCCGCACCGGTCATGAGCTTCAAAGAGTTTCGCCAGAATCATCCTCGCGGGCGAGTGCTTTCCCGAGAGACGGGCTTTGACCGCGACTACGGACGGGGCCGACTCACCGATTACGATACTTCTCCTCCCATCGCCCGCGTCTTCCGCCGGAAAGTCGATCAGCGACTCTCCGCCAAGGAGCGGGTGCTCGTTATTGAGAATGACGATGACATCGTTGCCGTGCCGTATTCCGCTCTTTCCGAGCGCAAGGTCATCAGCACGGCCGTTGGCGGTGACGAGTACGTCGCACTGTGGGGGCCGGGGACGGCGAGCATCTACTCAGAGAGAACGGCGGACGGTATCGACGTCGGAGCGGCGGTGGCGTACTCACCGGTCGTGAACGGTCGCGCGCTCCGGTTTCGTTCAGCCCCCGAGCCCAACCTCTTCCGAGATCTGGGGACACAAAGCACATGGACACTGGCGGGAAAGGCCATCGACGGTCCGCTGGCCGGGGAAACGCTCGAGCCCGCCGTGCACGGCGTGCATTTCTGGTTTGTGTGGGCTGCGTATCGCCCCGACACGCGGGTGGTGCGACGCTAACGAAGCGACTGCGGTGGTGCGAAGGCTAAAGAGATGGCGTCGTCACTGTTCGGATTTGTCAGGTACCAGTCCGAAGCCAGTGCACCGCCGCGGTCTGTGCCCTCCGGCGTCGCGCGAAACTGAGGTGCTGGTAGGCCTCCACCAGCCTCCGCGCATAGAGGTCGTTGGATGTGGGACCGGGGTGAATCCCGTCGGCGGCGAGGTCGGCCTGGTGTTTCGAATCCACGAGAGAAAACGATAGGATCCTATCACGGTCGAGAGCCGTGATCAGGGGTGCGATTGCGGGGTTTTGCGTGAACCGCGGTTCCGACAGCGTCTCGTGCTGGCTCCAACTGATCAGACACTCGATGCCACGCATTCGACAGAAGGACTGCAGGAGCAGGATGTTGCTGAGCGTGTTGACGAACCCCGTTTCCGCTGAGAAGAGTCGCCCGTAGCTGTCCCACACACGAAGTCGTTGGCTCGCGTCCTCTCGATCCCTCAGACCTGGCATCCACCGACCCACCCGCCTGCGCCAGCCGGGACGCAAGGTCCATGCTCGCGTGAGCCAGTTGAGGCCGACAGGCATGACGCCGATGGGGGAGCCCGCGATGAAACATTCCGTCCTCGTCATGTCGGAGAAGTGCACGACGACCAAGTCGGGGCTCATACGCCCACATTGGGCAATGAGCGTGCGGGCGATGTAGTTCGCAGAGGCGAAGCTCTGTGAAAAATTCAGCAGGTTCACGTCGGTGGGGTCGACGCTGTGGTGTTCGGCCAGCTTCACCTTGAGGCGGTACCCCCACGTTTCCTCCCAATTGAGGCCGGTTCCGAAGGCATAGCTCGCGCCGCAGATGAACACCCGGAGAATGGCACCTGGATCCAAGCTCTCACCGCGAAATCCCAGGGCGTTGAACCTGTACGTCTTGGCTCCGGATCGATCACTGGCGTATCGGTCGACCGTGTGTGGTGGGCCGTGGGACCCAAGATGCTCGGGTTGTCGATCGCCGCTGTACGGCAAGAGCATTCGAACTGTCTCCCAACTAGAGTCTTCTTTGTCGCTGGGCAACGACTGATACAATTCACGTGCCAACGCAGCTTGGCGGGGATCGACGACTGCACGCGTTCCGCTGACGATTACTTGTGGCGTGCCCACCATATGACCAGTCCGCGTAGGACGACTTGGCCGATTGCGAGCTCGAAAACTCAAGGCCAGGGCGCGCAAGAGGAGATCACGCAGCCCGGGTCTCGCTCTCGACGTGACCGCGGTCACGCTGAAAGGCGAAAGGTGACATGTCTCACGCTCGGAATTGATCGGGAGCAAGGAGCGGTTGCCTGGAGGTTGTCGGCCAGCCGGTAACTTGCATTCAGTCGCAAACGGTAAATCCACCCAGTCGAGCCAATGGAGCGAACGATGGACATCCTGACAGTTGCACTGAAATGGATCGGAGTCGCGGGAGTCCTGGCGTGGACCACTCTCAACGTGCTGGTCGGCTATCAGATCCTGGTGAAGGGGCAGAGGTAAGGGTAGAACCTCAGAATGCCGAATGTGGAACTGAGAATGCTGTATGTCGAAGGGGGAATGCGCAATATCGGGTTATCGATGCGTCCGCGTTCCCAACCCCGCCTCGTCGGGTGGTGGTGCGCGTGAGCTCATCCCCGCACAGCCGGTCGTCTCGTCAAGCGAACGGTATGCCCCTTGCCGAAAACGCCGGCGAAGAGGTCGGCGTGCCACGCACGTGCCAAGCCTCTTCACGCCTGATCCGAAATCCAGGAGCGGGTGGCTTCGTGGATCCGGCGGGCGCTGGCATCGCGGCATGAGGTCCGTGGCCCGATCCATCGCTCCGCTCCGTCGAGATCGTGCAAGGCTCTGCAGCCGCTTGCGCCCGCGGTCCCGGGGTGACGTTGGCTCGGTGCCGAATCGGAGGGGTTGACAGGGCTCACGAGGCACCTTGTGATGCAGCGGGGTGACTCGCCGCCCCAGCGCCGGAGGCCGTGGGGTGTGGCGCGTTCGCCATACCTCGTGACCCGCTGAATTCTGCGCGCCGCCCCGAGCCTGTAACTCGGCTCGTGGCCATGGATTGTCTGCCCTCCCGGTACCCCCTTCACCTGGCGTGATGCTTGCGGACCCCCAAGTGGTAGCTCGTCGAGCGCACGAAAGGGCTCGACGCGGAGTCACGAGCAATAGCAATAAGGTAAAGGGGGGAAGGATGAGTCGTTTCCATGGGCTCAAGACCGGATCAGCGGTCGTCGGCCTCGTTGCGTTCGCCGGCGTGCTGGCTAGTCCCGCGGCAGCCCAAACGTCGGCCCAGGCGTCCATTCAGGTGCTGGCATTTGTCCAGGGTTTCGCGCCGCTCACGGCGGCCGGCGTGAACGATCTCGATTTCGGGGTGGTCCAAGCGGGCACACCCGCCGCACC
>JBDHDH010000186.1:0-5770 GCA_039591615.1 Gemmatimonadota bacterium | reverse complement strand
GACGAGACGATCATCTATGTCGACGATCAGGTGGATCTGCGACGGGTTTCCGCCGACGGCGGCACCAGTGAGGTGATTCAAAAGGTAGGTACCGAGCGGCGGCTCAACACGGCGACGCTGTGGCCATTGCCCGGCAGCCACGGGTTCCTGTACACGGCATGTCCGGGCAACTGTGGCCGCAGACAGCGCGCGTTTGTTGTTCGACGACGCGGCCGGCGCCTGGTACGCGCACACCGGACACCTGCTGTACACGGACCGGGCCGGGGGCCTGTACGCGGCGCCGTTCGATCCGGATCGGCTGACGCTTCGCGGAGGAGCCGTCCCGGTGATTGACGACGTCGCGCCAACGGCGTTCACGCTGTCCGCGTCCGGCGCGGTCCTCTATTCCACTTACGCCAGCAGCCGAACGCCAGCCGAACTCGTCTGGGTGACGCGTGACGGTGCGGCCCAGCCGGTCGACCCGGAATGGCAAGGGCGCTTCGAGTACCCGGCCTTATCGCCGGACGGGGAGGCGCTGGCAGTGAGTCTCCAGGAGGAGTCGATACATCTCTGGATCAGACGATCCGATGGTGGCAGGCAGAGGCTCACGAACGAGGGATCGGTGAACTGGAGACCGACGTGGATGCCCGACGGCCGGTCGGTTGCCTACATCTCGAACCAGGATGTCAGTAGCCAGGACGACTTCGATGTGTACCTGAGCCGAGCGGATGGCACTGCGCCGGCAGAGCTAATCCTGAATCACGATTTCGGCGTGTGGGAAATCGAGCACTCACTTGACGGCCGGTGGCAAGTCCTCCGGGCGGATGAAACGGGGGGCGATTCGAACATTCGAGCGCGACGCCTCGACGGCGACACGACACTCGTCCCGGTGGTGGCCGACAGGAGCACCTCCACCCAGGTTGCACTCTCACCTGACAGCCACTGGCTCGCGTACTCGTCCGACGAAACAGGGCGCTTTGAGGTCTATGTCGTGTCGTTTCCCGACGCACAAGCGAAGCGACTCGTCTCGCGCGACGGCGGCACGGAACCACGGTGGGCGCACAGCGGCCGGGAGCTGTTCTTCAAGAGCGCGGGCATGCTGGTGGTTGTTGAGGTGCCACCAGGACCGATCTTCACGCCAGGCGTCCCCCGTCCGCTTTTTTCGGTGGCGGGCTACCGCGGGGCGATCAATCGCCCGCAGTACGATGTTACACCGGACGACCGCCGGTTCGTGATGATCCGGGAACTCGGCGCGAACGCGCCTGGGGAGTTGATCTACGTCGAGAACTGGTTCGAGGAGTTGAAGGCGAAGGTTGGGAACTGAGGGGTTTCCCTCGGCCTTCGCGGTTGTAACAATCGTTGTAACGACACCCATGGACGCCCACGAGCGTAAATCGCTGAAGAATTGACGCCCACACGCGCCCGCGAGCGTAAAGCGCCGTCTCATAATCCGTCGGTCGGAGGTGGACGTCCACTCAACCCCGCCACCCCACTCGCGTCCGCTGCGCGACGAATCCTTCAGGGCCCATCGGCTGCAAGTACCTCCCGTGCAGAGTCTTTCGCTGCAGGATCTCTCCGCCACTTGCCTCTTCTGGTTTGTCTTGTCACGAGATCTGTCACAACTGGGGTCAGCAGCCAGGCGAGCGGTACGCACAAAATTGAAAGGCGGTGATACAGGCACAGAATGACCGCTTTCAGGACGATCTTCTGGTCTCTGCCGCGTCCTGCCCGCATATTCAGGGCCAAGCCCCTGTGACAACTAGGCGATCCCAATGAACCGCAAACGCATCGCTGCTTGGGCGCTGTATGACTTCGCCAACTCCGTCTATCCGGCGGTAATCACGGCGACGGTTTTCGGCGTGTACTACGCGCGCGCGATCGTGGGAAACGAGGAGGGGCTGGGAGACCTGTGGTGGGGACGCGTCATCTCGGTATCCGTGCTCTTCGTGGCGATGTCGTCGCCGCTTCTCGGGGCCATCGCCGACTGGGGCGGGATCCGGAAAAAGATGCTGCTCCTATACACCTACGTCTGTGTCGCCGCCGTCGCGTTGTTTGTCACCATCGAGCCAGGGATGATTCTCTGGGGTTTCGTTCTCGGCGTGGTGGCGAATATCGGATTCGAGGGGGCGTTGGTGTACTACAATGCCTACCTGCCGGATCTGGCACCGCCTGAGCGGCAGGGCTTCGTTTCGGGATTGGGGTTCGGGGTCGGCTACGCCGGATCCATTGCCGGCCTCCTGATCGCTCTACCGCTGGTAACCCGGGAGCAGTTCGACCTCACCTGGCTCTCCGTTGCGGTGTTCTTCGCTCTCTTTTCCATACCCACGTTTCTCTTCCTGCCGAAGGATCCTCCCGGAGAACGCACGGTCCTACAGGCCACCATCGACGGGCTCACGGGATTCAGACGCATCGTCGGCGAGGTGCTCCAGCACCGTGAGCTGCGGCGGTTCTTGCTCGCCTTCTTCTTCTACATCGACGGCGTGCTGACCGTGATCGTGTTCGCCAGCCTGTTCGCGGCGGAGACTCTCGGGTTCGCACAGCAGGAGTTGATCTATCTCTTCCTGGTCGTCCAGGTGTCGGCCCTGCTGGGCGCCTTTGCGCTCGCCAAACCGACGGATACCTGGGGGCCGAAACGGGTCATCACGCTGACCCTCGTCCTGTGGACCGCGATCGTCATCGCGGCGTACTTCATCGAGTCGAAGACCGCGTTCTTCATGATGGCGGTCTTGGCAGGGACAGGATTGGGTGTCGTGCAGGCGGCCAGTCGCAGCATGATGGCCGCTCTTATTCCGAAAGGAAAAGAGGCGGAGATGTTCGGCTTCTACGCCTTCTGCGGCAAGTCGTCGTCGGTGCTCGGGCCGTTCGTCTTTGGGCAGGTCTCGATCGCACTCGGTGGAAACCAGCGCGTTGCCGTGCTGGCGATCGGTGCGTTCTTCCTTGTGGGCCTGGTTCTGCTGCAGCGGGTCACGGACCCCAGGGTCGGAGCTGCAACCTGAGAGTGTCAGTTCGGGGCCGTCTGCTCCCAGGCGTCGTAGAGCGCTTTCAGCCGAACCGCAAGCTCCTTCTGCTTCACCCTCAGGCTCTCGAGAAGCCGCCGACGGGAGCGTAGCAGGAGAAACCGTCTCGCGTCGCTCCAGGCACCACGCCACCCCTCACGAATCCTGAGTCCTGCGAGGCCGACAAAGGGGATAACGGCGAGCGCGCCAACCCCCGCCAGCGGGTTCCACATCCACGCCGTCGCCGCGGCAAGGAAAAGGACCCAGAACCCGTACAGCGAGATCCCGATCAGGAGCTTGTAGGTAGACCGTTGGTCGAGCGCGCGTCGGGACGCCGCGGATACGAGGTCGGTCAGGGTGTACGGCAGCCAAAACAGGATGAATCCGACGACGGCGAGCAGAATGGCCGGCAACGCGACGAGAAAGAGTCGGCGTGCCACCCAGGGAATGCTCGCCTGGAAACGGACATCCACTCCTAGGTGGCCTGGCTTCAGGCCGAGTCGCCCGAGCCGCTGACCATATGCCGCCACGTCACTGACCAGGGACGCCCAGTGGGGATCTGGCGCACGTCGCAGTTTGGCGAGAATCCTCGTGGTAACTTCGAGTCGGAAGACGCGGCTCGCCGGATCGTGGTCGGTGTCCCATTCCGCGCGCCAGATCGACTCTGCGCACTCGACCAGCGGTTCGTCTTCCCACCGCTCCAGGTTGACCGTGACCTGGCGGAGCCCTGTCTCGATGCGATCGGTTAGCGTGCGCACCGTCTCGCGATCTTGCGTGCCCCGGGGCGCGAGATCATCCCACCCAATCGGTTGACCGAGTACGACCGCCGCCCTCGAACGAAACCGGTCTTTCTGCCGCAGGACAAGACCGACCGGTATGATGGGAAAGGTCTGCCGGTGCAGGGCAAACGTGCCGAGCGCGATCCGCGCCGCACCGGTCTTCAGAGCCACCAGTGAGGGTTCGCTGTGACTCTCCCCTTCAGGAAAGATCCCGATGGCCGCTCCCTCTGAGAGTTCCTCGTAGACAGCGCGGAACATGTCGACGTTTTGACCGGTGAGCGTTGGATCATCGACTCGGCGATAGACGGGGATAGCGCCGGCTCCTCGGACCAGCCAGCCGACTTTGGGATCCGAAAATAGGGGGGCTTTGGCGAGAAACCGCACCGGGCGACGCGCCGCGGCTGAGACCAAGACAGGATCGAGCAGCGAGTTGGGGTGATTGGCGACGAGCAGGGCTGGCCCGTTGCACGGGATCCGTTCTCCGGTCACGGTCAGTCGGTAATACACCCGGGCTGCGGCGGATGAGACCAAAGAGAACGTGGGAAGGAGCCACATCGTAGCCGACCTGCCAGAGCCGACTCAGGATCGTTGGGAGGCAGGTGTGATAAACCGGGTCGTGATACTCGACACGGCTCTTCGCCTCTTCACGATCTACGAACGTGCAGACCGCCAGACGAACTCATGATGCGGTTGTTCCGGTCCCGATGCCAGGCATGACTCCCAGGGTCGCGAGTGACGGCACCCTTCGCCAAGAAGGCATCGATCCCGCCTTGTTCGGTGAGCGCTGGAACCCTGACAAGCTTGAGCCCTCGCACGGCCAAGGACCTCACAGCCTTGGCCACGATCCACCCGACAATCGGGATGACGAGGGCCGCCAAAATGTTGGGAAGGAACTCTCCGATTCCGCGGAGGAACGCGCTCAGGGAGTCACGGAGGATATCTTGTACTTGCATGGCGATTTCCTGGCTTTAACAGATGCGGCGCGCGTGTCGTCGGTTTGGACCCCAATCAGCCGTCAGGGCAAATAGTGTAGGGCGTTTCATAGCGGGCCCTCCTGAGATCGGCCTGTACGCAGTAGATCGCGGGGCCACTAACATGAGGGAGGTGCTGGTAAGAAGCTAGGCTGCCAGGTTCCGACAAAGGATTGAGGGAGGTGGGACGGCGGCGGCAGGCGCATCACGCATGGGGGCGCCCTAGGGAGTCGCCCGGCGCGACACGCCGACAAGGGGCGATGGTTTTCCTTATGGCGTGATAGCGTGCGCGAGTCTGCCCCATGTGCTAGCCCTCGCCATCCAATCGCCACATCTTTGAGGTGCTCCCGCATGGAGCCCTACGCCGTGCCTCATCAACCCGAGCAACTGGACCGCCTGAAGGCCGCTTTGGCCGACCGCTACCGCATCGATCGCGAGATCGGCCGCGGTGGGATGGCGACGGTGTATCTCGCCGAGGATCTGAGGCACGAGCGCCAGGTGGCGGTCAAGGTGCTGCGGCCGGAATTGGTCGCTGTCTTAGGGCCCGAGCGCTTCTTGCGCGAGATCAAGCTCACGGCTCGGCTCAATCACCCGCACATCCTTCCGCTGCTCGATTCCGGCGAGGCCGATAACGTCCTCTACTATGTCATGCCCTATGTGGAAGGCGAATCGCTGCGGCAGAAGCTCACCCGTGAGACGCAGCTCTCGATCGACGACGCGCTCCTGCTGAGCCAGCAGGTAACCTCCGCGCTCGACTACGCCCATCGGCAGGGCGTGATCCACCGGGATATCAAACCCGAGAACATCCTGCTCCACGCCGGCGAAGCGATGGTGGCGGATTTCGGGATTGCCCTGGCACTGAGTGCGGCGGGTGGCAACAGGTTGACCGAAACCGGCTTGTCGATGGGGACGCCGGAGTACATGAGCCCTGAACAAGCGAGCGGCGCCAGGCAGGTGGACGCGCGCAGCGACATCTACTCGCTGGGGTGCGTGCTGTACGAAATGCTGGGTGGCGATCCGCCGTTCACGGCCCATACGCCGCAAG
>JBDHDH010000185.1:0-5089 GCA_039591615.1 Gemmatimonadota bacterium | reverse complement strand
AGGAGCAGAAAGGAACAGAAAAGAGCAGGGAGGCGCATGATCCGAGTCTCACGAGTGAGGGGATAGCATTGATCATGCAACTGGTGTCGCCGTGCGCGCAAGAAGCGGCCCGCGGACCAGTGGCCACCGCGGCGTGGTCACCCATTTCCGTCTGAAACGCGCCAGGATTCCTCGACGGCGTGTCGAGCGCCCAGAAGGACCACAGCTCGCGGGTCGAGGCGCGCGCGTCGCGTCCGGCGTGATCGGGATCGCGCACGTGGCTGGCATGTGACTGGATTGCTGTCGATCAGCACCGCCTAGCGCCGAAAGATCTGGGTGCCCCAGGCGCAGCTATTCGCGCGACAATTGAACATGACGGCCTCGAGCCGGTACCGGCCGGTCACGGGAGCCGTGAACTCGAGTACCGGCGTGTCGTCCGGCTGCACGTCCTCGGCCACCGTTGAGTCCGCGGGGTCCGTGAGGACCAGATCGATGTCGTAGCACTCGTCGTCGCATACGCCCAGGATCGCGTACCGCACGCCACCCTCCAGCGTCAGGGTGTGATACTCGCTCTTCCGGCGGGCGATGGAGCCGCTTAGCAGCTCGCCCTCCGGTTGATAGCCTTGCTCCAGCAACTCGGTCCGCTTCCGAACCAGGTCGACACGCACGGCCGGCGCCAACGACGCGGCGAGCGCGTCGGCCTCCGCCGCCCAGAAGTTGTTCTTGCGCATCACGTCCGGGAACTCGCGTTCGGCGTCGATCTCCACCTGTGTCACGGCGATCGAGCCCGGCACCGTGACGGTGGCCGTTCGCGTCCCACTTAGCCAGGTCGACACCGGGATCTCGCGGTGCAGGGTATCCCCGCTCGCCGACGTGATGGTGAGCCGCGCCGGCATCGGCACGTCACCGCGATCGTACACCACGATCTCGGTGCCGCCGTACCGCGGTGTGACGCTCGCGATCGTCTGGTCTAGCGCCCAGGTCTCGTAGTACCAGCTCCGCCAGAACCACGAGAGGTCCCGGCCCGTGGCGGTGTTGAAGTAGTTGAAGAAGTCCCACGGCTTGGGGTGCTTGAACGCCCAGGTCCGCACGTAGCCCCGGTAGGCACGGAAGAACGTCTCGGCACCGAGCAGGCCCCGCAGGGTGATGAGCAGCGACGCGGGCTTGTTGTAGCCGTGGACGCCGTAGTGGCTGGGAGTGTCCAGGTGGTCCGAGTACCGCATCAGCGCGCCCTCGTGTCCCGTGTTCGCCCGGCGCGTATAGCCCGCGAACTCGAACGGCTCCGCGTCATAGCCCGGAAAGAAGTCGGCCGAGGCGGCGTCATCGTTGAAACTGGTGGTCCCCTCGTCCATCCACGCGCGGCGCCGCTCGTCGATCGAGACGATCATGGGGAACCAGTTGTGCGCCAGCTCATGGGCGGTCACTGCGTACATCGACGAGTCGCTCCGCGAGTCGTAGCCGCCGATCATCGTCATCATCGGGTATTCCATCCCACCGCCGATGATCCCGGCACCTTCGACCGCCGTCGCGTGCGGGTAGGGGTACGGCAGGCCCGTGTGCCGCGACAGGAAGTCGATGCTGTGCTGCGCGTAGCGGGCGACCTGACGCCACCGCTCATACGCGGGCCGGTAGATGGCCTCGGCCCGAGCGTACTCCGGCCGGCCGTCGCCGTCCCGATCGCCCACGTCCGTGCGCACCACGTCCCACACCGAGGCACTGGTGATCGAGTACGCCACATCGCGCACCGAGTCCGCGACGAAGTGCCAACGCAGCCGGCCGTCCGCACTCTGACGCGTGGCGGACCCCGCACCGAAATCCTCCTGCGTGATGACGTGCACGACCGTGTCGCTTGCCTCGGCCTGACGGAGACGCCGGAGGATCGGATCCGGCAACACCTCGCGCTCGTTGAGCAGGCGGCCTGTGCCCTGCACCAGCCAGCCCTCGGGCACGTCGAGCGTCACGTCGTACTCGGCGAACCCCGCGTAGAACTCGGCCTGTCCCAGGAAGGGATCCGTGTGCCAGCCGACCACGTCATCGTACACCGCCATCTGCGGGTACCAATACGCCAGGAAGAAGAAGTCGTCGCTGTTCCAGCCCATGCGTCCGCTGGCTCCGGACTCGGGGATCTTGAAGCTCCACTCGAACTCCAACACTACCGAGTTGCGCGGCGCCAGCGGGGCCGATGGGACGATGAACAGATTCGTGCCACGGATCCGGTAGCCCGTGCTGCTCGAACTCTGCACCTCATCGAGCGACTGCCCCTCGGCCGCGACGCGCGAGATGGCGTAGCCACCGGTGATCTCGGCCGCACGGATGCGCGGCACGTCGTCGCGATGGAAATTCTGAATCAGCTGCACGACCAACCGCGGCAACGTGTCCGGCGAGGCGTTGCGGTACAGGATGCGCGTCGTGCCCTCGAGTCGCTTCTCGGCGACGTCGAGCCGGGCGGCGATGGTGTAGTGCGCCGACTGCTGCCAGTAGTTCGGGCCCGGCGCACCCTGCGCGGTGCGGGTCCCGTTCATCAGGGCTCGGTTGTAGCCGGGCGATGGAACCACCGGTTTGGCGACCGGCCGCTCGAGCGCCCGGACGACTCTCCCCTCAGTCTGCGCAAGGGTGTCGTTCACGAGGGGCGGTAGGCAGGCGGAGAGCAGGAGAGCAAGCATCAGGGCACGCGTTGGGGAAGGCATACAGGGTCTCCAGTCGTCGGGTCGCACCGCTTTCCTATATTGATATTGACGGCTCGACGTGACCAAAGGTTGCAGTGGCATGGACTCGACTGTGGTGGTATGTGACGCTGGTCTCGTCGTCGGGCAGGCGTCCTGGCAGAGGGCGTCCATGCGGCGGCGGGCCTGCTAGGGCCACGGGAGTCCAAAGGCCAAGACCCCGCCTCTAAGAAAGCGGCGCCGAGGCGGTCGAATCGGGCGAAAGCAAATGAGGACAGGCGGGTGTCGACCGATTCTTCGTCCGATTCCGGGAACAACCGTGGGATTGTTGACCGATTCCTCGACTGAGACTCCTTGATCGCCCTCAGGAGAGCCAGAAGGGGTACTAGGCGCGCACGTCGCCGATCGCCCCCAGGGGGCAGCTCGGGGGCGTTGTTGCATGGCTCGGAACTGAGCCCAGGTCCCCCCGTTCCCCTCGAGAGAATCACCCCGCTCGGTAGCTGTCGGGCATCCCGAGACGGGTCATCGTGTTGAGCACCGGTGGCCGTCGTGGAGGGTGCGGGCGAGCATTGCTGCGAGTACATGACCGGCGGAAGCGTCGTCGTGCTGGGCGCGACCGGAGGCAACTTCGGCGCCGGCATGACCGGAGGAACCGCCTATGTCTTCGACCGTGACGGGAGCTTCCCCGACCGAGTCAATCCCGCACACGTCTCATGGCTCCCCTGCTCCGCTGAAGATCTCGGCGAGCTCCGGGCGCTGATAGCCAAGCACCTTCGGCTTACCCGAAGCGCCCACGCGCGGAAGGTGTTGGCCGACTGGGAAGCCGCGAAGGCGGCGTTCTGGAAGGTGGTCCCGACCGCTTCGGGCGCCGGTGTCGGGGCGGCGGCGGCCACCTTCTCCCACCAAGCGCGATTCTCCTGAGCCGCTCCGGTGCAGACGACGCGATGAGTCGGAGCGGGGGCGCGCATCGCCAACCGGACTAAACCTCGGGGGGTCAGCGGGCGAGCGGGGTCCCGGGCCGCCCACGGCCTGTGCGGTGGGGGTTGGCGGGCCAGATCGTATGCCCATGTTAGCCATGGGCGGCCGCGTTGAGTACTTAAAAAGGTTCTTCGTCGATCTGGTTGCAGTTAGAGGCATAAGAATGGACACCGGCCCCGGGCCCGAGCAGAATGGAGGTGGCTGCACGACCATTCACGCTCCACCAGGAGGACGCGGTGTCCGCCCCCAGTATAGCGCCCTATTTCCCGTTTGCGCGAGTGCTTCCGGTCGCTCAGACGCTTGAGACGGTAGGCGAGTGGACGTGGAGCCGCATCCGCTTCGCCCCGGCTCCTGCTGCGCTCCCGCGCTGCTCGGCCTGCGGCAGTTCCGCCACTCCGGTGCACAGCTATGGGATACGACGGGTGCGCGATCTCGGCCTCGCCCACACGCGGGTCGAGCTCCTCGTGCCGCAGCGCAAAATTCGCTGTCCCGCCTGCGGCATTCGCATCGAAGCTCACGATTTCCTGGCCCCCTACCGGCGCGCTACGCTCCGGCTCGAGGTGGCGGTCGCCGACCTCTGTCGGGTGCTGCCCATTCAGCACGTGGCCGAGCACTTTGGCCTCTCCTGGCACGCCGTCAAGGAGATCGACAAGCGCCGCCTCCTTCGGGAGGTGGGCACCCCGTCCTACGACAACCTCCGCATCTTGGCCGTCGATGAGATCAGCGTGCACAAAGGCCACCGCTACATGACCAGCGTGCTCGATCTCGAGACGGGCCGCATCATTTGGATCGGGCAGGGACGAAGCAAGGCCACGCTGCTCTCGTTCTTCAACGAGCTCTCCTCCGACCAGCGGGCTTCCATTGAGGCGATCGCCACTGACATGGCCCCGGCCTACCGGGAACCGGCCGAGGAGGCCTGCCCGCACGCCGTGCTCATCTACGACCTCTTCCACCTCGCCGCCAAGTACAGCCGCGAGGTGATTGACCGCGTGCGGGTGGACGAGTCCAAGCAGATGAAGACCGAAAGCGGTCGCCGCCTGGTCAAGGGCAGTCGCTATCTGCTCCTGAAGAACGAGGAGAACCTGAGTGGGGATGAGCGCGTCCAGCTTGCCGAGCTGCTCGCCGCCAACGAGCGCCTGAGCACGGTCTACATCCTCAAGGACCAGCTGAAGCGGATCTGGGATTACCGCCACCCGGGTTGGGCGCGGCGAGCTTTCCGCCAGTGGTGCGCGCTGGCCGAGGCGAGCGGGATCGGGCCGCTCCTCCTCTTCGCGAAGAACCTGCGTCCCTATGAAGAGGGGATCGTGGCACATACTCGCTATCGAATCCACACCGGCCAGCTCGAAGGCATGCACAACAAGATCAAGGTGATCAAACGCCAGGCCTACGGGTTCCGCGACGACGAGTACTTCATCCTCAAGATCAAAGGCGCGTTCCCCGGCCGATTGCAACTACATCCGCGATGAACC
>JBDHDH010000184.1:0-5254 GCA_039591615.1 Gemmatimonadota bacterium | reverse complement strand
CCCCTTCCCGGCAACGCGAGCGGGGGCTTCGTGACCTACGAGGCCAACGGCACGCAGTACATCGCGGTCCCGATCGGTGGCGCGAGCCAGCGGGCGCGGATCGTGGGGATGAGGGTGGGGGGCACGACGACCGGCTAGCACGCTGGTGCTGCCGTGCACCCGGCTCTCAGGGCGCGGCCTCTTTCTCGGTCACTGCCTATCCGCCATGCATATCCGAGAGCCCGATAATTACCCGGGCGACGATCGCCTGCTGTCGCCACCCCAAGGTCACATCCGCCTGGCCGATCGCCAACGGTCGCCGAGGCCGGCAGCCTGTGAGAGGGTGGGTTGACGCTGTACTCGCTCCTGGATCTTTACCGCCGCTCCCGCTGCTCGTCCTCGTGCTGCCGGCGCATGGCCGTGTCCGCCTCTTGGCACCGCCACCAGGCCGTGACGACTCCGCACTCCGGCGCTGGATGGGGCTGAGTGATGAAACAGTCGGTTGAGGCGACGTGTGTGAGCAGGCCTTCCATAATGTGTGCGTACTCCGTAGGCGTATAGGTTCCTCCGGACCAGAAAGAGGGCGGACACCATGCCGCCCTCCTCCTCTGAACAGGTCAGGCGTTCAACAACGCCTTCTCAGGCGTGACCTCCACCTTGATCAGATGGGGCTTGGCCGTCTCTGCCTTCGGCAGCGTGATCGTAAGCATGCCGAGGTTGTAGGTCGCCTTGATGTACTTGGGATCGATCGAGGCCGACAGCCTGAACGTCCGCTCGAAGGCACCATAGGTCCGTTCGTAGCCATGAACGTGCTCGGCCTTTTCCTCCACCGCCTGCTCCTTCGTGCCCTTGATCGTCAGCAGGTTGTCCTCCACCGAGATCGACACGTCCTCGGGTTTCACCCCAGGCACCTCCGCCACCAGGCGGATGACATCGGGTTCCTCGAAGATGTCCACGAGCGGCAGCCAGGCAGCCGTAGCGGCTTCTGGTACGGGCCTCTCAAATCCGCGGAACTCGTTGGAGATCCGGCCGGTCCGGCGCTCCAGCTGGTAAAGCAGGTCCAGCATTAGGTCCCTCTGTGTGGTACCGAACATGTCGGTTCTCCTTGTCGATTAACTATTGATAGTTCATCATCTGTTGCTCTACGAGTCATAAGCTACAATAATGTACTTAACTTGTCAAGTACACCAACTGGCCTTATCTTAGTTGCTAGCAGAAGTTCATGTACTTGAGAGATTAATCGGCTGGATCGACCTATAGGAGGGATCCCCGTGGATGTTCCGTTTGTGATCCGGCGCCGGCTGGAGGAATTGGGGTCGGCGCAACAAGATCTCGCCCACGCCGCCCAAGTGACGGAGTCCTACATCTCCCAGTTACTGACGCGGAGAAAACCGCCCCCCGCGCCGAGCCGCACGGACATTTATGACAAGATGGATAAGTTCTTGAAGCTCCCGAACGGGGAGCTGGCGAGGCTGGCGGATCTCCAGCGGAAGGAAGAACTGAAGCGAGCACTGGAGGACGAGCCCGTACCCTTGTTTCACGAAGTCCGCGAGCTGATCCTGCGCAAATGCAATGCCGAGAACGAACAACACGTTCGCGCGATTTTTGAGCAGCGGCCCTTCGGTGAGCTCGAGCGCCTGGTCACCCAGACGCTGCTGGATGTCGTCAAGGGCGTGGCCAAAGACGAATTGGAAAACGAACCCTGGCTCCGCACGGTGGCGCAACTCAGCGGCCGCAGCTTTGAAGAGATGCGCGTGATCGTGCTCGAGTTTCTTGATACCGACATCTTCGACGTGTCGGCTGAGAACTGCGTCTCGTTCTGGGATCCGCTGATTGAGTCCTGGGACATCGACCTCGCGACGTTTGGTCTGGAGATTGTTTTGAACCCCAGCGTGGCCTCTGGCCATGTGAAGAGATTCGCGTTTGTCGAATGGGAACCCGAAGAGCCAGTGGGAGAAGAGCCGGGGCTTACCGAATTCCTGGCCGATCCCTCCCTCAGCGGTACGGCGACCGAGGGCGAAATCGCGTTCCTCAAGAGCCTGCGGTTCAAGCACAACCGACCCACGCCGCTTTATTACTACCGGGGGTTACAGAATCTCAGGGACCCGCTCCATTTTCAAACCCAGTAGGTGGATCCTCGGCTTCCCAATCCGTCACTTCGCGGCGCCGGGCGGGCAAGTCTCGCGCATCGTCCTTCCTGCGGGTCTGAGGCCTCACCGCGCCGGATGACCCCAAACCCGCTCTTTCTGCGCCTTACTCCAGTACAGGCATGATTCGTCTCGAATCCGCCTACCGTTCCCAACTGCCCCCGGCGGGCACGCAGTCACAACCTGTGACGGAGGAGAGGAAGTCATGAGCACAACCAACAGCACCACCGATAATGGCGTGAACGTCGAGGCCCTGCTGGGTGCACGCGAGGCGCTGTCTCAGGCTCCCGAGGCTGCCCAGTTCACGTGGCGGGCGAAGAATGAGTGGGTGAAGGGCACCCACAGTCGCTCCACTGTGGAGGGGTTCTTCGGGCTCGGCGAGGAGCAGCAGCACCGCAGCCGGTTCACCTTCGACGCCGACCATCCTGAGGTATTCGCGTCGGAGGACAACGGGGCGACGCCAGTCGAGATCGTGCTGGCCGCCTTGGCCAGTTGCCTCACCGCCGGCATCGCCTCGGTGGCGCAGAATCGCCAGATTCAGCTTCGCTCCGTCACGGCGACCCTCGAGGGTGCGATGGACCTCCAGGGAATCCTCGGCATCGACAGCGACGTACGGAATGGGTTCAACGCCATCAAGATAACGTACGATATCGATGCCGACGCCACGCCAGATGAGATCAAGGCGGTCGTCGCCCAGTCACAAAAGCGCTCTGCCGTCTTCGATGTCATCACGAACCCCACGAACGTCTCCGTCGAGGTCAACTGACCGCGCAATCGAGATGAAAGGACGAGATCCATGCGTACTACGACGGTAGTCATCGGGGCTGGACATGCCGGGTTGGCCATGAGCCGCTGCCTCGCCGATCGTTCGATCGACCATGTGGTCCTCGAGCGGGGCGAGGTGGCAAACTCATGGAAGACCGAGCGGTGGGACTCGCTGCGTCTCTTGACACCCAACTGGCAGAGCCGGCTCCCCGGCTACGAGTACGTGGGCGACGATCCCGACGGCTGCCGAACGAGGCCGGAGACGATCGATTTCATCGAGCGGTACACCGAAGTGATCTCGGCTCCGGTGCGCACCAACAGCGCCGTGACTTCGGTACGGCGCATCGACGATGGCTACGAGGTGGCCTCCAACCAGGGTAACTGGCGGTGTCGGACCGTCGTCCTCGCAACCGGAGCTTGCAACGTCGCCAAGGTCCCGGCCGTCGCGGCAGCGCTGCCATCGTCCATCACGACGCTCACGCCGCTACAGTACCGCAATCCGGACCAGATCGAGCGGGGGGGCGTACTCGTGGTGGGGGCATCGGCGAGCGGCACCCAGATCGCCGAGGAGATCCACCGCTCGGGCCGATCCGTCACGCTCTCCTTGGGCGAACACGTCCGGGTACCCCGTGTCTACCGGGGCCGAGATATCAAGTGGTGGATGGACGCCGCCGGGGTGCTCGACGAGTTCTACACCGATGTCGGCAGCATCGAGCGGGTTCGCAACGTCCCGTCGCTGCAGCTCGCGGGCTCCGACGACCGTCGCAACGTCGATCTCAACTCGCTCACGGACATCGGCGTGAAGCTCGTGGGTCGTCTTGCCGGGATCGCCGACGGCAAGGCGCAGTTCTCGGGATCGCTCCGAAGCCTGTGCCAGATGGCGGACCTCAAGATGAACCGGTTGCTCGACAGGATCGACGGATGGGTGGCCGCAAACATGGGAGAAGGCGAAGTCGATCCACCGCACCGCTTTGACCCCACCCGGATCGAGCCGTCGCCGCCGCTCGGTGCAGACCTCACGAGCGGCGAGATCAAGACGATCATCTGGGCCACCGGGTTCCGACCCGATTACTCCTGGCTCGACGTACCGGTCTTCGATCGTAAGAGCCGTCTCCGGCATGACGGTGGTGTCGTGGAGTCACCGGGCATGTACCTGATGGGCATTCCGTTTCTGCGTCGTCGCAAGTCGAGTCTCATCGACGGCGCCGCCGACGATGCCCGTGATCTGAGCGCGCACTTGGCGGCGCACCTCGACGGGCTGACCATCGTCCCGAGCGCCCGCTACGAAATGCCCACGCTGCGGAGCGTCGCATGATCCGTCCCATGTCATCCAACCGGCACTCACCGATCAAGCAGAATCGCTACGACGTCGTCATCGCCGGTGCACGTTGCGCGGGCGCGTCCACGGCGATGCTCCTGGCCCGACAGGGGTTGCGCGTCCTCGTGGCGGACCCCATGCGACGCGGCAGCGACACGTTGTCGACGCACGCGCTCATGCGCGGAGCCGTGCTGCAACTGCACCGCTGGGGCGTCCTCGACGCCATCCGGGAAGCCGGGACGCCCACGATACGAACGACCACCTTCCATTACGGTGACGAGGCTATTGAAGTCCGTATCAAGGAGCGGGATGGGGTGGACGGTCTGTACGCACCGCGTCGCACTGTCCTCGACTCGGTGCTCCTCGACGCCGCCGAGGCAGCCGGCGCCGAGGTCGTTCTCGGTCACTCCGTCGTCGATCTTCTTCGCACCCGCGATGGTCGCGTGTGTGGTGCAAGAATCGCCGATGCGGACAGGCAAGAGATCGATGTGGCCGCCGACGTGGTCATTGGAGCCGACGGTCTTCGCTCGCGTGTTGCGCGCATTGTGGAGGCCGAGTCCGAGCGCACCGCGGCTCACGCCACTGCGTCCATCTATAGCTATCGCCATAACCTCGGGCTGGAAGGCTTTCACTGGTTCTACAACATCGGCGCGGCCGTCGGGTCTATCCCGACGAACGACGGCGATACGTGTGTGTTCGCATCGCTCCCGCCAGCGCGCTTCGAGAACAACCGAAAGGAAGGGCTGGAAGCATTGTATTGCGACGTGCTGAACGATGTCTCACCGATGTTGGCAGAACGAGTCGCCGGATCTGAGATCTCCGGTAAGCTGAGAGCGTTTCCCGGGGTACCAGGGTTTCTACGACGCGCGGCAGGACCTGGGTGGGCTCTCGTGGGTGACGCGGCCTACTTCAAAGATCCCCTGACTGCGCATGGGATCACCGACGCCCTTCGTGACGCCGAGCTCCTGGCTCTGGCCGTGACCGTGGGTAGTGATGACGCCCTGGCAGGTTATCAATCGACCCGTGACGGGCTCGTGAAGGGTTT
>JBDHDH010000183.1:0-6306 GCA_039591615.1 Gemmatimonadota bacterium | reverse complement strand
CGGCGCCCCGAATCGAAAGTCCAGCGTCGGGAGCAGCGAGTTGAGCGTCGCGTCGTCCCCGTGGTACAACTCCCGGAGCGCCGGAGCGAGCTGGGAGACCTCGTACTCCTGCAGAGCCGCTGGCACGTCGTTGTAGTGGCGCACCACGGCCTCGAGGGTGGGATACGCCCCGCTATGCATGTACGGCGCCGTCAGTTCGACGTTGCGTAGCGGCGCTACGCGGAAGGCGAACCGGTAGAACTCGAAGTCGTCGATCTCGCCGCGTCCCAGGTCCAGGGGCAGCCGCTTGCCCACCCCGGGCCCCACCTGCGGCGCCCCGACGTTGGCGAAGCCCTGGCCGCCGAGGAACGGGCCGTTGTGGCAGGTGATGCACTGGGCCTCGGCGGAGAAGAGCAGCGCGCCACGCTTTTGCTCCGCCGTCAACGCAGCATCGTCCCGGTCGAGGTACCGATCGAACGGAGAGTCGGTCTTGGTGAACGCTTCCATCTGGAAGGCGGCCAACGCCCGCGCGGCATGCGCGAAGCGAAGCTGACTGGCCGGCGTGCCCGGAAACACGGCATTGAACATTCCCACGTACTCGGGAATCGCCAGAACCCGCTCCATGACCGCCTGCCAGATCTCCGTGTGCTGGCTCTCGTCGAATTCCGCCAGCTCGTTGGGGTTTCCGAGCACGTCGGTGTCGCCGGGCTCGCCGCGCATCTCTACCCGGTCGAGCACAGGGAGCATCGCTTGCGCGGCCAGGATGTTCGGGCCCGATAAGAAGACCGTGTCCGGCTGCGCCAGAAACGGTCCTGATCCGAAGCCGGAGAGGCGACCGTCCCAGAACAGGTAGAACAGGCCCAGCCCGGAGTTGAGCAGCGACGGCGCGCTTCGCGGCACGAACTGGCGCCCCGAGCCCAGGGTGCGTGCCGGACCGAGACCGGTGCCGCCGGTGCCGATGGCTAGGGACAGTCCGTCACCCAGAAACGCCCCCGGCTGGTGGCACGACGCGCACGCGATATCCCTGTTGCCGCTCATGACCTTGTCGAAGAAGAGGACCTGGCCGAGATCCACCAGCGCCCGATCCTGGGCCGGCATCGGGCCGATCGGTATCACACCCCAGTTTGCCAGGTTCCGTCTCAGCTCGGCGTCGATGGCGGGCTCCGGCGGCTCGGCGGACGAGATCCTCCCGTCGCAGCCGCCGAGCACGAGGAGACCCAGGCACAACGTCGAAGCGAAGCGTGTCATCGTCGATCTCCTGGCAGCCCGGCTCAGCGGAGCGGGAGAGAGAGAGAAATCTGATGCGTCACGACCCGGACCTCGTCCAACGTCAGCGGGCCGCTCGGCGCCACGAGGATGTTGCTTCCTACCGCTGAGTCCTCCAAGACACCGACCGGTGGCCCAGCCACCCCTGGCCGGCCCGTCCCATTCGTCACGCGGCCGCGGTAACGGATCTCCAGCTCAGGGAAGCGAACGCTGAAGCCCCAGGTCGGCGTCCATTCCATCCACCGCTCCTCATGGCTCCGCGCAGAGATCTGGATGTGGTTCTCCTGGTCGAGCCAGTAGTGGATGCTTCGCACCATCAGACCGAACTGAAGCCCAGCCCCCATACCGCCATCTCCGATGTCCAGTTCCTGCCCGAAGCCCATCCGGAACAGCGCGTTCGAGAAACGGAATTGGTTCTCGATGGTCTTCCCGCCCGCCGGAATCGTTTCCCCGCGCTCCGTCTCGATCGGTGCCTCGGCGTCCGCCCATGTGTGGCTGAAGATCGGCTCGTAGATGACGTCGATGCCGAACGTGGAGGCCTCGTGTGTCCTCGAGATCCCGACTCCGACGTTGAACGCCGAGGAGTGCCCGGGATCCCGCGGGATGTTCATGATCTCGTAGTTGGGAATCTTGGGGTGGGACATGCGGTTGGCGGTGGCGAGCCAGCCCAGCCGCCAGCCGGTGGCCGTGATCGGGTGTTCGTACTCGACGTGGAGTCCCCAGGTGCTGGTTCGATCGAGGTTCCGCTCCAACCGCGGGCGTTGGGAAAACTGCTGTGTGCCCGGATCCCAGAAGCTGTCGAGGTAGAAGACGTCGTGCGTCATCCCGAACCGGTTGTGCAACACGATGGCTTCGAGCGAACGGTCTCCCGTCCATTCCTTGAGCATTCCGAGCCGCACATCGACTGCGTCCCCGTACTGTTTGATGCGTGCGCTGTTGGCGTACAGCAGATCGACGCCATCCACCGCATGGAGACCTGACCAGAGGACGCTGCCTCCCAGCGAGAGTCCGGCGGACAGCGCTCTGCCCAGCATCGCGAACACGTAGGTGTTACCGTGCGACTGCTCGATGGGGCCGAGGTCGATCGCGGCGGTGTTGCAGGCCGGGCACGCAAAGATGGTGGGAAAACCGTTGCGCTGGCTGAGGTCCACTTCCTGAAGGGCGATCGAGAGCCCACCGTACCACGAGCCGGTCCGCATCATCGCGCCCACAGGAAGCGTGCGTCCCGCGCCCCCCTGGCTCGAGACGCTGTACACGCTGGGCGACCCGAAGAACCGGGCGGCACCGAGCCGCGATCCCTTTGCCGGGTTCGTGAAGGGGTCGAGCAGGGTGTCCTCGACGGCGATGGAAACGCCGCCCATGGCGAGCGTGTGGGACGGAAAGATCTCGAATTGGTGGGCCTGGGATATCGGCACCGTGCGGATCGGGATGAGCTGTGCCGGCGCAGCGTTTGCCCAGGTCGCGAGCACGGCCGAGAGACACAGGGCGCGTTTCATCATAGGACACCTCGCTGGGAACGGATCCTATAGGTGGATACCTCGGCACCGAGCGCGGCGTCACTCGAGACCTCATGGGGGCCTCACGGCGCATGACCCGGGGTATGTGGCACTGGCGGAGTGCTCGGGGCCCCGCGACGTATTGCAGTCCGGTGGGTCGCGCGCGTGAATGAGGTTCGCGGGCGAAGATTCGGCAGGTACTACCTGGCGAGTCGTTGGAGCTTACACTCCCGCAGACAGCCGCCGAGCGGGGACGTTATGCAGCAGGGTGTCGCAGTCATGTGGATATAGGCTGGTCAGTCTATAGGGCGTTAGGCCGCTCTTCTGAGCCGTCCGGTGACCGGGGCCCAAGCGATTAAGATGCTACAAAGCGCAGACACCTGGTCCACGGTGATCTTGTGACGCCCTTTGATCTCCTATTCATCATTGTGTTGTTCACAACCGGCTCTTGGAGTCGGAGTGGCGGGGTACATGGGTATTGTGGTCGTTACGTCGCTGCTTTCTCCCCGACGGGTGGTCACGCTTGGAGAGGTTCAGTGCTCTGACGATTGGTGCATCAGTGTGACAAGCATCATGCCAGTGACAACCGCCGATGACACCGTGATCGAGGTTGTCTTCCGGCTCTCGAGTCGAGCTCGGAGAGTGCCGCAGCGAGAGCGATTCGTTGTTGCCTATGTCTTGGACGGGGAAGGGCGCCGCTACGAGGCCGAGCCAAGGCCAGCTACCATTTGACACCCGACTGCGGCCGGGCGAACTGATCTTTACCACCCGCAAATTATGGGTGCCCCCGGCGCCCCTCGCCTCGGTGTGGTCGTGGGTCGTGAAGGTGACTTCGGTATTCCGCGCTGCTGCATCATTGGCCAAGACCCGTTTTACAAGCCTCCAATCGTGTGCAGGTCGTAACCGGCGGGGCAGCGGAGCGGCCTATCAAACAAATGCACCTGTCGGGCGCGTACGTTTGATAAGGAATCATCGGTTTGTGCGCCGGCATGGAACGCGTGGCGAACGCCTTGACTCGACGATGGTCGGGCGAAAAGGCCCGCGTGCACTACTTGCGCGAATACTATTTCGAGGATCAGTGGAGCTACGATTACCTAAAGACTCTCGGCGTCACGCAGATCGACAACACGCCACCTCCCGGGGAGCCGGAAGACCGACGATCGGATTGGCGAAACGGAATCCACGATGATATTTATGACGAGGTGGAGATAGCAGTGCAGGATCCGAAGCTGATTCGCATTGATGAGCGCACCAAGGTAGGACTGTTTACGCTGCATGGCGTCGAACTTACACCAATCGAAAGGACGATGGAAATTGGACGTGCGTTCGAAGCCTCAAGGCGAACATTGAGATAAGGATTAGCGGGGCAGCGTTGGAGTAGTCTGCAAGAAGGCTCGCCTGAGGAGCTGCCCAAAAAGGGCATGGAGCCGACGGCGCACAAGGCGCGCCGCGACTCATGCCCAGGCCGTTTGGTGGCATGCGTGCATGTCGTCCAAGTTGGAGGTTTGATATGACCGCTGACAGTATCGGATTCGAGATGTGCGCAGCGCTCGATGCCTCGCCGCGGGAAGGAAGCCGCAGACGGGCGACCGCGCGTGTGGCCAAAGCACACTATCGGCGGACCTTCGGACGAGCCGTCGCCGTTGTGTACACGGGCGGCACGGTGGCGCAGAGCCTCAAGCTGGTGTTCGCGTTCGGCTGGGAGTACATGCCGTTTTGGGTCGATTGGGCCTTGATTCTGTTGGGTACGTACGGCAGTGTTGGATTGATTCTCTTTGCAGGTCAAATCGCATGGCGTGGTACGTGGGAGAAAGTCGTGCATGGGTTGATCGCAGCGCATTTGCTGGTTTCTGTCGTGGTACATGCGTGGATCGTGGTTGTGGGAAGTCATGATTTCTTTACGATCTTCCCGTACGAATACAGTTACTTTGCGGTCGCGTATTTTGGATTCTTCGCCTGGCGATCGTGGACGATGAAGCTACTGCCGCCATCCGGTGGGCCAGCCACCTAACCCCATTAAGAAGTGCCCTGTTAAGCCGTTCGTGAAGAGGGGACCGCATGAATCCCGCTGAAAGCCGCATCGAGGCTGCATGGCAGGCCCGTCGCGAAGGACGCCACGGAGATGCGGAACGACAACTGCTCCAGGTCATCACGACGAGTCGGCGAACGGGCTTACGCATCGAGCTGATTCGCGCGCTCAAGGCACTGGCGCATGTGGTTCGTGACCTCGGGCAAGACGAACGTGCGCTGCCTCTCTACGAGGAAGCCGTGGACGTCAGCCGCGCGGAGGGAAATGCCCTCCTCCTCGCGCACACCGTGCGGCACCTCGGGGATCTCCATCGAGCGGCCGGGCGCGTGGCGGATGCCCGCACCCCCGCCACTCGACCTTGCGAACGCGCTCCGTCCGCTGGCTCTCCTCAAGGAAGGAGAAGGTGATGTCGAGACGGCCCGGCAGCTGTGGTCCGAAGCGCACGTACTTCACGTGGCGGCTGGCGTCGACGTGGCCTCACGCGAGTGATCGATGGTTATTGAACAGCTGTGACACTACCTTGCGACCGATTGCCAGCACCTCTGAAGCGACTGGGGTCAAGTAGATAGAGGTTCCCTCTGCCGGCGGCATCTCGGTGCCGTCTTGAGCGCTATCTTGGGCCGCGCGCTTGCCAAGCTACCCGCTGGCGGAGGCTCGTCGTTGCTCCACGTGGTCGGCGGCGATATGGGCGGTGGCTACGAGTGGCAGGCAGCGCCCGCTTACCGGACAACAGTGCGGCGCGGCATCACCGCCATCGCCGTGAATCAGGACGGTACGATTTCGCGTGTGACGACGGTTTGGGACGGAGCGATGATGCCAGACGCCGATATCAGAGCACTGATGACGCTGTCGCTCGAGTGGCGGAAGACCGAGGCCTGACCCGGACGAATCTCCGTGATTTGGACATGTCCACGGTGTGACCGGATATTTCGGCAGGTCAATCAACGCCACGCCTGTGGGGTGGGCAGTCGCGACACCTTGCTCAAGAACAGGCCGCCGGCGCTTGCCGATCTCTACGGGAAGCTCGAGGCGACCGTGAAGGGTTTTGGCTCAGTCGAGGTGGTCACGCGTAACCGGTACGCCCTGTTCCGCACGACACGCATCTTTGCGGATTTGACGGTGATGCGGGATGCGCTGCGGGTGGCGGTTCACCTAGGTCGCGAGGTCAAGGCGCCATACTTTATCAAAGTCGTGCACGGCGATAAGAGCGTCTCGCATGTGGTAAAGATCCGGACCGGGGCGGAGCTCCGTACCGTCACGCCGTTACTGCGCGAGGCTTACGAGCTCGCCGCTGGGGAAGAGTCACAGGACGCGGTCTAACTCCATGCCGGCTCTTGTCAGTTAGACGGTGGGGCTTGCCCGGCGGGGCCGCGACGCCTGCTTTCGTTTCGTCAGCGGCGTCCCCTTGAATGTGTGATTGAAGTCGACGTCGTCCTTGAGCACGACGTAGACACTCTTCGCCAGCTCCTTGGCCACCAGCGCCCGCGCGACCCGCACCGGTTATCGCATACCCTCGCATTGACAATGCTTCATGCG
>JBDHDH010000182.1:0-5329 GCA_039591615.1 Gemmatimonadota bacterium | reverse complement strand
TGCTTGCTATCGACGACCGTCATGAGGGGCACCACACTTGGCGGCGGGTCGCCGGCCTGGACGAGGATCTCGAGGGGGACGCCCGCGAGAAGCATCGCGCGCACCGAGTCGGATTCCTCGAAGCGAAACGGCGGCATCTGAAGCTTCCCGAGGCGCGCCTCCAGCACCCGTCCCTGATCGCTGTCCGATTCGGTGACGCGTGGCGACCACACACCGGAGGGAGCCGATCGGACAAGCGATGGGCTCAGGAGAAAGGCGGGAGCCAGGAACGCAGCAGCAGCCACTCCGCCTGCGACGAGGGACAGCCATGGTGCTTTGCCCTCGGAGGGTCTGAGCATCCAGCCCGAGACACCAACCAGATAGCAACCCAGGGCGGCCCCCAGCCCGTTGAACACCACGTCGCCTAGGGTCGACCAGCGGCCCGGGATGATGAGCTGCGCGAGCTCGATGGCGAGGGAGAACGCCGTCCCGGCCGCCCAGGCCCACGCGATCCCCATCCCTGCGACCCCGAACGCCACGCCCAGCGGCAAGAAGAGGAGCAGATTGGCGACCGCGTCGCCGATTCCTCGGTCGCCACACGTCAGACACCAGAAGGTCCAGTCGTCCAGCGGCGCGCCAGCTGGGAACAGCGTGGCCACGAGGATGAGTGCGGCGACGATGCCGAGGATAGCCCGGCGGATCGCGGCGTTCTTGCCGGGGGGCCTACTCACCGTGGGCTCCGATCCCCCCCTGGCGTTGCAGGGGCCTCGGGGCCAGTGCGGTCTCTGTCGAGAGGATGGGGCAACCTCTGGGCTTGGGCGCGTCCCTAAGCTACACAAATGGTGAGAGGGCAGGAGCGTAGGGGTGTCGGGCGGGTGTCGAGAACACGAGAACCGGCCAGCCTGGCGACGGAGATGGGGAGGGCATGCGCCAGACTGGCCGATTCCTGAAGTGGTTGTGAGCGAGGCTCCTTACACGGCGCCCTTCTTGAGCACGATCACGGGCAGCGTCCGAATCATGATTTTCAGGTCTTCGGAGACCGACCGGCGCTCCAGGTACTCCAGGTCGAAGGCCAGCTTCCGCCGCACGTCCTCCACGGACCCATCGTATCGGTGGTTCACCTGCGCCCAACCGGTGATTCCCGGGAGGATCTGCTGCCGCTCGTGATACCGATCGATGCGGTCCCGCAGCTTGGCGAAGATCCGCGGCTGTTCCGGCCGGGGCCCCACGAGATTCATGTCGCCTCGGAGCACGTTGATCAACTGTGGCAGCTCGTCGACGCGGTACTTTCGCAGGACCCGGCCCAATGGAGTGATGCGGGGGTCATCCGGACGCGCCCACACCTGCACGTCCGGATCCTCACGCATCTCCATCGTTCGGAACTTGTAGATGGTGAACGGCCTCCCGCCAAGGTCCGTTCGGCGACGGTGATTGTCGTCTCGCCGTCTACGCCGCCGCCGGTTGATTCCGATCCGGGTCTGCGCATAGAGCACGGGACCTTTGGAGGTCATCCGGATGAGGAGCGCGACGACCAGCATGACAGGAGTGACGAAGAACAGGAGAACCCCCGCCGCGGTCACGTTCAGGAGACGCCGGGGTTGCTCGGATGGGTCCATCGGCGCGGCAATGCGCGCCGGACTGATGCTGCCCTCCGTTTTTGTGCGTGAGCCCAGCTCGATGGAAGTCACTAACCTCGCCTCTGTCTCTGGTCCGTCTCCCCATCGAGGCATCGTGGGGAAGGGCGCTTGGACCTTCGGGCACTTCGCGAGGTCCGCTCGTTACGAGGCTGTTACGCAAGCACCGTGCACGGCGTGACGTTTGCTGGGCAGCGACGTAATACCGTGGAAAAAGGGGAGTTAGAGCATCGAGGCGCACAGCGGTACGTTCGCTCATCGTAGCGAGTCGGCGGCTATTGTCGTTCATGCACCACAAGAAAGTGATCTACGTCACACTTGACTGCTCGCGAGCGGTTGTTGCGGAAACTCCACGACCCGCGGCAAAGCGAACCGCGCCGGTTTCGAATGGTTGGTTTCAGACTTTCGACCGCTCGAGCAGATTCCGGTTCATCAGATCCGTCACGAACCGGTCGAGATCGGTGCTGAGCCTCGTTTCGTCCACGTCGTAGTTCTGGGCAACGCGTGTGCGTGCTTCGCTCACGTTGCCGGCGGTCGCAATGGCGGACCACATGTCGGCAGCGACGCCGTTGAGAGAGAAGGTCTCTTCGGTGCGGACGTTCGCCAGGATGACCTGATCCCGCAGCCGGCCGAACACCACGTGTGCGGCGGGTCGCAGCGGGCCGGGGCCGAGGGGTTGGACTTGGAGGCGGTCCGGGGCGTGCCCCGCGGTGGGGCGGTTCTTGAGACAGAGCTCGGGCGGCATGAGCCGCCAGCCCGCCTCCTCTCGCTGGGTCACGGGATTCCAGACTCCCACGTCCGGCTCGCTCCAAGGAAAGCAGACGTGTTCCGTGAGCCCGACCCAGTAGGCGTCCGGGGAGCGGGCGTGCCACCGGTGCCGCCAGGCTCCGTAGTCGGGGCCGAGTTCGTTCGGCGCGAAGTCGCTGAGATCTTGTGCGCTGATGCAGGCGCTCACCCTGGGTTCCTGCGCTTGGATCGCGCGTCGCAGCTCGGGATGCGAGCACAGGTGCGCGAACGTGATCTCCATGCTCGGGCAGATCTTGAGGAACTCCCGGAACCGCACCCCGGTGATGGCACAGTCGTCCACCACCACGAGCGGCTCTCCCACCGGGTGCGGGAACTGGAGGCGGTCCCGTGGAACGTTCAGCATGTAGCTCAGCATGCCGAGGACGAAGAAGCCGCCGCGGGGGAGCCCTACGTAGCGGAACCTGCCCACCTGGTCCGGCCCGAATCGGGACATCATCTCTGCGGCGACACGCGCGCAGGCCTTCTCGGCGTTACGGTAATTCACATAGCGCAGCCTGGGCAGGATGTTCTCCAGCTGCCAGCGCAGGGCGCCGATCCGGGCTCGTTGCTCGTCGTCGAAGTAACCGAGGATGGCGAGGAGGGGGATGGGGGCGGTGCGCACCACCAGCACCGCGTCGTGGATCTCTTTCCATGGGGGGCTGGAGGTCAGGGCGCGGGCGAGAGCGACGGGTCCTCTCGCCCGCCGTCCCGCGTCGTCGGTGAACTCGAGGAGACCGATGCGGTCGGCCCGGAGCAGGTAGATCTCGGGATCGCCAGCCATGGGGTCTAAGTTTGCATCAAAAGAAGGGGATTGTCAGTGGGGAGGCGGGAGTAGCGGGAGGAGCGGGAGGCTACGACCAGTATCGGCGCAGCCACATCTCGAGAGTCAGAGCAGCCCAGAAGGCCGGGTGGTCTCTGCCTCCCCCGCGGATCGATGCATAGTGATCCGCCAGGACGCTTTCGTCCACGTAGCCCCGGGCCGCAGCCCGCGACGCGGACAGGAGGCTCTGGACGGTCACGGTGCCCGTCACCTCGAGGGCTCGGCGGTACAGGGGGTACGGCACGATCTTCGTCGAATCCCGCCTTATCTCATCCGGCATGATTCCGCGCATGACTTCCCGCGCGAGCTGCTTCGGTACACACCCGGGATGCGCGATCACGTGTTGCGGCGCGGCGAGGACGAACGTCGCGATCCTCCGGTCGCTCCACGGATCGGCGAAGTCGATCCCGTAGCGCGCGTACGTGCGGTCGGACCAGACCATGCCCCGCATCTGCAAGGGCTCGAACACTGCCCGGTACCGGGCAGCCCGGCTGTATCCGCCGATGGCAGCGTCCGCCTCCGTTGTGGCGCGGTGATCGGCCACGCCCGCGCGCTCGGCGAAATCAGGGCGGATCCACGGCGGGCCGCTCCCTCCATTCGCCGAGCCTCCCGTCCGGCGGCGGAGGCGACGCCGTAACGCCATCCACCCGGGCCGGAGGACGTAGCGGGAAACGATCCCCGGCAACGAGGCGCCCCCCCAACGTCTGTGGCCCATGACCTCTTCCCAGAGGTCGCGGAGCCGGCCGGCACGCACGAGAGGGAGGTAGTCACGGACCCAGGGACCGACCATGAGGTCGCCGCGAGCCCCCGAGAGCATGAGGCCGAGTCCCTGGGTTCGGGCGGCCCGGAGGGTGTCCTCGATGGGCTTCTGATACACGCCGACGAACGGCTCATCGCGATCCGGTCCATGCTCGACATAGTCGAAGACCCCGGCTGACTCGACGGGAACGTACGTCACGGGGAGCGTACAATGACGGACGAGCCGATCGCTGATCGCGCGCTCGTCGCACTCAGGCGTTTCCTCGAACGCGAAGGAGTACGCGCGGATCGGTGCGACCACGGAGCCCGGCCCCCGGGCGAGCCAGGCGGCCGTCGAGGCGATGCAGCCCGAATCCATGCCGCCGCTCAGGAAAACGCCCACCCCTTCTCCCGATCCGATCCGTGCTGCAACCGCGCCGACGAACAGCTCTCGGAAGTGCTCGACGTACTCGTCGCGGCGACGATACACGAGGCGCCGGTCCGGATCGATCTCCCAGTATCGTGTCGTGCGGGCCCCTGACCGGTCGACGATCAGGGCGTGTGCCGGTGGGAGCTGCGCTATCCCCTCATAGAATGTCCAGTCGAGACGGCCGAATTCTCCCGCCAGGTGCGCGGCAACGGCGGGATCGAAGATCCGAGCGGGAACGCCGGGGGCCGCGAGGATCTGTTTGACCTCGCTCGCGAAGAGCGTTCGCTCCGGTTCCGCACGGTAGTAGAACGGACGCATCGCCATGGCGTCGCGGGCCGCGAACAGCCGGTGTTGCTTCCGATCGTAGACCGCAAAGGCGAAGTCGCCCAGGAGATGGCGGAGGCAGTCCGTCCCCCAGCGTCGATAAGCCAGAAGCAGGAGGTCCGCGTCGCCGGGCTCGGGTGGGCCGGCATTGCGAGCCGGAGCCAGAAGGCGGCGAAGCTCGTCGCGGTTGTCCAACCGCACGTCGGCCGTGAGGAGCAGGAGGTCACCGGAATCAGCGAGGGGCTGGCGGGCGCTCCGAGCGTGCGCGGTCAGGCCATGAGCGAGGTGGGCGAACCCGACATTCTGGGTGGCTACGACCTCGCACCCATCCACGGCGCGGTGCGCGGCCGCGCGGGCCATGCGCGCCACGTCTTCCCGATCCACGGAACCGCCACCCCAATGGACGATCCCGCAGATCCCGCTCACCCGGCGACCTCAGTGCCGCTCTGCGGGGAGCGGTGGGAGTGGGGTGTAGCGAGACAGGTCGGAAAGCGCGCCCACGAGGATTTTGCCTCCGCTCTCCACCCAGGCGTGGGCTTCCAGACGATCCGTCCCGTCCTTGGCCACACCGATGTGGAGTTGGGCATCGTGTCCCAAGCTGGCCAGGAGACGCTTGGT
>JBDHDH010000181.1:0-6832 GCA_039591615.1 Gemmatimonadota bacterium | reverse complement strand
CGAGGTGCCGAACCGTCAGCTGCTTGCGCTCGGCGACCAGGCGCGCCGCTCGGATCAGCCGCTCGGGGAGCGAGTCGCTGACCGACTGGTACTGATAGACATCCTTTGCCCTCGAAAACCCTGCCCGTTCTACCAGGGTGATGTAATACGGTGGGTTATGAGGATTGAGGATCGTGGGTGGGGTATCGATACCGTCGACGAGAAGTCCGCATTCGTCGTTCGTGGAAGGCGAGGTGGGGCCCCGCATCGTGTTGAGGTCTCGCTGCCGCAGCCAATCGGCGGCGCGCTCGAACAGCGCGTCGGCCACCTCCTGGTCGTTGATGCAGTCGAAGAAGCCGAAGAAGCCCACGCGGTCCTCGTGAAAGTCGTTGTGGGCCCGATTGTGGATGGCGGCGATCCGCCCGACGACTTGCCCCTTTCGTGCACCCGTCCCCCCATCTCCCCGTCGTTCCGCGAGGAAGTACTCCGCTGCGGCATGTTGAAAAAAAGGGTTCCGTTGCCGAGACAGCATCTTCCGAACCTCCATACGCAACTGGGGGACCCAAAGTGGGTCCCCCCGATGTAGCCGGTATGGAAATCCGATGAAACGCCTGAGGTCGGCGGCCGACTCCACCGGCCGCACGACCAGCTGCGACGTCAAACCACCCCCATGCCCCTGCCGAGCTTCGCCAGGGTCTCGAGCGCGAAGTCGATCTGATCGGAGGTGTGGGTGGCCATCAAGCTGGCCCGCAGCCGGCACTGGTCGAGTGGAACGGCGGGGGGGACTACGGGATTCGTGAAAACGCCGGCATCGAACAGCTTACGCCAAAACAGGAACGTCTTCTCCAGCGGCCCGATCAACACCGGCACGATCGGCGTCTTCGTGGGCCCGATGTCATAGCCAAGACTGCGGCAGCCTTCCTGGAACCGGTGAGTGTTCTCCCAGAGCCGGGCGCGGCGGTCCGGCTCTCTGGCCAAGACCTCGAGGGCGGCCAGCACGCCGGCGGTATTGGCCGGTGGCAGCGCGGCCGAGAAGATCAAGGGGCGGCTGTGGTGCTTGAGATAATGGATGACGCTCTCGGATCCGCCGACGAAGCCGCCGATGGACGCCAACGACTTGGAGAAGGTGCCGACGACGAGGTCGACCTCGTCCGCCAGGCCAAAGTGCGCTGCCGTCCCGTCACCGTTGGGTCCCAGTACCCCCACAGCGTGCGCGTCGTCGACCGCGAGGGCTGCACCATGGCGCTGTGCGATCTCCAAAAGGAGGGGCACGTCCGGGATGTCTCCCTCCATCGAATACACGCCGTCAACGATGATGAGCAGACCGCGGCCGGCGTGGGCCTGGAGGCGACGCTCGAGCTGGGCGTAATCTCCGTGACCGAATCGCTCGGTCTGCCCAAAGGACAGCTTGGCGCCGTCGACGATGGATGCGTGATCGAGCTTGTCGATCAGGACGATGTCTCCAGGTTCGCCTGATACCCCGTGGAGAAGACGAGAGCGGCCTCCTTGCCGAAGAACGTGGCTAACCTGCACTCCAGCCGCTCGTGCAGATCGAGCGTGCCGTTGAGGAATCGGCTGCCGGTACAGCCCGAGCCGAATCGCTCGAGCGCATCCCGGGCTGCCTCGAGGACCTTGGGATGATGCGTGAGGCCCAGGTAGTTGTTCGACCCCATCATCAGCTTCTTCGAGCCCTCGATGGTGACAACGGTGTCTTCCGACTCGGAGATCGGCTTGAAATAGGGGTACAGACCGGCAGCCTGGACTTCGCGTGCCTTCGTGTAGTTGCGACATTTGTCGAACAGCGCTACCTGCTGCAGCGTATGCGTGTCCACGGCGCCTCTGGAGAATAGTGGTGGCTTCGGGCCGGAAAACGGCAATTTGGGCTCTACGATACTACCGTCGCTCCCCACCTCGCACAAGGGTCGGACGGGGGCCGCCATCCTTCTGGCAATCCCGACCTTAGGGGGGGTGCAACCGCTTACCGGACAGGCCTTTCGGCTGCTCGCTGACGGCGGGACGGTGCACACGAGGGTCGGCGTCCCGAACGCTCCGGATTTCGTGGCTCCCATCCCGCTGACGGCAACGCCGGGGGAAGGTGGACTGGGTATCGGGTTTCGGGTGTTCGGTGCTAGGTGCTAGGTATTGAGTAATGGGTGTTGAGCGTTGGGCGCTCCCGTGATCCCGCGCACAGCAAACTCTTGCCCCGTGGATTACCTTAACTGAATTCGGGACAGGAACTTCGAAACCTAGACAGCACGGGAAGGACCGCTTTGAACGTTCGTGCGCTCAGCGTTGCAGTCGCTATGCTCGGGGTCGGGACGGCACAGGTCACGGCTCAGGACGTCGAGGCACTGGGTCGTGAGTTGGGCGGGTCGCGGCCTCCAATCGAATACTACCAGTTCGTGGCCGCGAATCCGAACGCTTTCCGATTCTCGCCGGATAACGGCTGGATTCGTCGCGCCCGGGCAGTCGCGGCCCAGCGCGGCGCGGCGCGAGGCCTGGCCTCACTGGAGAGCGTGCAGCCTGCGGCGTTCGCAAACGGGGTCCTCACCGGCGACTTGAACGTCCCCGTCTTTCTGGTCCTCTACGCGAACACGGACTCGGCCACCGTGGTGGCCAACGCGCCACACGCTGTCCTGGAGGCACGACTCTACGGTACCGACCCGGCGCCACCATATTCGATCCACACTTATTATCGGGAGATCTCCGGGGACCGACTTCTCGTAAACGGTACTGTGTTCGATTGGACGCGGGTCTCCGAGAACGACTCGCACTATGAGGGCGGTTGTAGTGGGCTGTGTCCAGCCGGTGACATAGACGGACTGATTACCGAGCTGGTCCAGCTGTACGATCCCTCCGTGGATTTCGGGCAGTTCGACAACGATGGTCCCGATGGAGTGCCAAACTCGCCCGACGATGACGGCTTCATCGACGGCGTCGTGTTACTCCATCCGGAGGTGGATGGGGCGTGCGGAGCGGTCAATCCGGCGGCGAGCGATAACATTTGGGCTCACCGCGCGACCATCCAGACGTGGGGAGCTACTCTCGAGACTGCCGATCCGTCGGCCGTTGGCGGAAGCGTCCAGGTGCGAGATTACAGCATCCAGGGTGGGGTGGGGGGTGACGGCGGCTGCACCGAAGACGAGCCGCAGGCCATGGGAGTCGTCGCCCACGAGACGGGTCATCTCTTCGGACTTCCCGACCTGTACAACACCAACGCGCTGCGGAGCAGTGAGGGCATCGGGCACTGGGGTCTCATGGGGTCAGGCAACTGGCGTACTCCGATTAGTCCAGCCCACATGGGAGCCTGGTCCCGGGCGGAGCTCGGGTGGGTGACCGAGGTGCTTATCGATCGGGATACGACGCTCGCGGTCGACCCGGTGGCGCAGTCCGATACGGCGTTCGTGGTACCCATCGCCGGCACCGACGAGTATTTCCTCTTGGAGAATCGCCAACCGATTGGTTCGGATGCCCAGCTCCACGGGCCGGGTCTCCTCATTTGGCATGTGGATTCCGTGCTGGTAGCGGCGCGGCTGGCCACGAATCAGGTGAACGCATTCGGCCCCGAGGCGCTCGTGTTGGAGCAGGCTGATGGGAGGGGCGATTTGCAGGCAGGTGCGGGACGGGGTGACGTCAACGATCCCTTCCCCGGGGCTTCCGGCAGCACCGCCTTCGCGCACAGCACGAATCCGTCGAGCGCGCGGAACGACAGCACGCAGACGTTCATTATCGTGGACTCGATCGCCCAAGTCGTTCCGGGCGGCGCAATAAGACTGCGTATTCGTTTCGCGGCCCCGACCCTCATCGCGGCCACGGACACACTCGCATTGTTCCGTCTCGATGGGGTGGCGTGGAGCCGTTTCAACGATGTGCTGGAAACTGGATCGGGTCACCAGCTCGAGATGGATTCGGTGCAGGTGACAGCTGACGGCCGGACCAGGTACACCTGGCTCGCGTGGTCTAATGGGCAATCGCGCGCGCACACGTTCACCACGTCGCCGAACGGTGACACCATCGTCGCAACGGTTGACACTGAATTCCTGCTTCGGGTGGCGGTGCAGGGGAGTGGTGGCACGGTGAGCGCTGAGCCGGTGCTCGACCTCACGGGGGCATTCGTGTTCCAAGATGACCTCGTCACGCTTGTCGGAGAGGCGGTCGAGCCGGGCAAGGTCTTCGATGGCTGGAGCGGGGATCGCATGGCGCTCACCGACACACTCGTCCTGACGATGGACCGACCCTACGATCTGACGGCCACCTTCGTCGATGAGCTGATTGTGACGGCTCCGGAGATCCCGGCCGTCATAATGGGAACCCAATTCAGCTTCACCTTCTCCGCGAGCGGCGGTAATGGCACGCTGGCCTGGCAGCTTGCGAGCGGGGAGCTCCCGGCGGGCCTCACCTTCTTGTCGACGGGTGTCCTGTCGGGCCGGCCAACGGAACTCGGGGAGTTCAGCATCCACGTGCAGGCACGCTCGGGTTCTCAGGCTGTGACGGTCCCTGTCCAGCTGGTAGTGGTTGCCCCCGCCCTTGCTGCTGACGACGTTGTCAGTCAGCTCGTGGGGGCTGGCTCGGTGCTCTCGGCCGACGAGCTCGCGTTTCTCGACTTGCTTGGGAATGGGAACGGACGCTTCGACGTGGGGGATTTCCTTGCATGGGTCAGTCAACCCGGTGTGGCCGTGTCACCCGAGTTGATGGCCAGAGCCGTGTCCCAAGGCTCCGGCATTGCTGACGGGAGGGCCAACCGATGAGCGCCTCGAGCTACGCTAGTCTCACGCTCGTGGTTGGGGCAGCTGTCCTATTCGCCACATGCTCCGGCGGACCCAGCGCGGGAGAACTCGTTGTCGAGTTGTCCACTTCCAACGGGGATACGCAGGCCGTGCAGTTCACCGTCACGGCGGCCGAATCGAAGATGGTAGAGAGCGCATCGCCAGCATGCGCGGGATGCCAAGTGTTCACGGTGCGGGTCGGTGATCGTGATCTCCGGGGTGTGGTGACGGGTTCTATCCAGCCTGGTCCACTGCTCCGGGTGCTGGTTTCCGATGTCGACGCGATCGACGGCTACACGGCGCGACTAATCGATGCCGCCAACGGTGGGTTTATCCTGCTGGGAGCGACAGGATACACGCTCCAGGTTCGAAGGCCCTGACAGCAGGCTGCTACGGGCTTCGTATCAGGGACGAACGCCCGCTACCTGCCTCAACCGTGTCCCTTCCGATCGTGAACCTCTCCAGCCGTATGGTGTCTCCCGACAGGTGGCCGAGGATGTGCAGTCGTGGGGCGTTTTCGGTGGCTGGTTCCACCGCGAGATCTACGAGTCCCTCCATCAGGGTGCCGCGGAACGGCCTGAGGATACCCGGGTCGATCCCCACGTTGCCGGAGAAGAAGTGGGAAACGCGACCGTAGAAACCTGCCGCGTCTCCGGAGTCGACCGTCAGGGCCAGTTGGAGCCCGCCTCCGGCGGGGGACATGGTTTCGAATTCAAGTACCCATGCTCCCGCAAGCTGATGAGGCTGCGGAGCCCCTGCCACAGGCGGCCCGCGCGGAATAACGGTGTCGCGCGTTTCAGCGCCCGCCTGGCCAGACGTGGTGGACCCTGTATCGGCAGCCTTGTCGGCCGAGCCTCCTCTCGGCACGTCGGCCGTGCGCACACAGCTCAACAGGAGGAGCGCGGGGGCGAGAACTGCAGACAGCCTCACGACGCTGTTCACTTCAGTGGTCCCGTTCGAAGTCATAATGAACGATATTGGTGGCGCGCACGTTAACAAAGTGCACGGTTGTCGACGGCCACGGCACTCCGAATCCGGCACCGCGAGGTCTGGCGGGACGGTCGATCTGGAGGTTCAGGCGTATGGATCTAGGGGCCCTTGGGCGGCGCACGCCCATGGTGATCGCGTTTGGTCTCTCAGGATGGTGGGCCTGCGGCTCCGGACCCGAGGAGCCACCGCCGGAGCCACCACGCCCAGCGCAGGTCGTCAAGATCTCCGGTGACCTGCAATCTGGGACGGTGGGTCAGGCCTTGACCGATGCGATCGTCGGCCAAGTGAATGACCAATTTGGGCAGTCCATGGCCGGCGTAACCGTCGACTTTACGGTGACGACGGGCGGTGGGACCGTCGGCTCCGCCAGCGGATCGACAGATGCCAATGGTCAAGTGTCCACCGGCTGGACTCTTGGCACCACAACTGGGCAGCAGCGGGTCACGGCCGCCGTTAGCGGTACCACCGTTCGGGTCAGCTTTTCGGCCACTGCTGAGGCGGACGTCCCGAACGACCTCGCTGAGGTGTCCGGCAACAATCAGGTTGCTCCCAGAAACGGATCGGTGCAGGCGCCGCTGGTGGTTCGGGTCGTCGATCAATTCGGGAACGTTGTCCCAGGCGTGACCGTGGAGTTCCAGGTGACCGGTGGAGGTGGCATGGTGACCCCAGCGATGGCCGATACAGACGCAGACGGCGAAAGCTCGACCGCGTGGACGCTGGGTGATATCGTGGGCCAACAGACGGCGGAGGCAACCGTCGCCTCGCTCTCCGGTGTTGCGGTCCCGTTCCAGGCCCAAGCCGTCAACTTCTCTGTGACGTCCATCAGCCCCGATACGCTCGTCGAGGGACAAAGCGCCACGATCGTCGGTGATGGGTTCGACGAGACAAACCTGGCGAACAACATCGTGACAATCGACGGTGTCGCCGCGACCGTCACCGCGGCTACGCCCACCGAGCTGACGGTCAGCGTTCCGCCGTTCGACTGTTTACCGACGCGGGTTGTTGGTGTCGCGGTGGGGTTGGGTGGCTTCGCACTTCCGTCCATCGATCACCCGGTGCGTCCCGCGGACTTCGTAACATTGGCTGTGGGCGAAATG
>JBDHDH010000180.1:0-5400 GCA_039591615.1 Gemmatimonadota bacterium | reverse complement strand
CGTGACGTCACCGGCATCGGTGTTGGCAAACCACCTCGTCTCGAACTCCACTCGCCAACTTCCTCCCAAGCGCCGTTCCACTTCCAAAATGCCCAGCAGCTCACCAGTCGCATAATCGACCACGGATCCCCCGAGGATGGAGGTGTCCGAGACATCGTTGAACGCCCACCGGAAGCCCATGAACACGTCGTTGTCGAACACCGTCGCCGGGGCCGCAGCGCTGCGTCCATCGAGCATCACCTCCACCAACAGGCCGAGGTCCGCGTCACCCGGGAATACTCGGTACAGCGTGTACTCGATACCTCCGGTTGCCGCCACGAAGCGGTCGCCGTGCCCGCCCCTGGTGAGAGCCTCGAGCTTCAGGAGGGTGGCACTGCCCGTCCATTGGAGATCGATGCCGAGTTGATCGATGACGTCGTAGCGCGGCTGGAGCAGCGGTGCCCCGTCGGCGCCTGCCGAAGGAAGGAAGCGCGGCTCGCGCGAGATCCCACGGAAAAACGACACGCCGAGGTCGAAGGCGCCGATCGGCCGCGACCAGCGCAAGGCGAAGTCCTGATGGAACGCCCCCGCGTCCGACTCGTAGCTCGCGTCGCCATCGATGGGCAGTGGGCCGCGGAGTCGGCCGCGGGCGTCGGGGAAGGTGCGCTCGCGAAACACCGGAAGGTAGAACAGATCGAGATATCCCCACCCGCCCTCGAGCGTCAGGTTCACCATCGGCTGACCGAGCTTGTCCTCGCCGTCGATGTCCTCGACGGCATCGGTTTGATTGACAACGTCCACGAGGTGATGCACCTCGGTGACCCCCCAAAACACCTTGCCCACGCCCGCGAACGCCGTGACCCCATTGCCGAGATACAACAGACCCAGCTCGCGAACATCGAAGTGCGTGCGACGGTCGTCGTGCGGATCGAACCGCACAAACGGCGCCGCGGTGATCCGCCAGGTGCCATGGCCCCACTCGTACACGAGCTCGGGCTCGACCCGGAAGGAGGGAGAAACGCGCGCATCACCCTGCTCGGGAAAGAGGGGCTCCCGGGGGAAGAGGCGGGTCTCGACGGCGACTTCCCCCGTGAGCTCGACGCGTTGCGCGGCGAGCCCGCCCGTCCACGTGATTCCCAGGATGACGATCGCGATGGCCATACGCCACGCCAGGGTTTTCATCGTTACCTCGCTCGCCGCAACCGCGACGCGGTGAATTGACTGTCGTCCGCCCCGGCAGCGACCTCCCACTTCTCGAACAGCAGTTCCGTGCTCTTGCCATTCTGGTGGTTCACCATCACCATGCGATCCGGCCGCCAGTACTCACCCCCGTATTCGTGGTAGCCGTGGTAGGTGAGGGTCTTGAGCAACGTGTCTTTGCGATCGTAGTAATCGATGCGTTGCACGCGATATTCCTCCAGATCCCACCAGACGATCTGCCGCGTGTAACCCGAGTTCTCGTACCTGGGATACCGCTCAACCACTGCGCACTCCAGCTCGCCACACGCCTCGTGACGGAGGAATCGGTACTCGTACTTGCCGACTTCCTGGGACACGAGATCTTCGTACGCGAACTCGCTCCCCACGAACGGCCCGGACTTGTTGCCGGACGAAATACGCTTCACCCGCTTGAGAGCCGGTAAGTAGAGCCACTGGTCGTCGGGCTCCAGAATGCGCGAGTGTGAAAGGAGCGCCGTTCCTTGAATGTCGCGGGGCGCGTCGAACACGATGATACTCTTATCACCGCGCTCCTCGTCCGTGCTCTCCAACGACTGGCGGCGCAGCTCGCGCACGCTCTCCTCGCCGCCGCGGTTCCTCAGGGTCATGCGCATGTTGCTGGCATCGTCCTGCCAGCCGTAGTCTCGCCGGTCCGCCTCTTCGGCGACGGCTTGGCCCGTCTCCTCCGGCGACTGCGCGTGAGCAGTCCACGGAGTCACGGTCACCGATGTCAGTGCGGCGAGCAACGCGGGAATTGCTGTGTGGTTTTTCATCGTTCGTTCTCCATGTGAGTCGAGGGTTGGTATTGCATCGTCAGCCGGCAACCGCGGCGGTCTTGCCCGTCACCGCGAGCGGCAGGAAGTCGCGCGCCTCGGACGGGGCAGGCCGACGGTCCAGTGCGATGAGGAGTGCGGGCAACAACAGGAAGTCGACCACCAGCGCCGCCGCCACCGTGAGCGACGTGAGGAGACCCATGTACGCCGTGACACGGAAGGTGCTGAGCCCCAGGATCGCAAAGCCCGTGGCCACGATGATCGTGTTCCCAAGGATCGCCGTGCCGACGCTCTCGAACGCGTACCGGACGGCGTCCTGGGCCTTCCGGTCGTGTCGGACGCGGTTGTACTTGCTCAGGAAGTGCACCGTGTCGTCCACGATGATCCCGATCGAGAGCCCAGCCACGACCGACACCGCGAAGCCGACCTGGCCCACCAGAAGGGCCCACACGCCGAAGGCCATCGCGGCAGGCACCACGTTGGGGATGAGACTGATGACGCCCATGCGCACGCTCTTGAGCGCGGCCATGAGGATCACCGAGATGAGCGCAAAGCCCAGGCCCGTGCCGATCAGCATGGAATCGATGTTGCGCCGTGTGATCTTGGCGAACATCTGACCCGGCCCGGTGCCGATGGCCGCCTGCATGCTTGGCGTGCCGTGCTCACGGAGCCAAGCCTCCGCCGCCGCCGTCTCGCGCTCCAGCTCTGCGATGTCGATGTCGGTGAACGTCACGTCCACCCGCAGGGCGCTCTTGTCTACGTTGATCTGGTCGTTCACGTCCAGACCGTACGGGAGTGAAAGCTCGTACAGCAGCAGGTACTGGGCGGCCAGCTCTCGGGTTTCGGGCAACCGGTAATACGCCGGGTCGTCGGCGTGCATGTTCTTGTTCAACCGTTTCATGGTGTGGCTGAAGCTGTTGACGTGCTGTACCCGTGGCCGCGCTTCCAGCCACTGGGTGAACGCGTCCACCGCTGAGAGGAACTGCGGGTCCGACACGCCCTGCGATTCACCCGCGCGCAACGAGAAGGTGGCATTGTAGATGCCCGTGAGATGCTCCAGGGCGAAGTCCGTGCCCTGCCGGATCTCCATGGACTCGTCGAAGTACTGGAAGTACTGGTCGTTGATCGTGAGGCGGCCGATGGACGCCGCCAGGGCGATCACCGCGGCGCCGGATCCGATCAACACCGGGCGGTACCAGCGGATCACGAACCCGGCGAAGGCGCCCATGAGCCGGTCTGTGAAGCGCGCACGCTTTTCCCGGGCCCTGGCGGGCAGGATCGCCACGACCGCCGGCAGGACGGTCATGGAGTAGACCCACGCCACCATCACGCCGAATGCCGTCACGTTCCCCAGCAGCCGGAACGGCGGCGAGTCACTGAAGTTGAGACTCAGGAAGCCGATGGCGGTGGTGATGCTGGTGAGAAACACCGGCTGCACGTTGACCCGCATGGCCTCAACCAGCGCCTCATTCCTGGGGAGCCCCCGTCGCAACCCCTGGATGAAGGTCACGAGAATGTGAATCGAGTCCGCCACCGCCAGGGTCAGGATGATCGTCGGTGCGGACGCACTCGTGGGATCGAAGAACGTGCCCAAGTGCCCGGCCACGCCCATGGCCGTCAGCGTTGACAGTGCGATCACCGAGAGCGTGGCCACGATGGGGCCGCCGACTCTGAGGAACCCGATGATGGCGAACACGATTGCCCCGAACATGAGCGGCATCACCACCGGCACGTCCCGCATCGGCGCCTCGGCGAAGGCCATGTTCAGCATCGAGACGCCAGTCGTCTTGATCTCCAGCTCGGGATACAGCGCTTGGTACTTGTCCACCAGCGAGCGCACGTGCGCGACGGTCGCCGGCAGCTCGTCGGCGGATTTGCCGGGGAGGGAGATTCGCACGTTGATGCCGGTGGCGCCGCCGTCCCGCGCCATCAGCCGTCCTACCAGCAGTGGCTCCGTGGTCGAAACCGCGCGCACGCGGTCGATGGCGGCGGGCGTGATCTCACCTTTCGGCAACAGATCTTCCACAATCAGCTCGTCGCCGTCGGCCCAGGTGTGCTGGAAGTTGCTGATCCCGTCCACCCGCGTGGAGTGCGGGATTTGCCAGGCGTCCTCGGTGAGCCCGCGTGCGGCTTCCAACGTCCGTGCGGTGAACACGTCGCCTGTCTCGGGCTTGACGACGAACAGGACGTTGTCGTTCCGCGTGTAGATGTCTTCCACCCGGTTGTACGCCCGGAGATCGGGGTTGTCGTCGGAGAAGTAGGTGCGGTAATCGGTTGCTAGACCGAGGTTCCGCATGCCGACGCCGGCCGTCACGGCCGCGAGGACGCCGAGGGCCAGGACCCACCAGCGGTGCCGGATGATCCACCTGGTGTAGCGGGCGGCCAGGCCGCGGTCTTCGTGTGGTGACGGGGACATGGACGGGTGCTCCTTTCGTTTTAGACTCGTTAGTACAAAAATGACACAGTTTTGTGCTCTTCAGTACAAAAAGGCGCAAAAAACGGCGCCGAGGGCTCAGAGCGCTACAGGCTCACGCCCCGGCGTGTGTCAGGGTAAACAGCTGGTGGCTCGCCGCCACCAGGTCCTCCTTGGGAACCCCGGCCTCCGCCAGCACATGCATCCCCCAGGCGATCGACATGAACAACAGCGCCGTGGCCCGCGGGTCGATGTCGGCAGGCAGGTCACCCTTCTCCTGGGCTGCCTCCACAGATTGCTGGATGATCCCCCGCATTTGGTCGATGGCGGGTACGATCATATCCCGGATGGCGGGGTCGTCTCCGCGGTGTTCCTTGGACACGTGTACGAAGAAACATCCTCTGGGCCCCGTCTCGTCCGTGAGGCTGTTGACGTAGTTGTCGAGCAGGGCCCTGAGCGTCTCCATCCCCGGCTCCAGATGTGCCACGGCCGAGTACGGCCCGCTCTCCGCCATGACCTCGCGGTACCGCCGGAGTGTGCGAAGATACGTCTCCTTCTTGCTTCCGAACGTGTTGTAGAAGCTGCCGCGCTGGATGCCCATCGCTTCGAGCAAATCGTCCAGCGGGGTGTTCCGATATCCCCGCTTCCAGAACACCTCCATCGCCCGATCGAGGGCCTTGTTTTCGTTGAACTCACGCGGTCTCGCCATGGAGCGAGTATAACGATTCTGTACTGTGAAGTCAATAACGGCCTTCTCGCACCAACGGTTCCTCCGCGAGGCGCGCACGGCGGCCAGGCCATCGCCTACGCGCACGCGCAGGGCGTCATCAACTGCGACCTCAAGGCGGAGAGCATGCTGTTCGGTCATGCCAGCGGGCGCGCGGGCCCGAGGGACGTTCCCAGGCTTTCAGGGCATTCGCCCCGGCCCTGAGGGGCGGCAACTCTGACCTCAGGCGCTGCGATCCTGGCCCGAGTCGCCGCAACTTGGGCCAAAGTCGTCGCAACTTGGCTCTGAAT
>JBDHDH010000179.1:0-5679 GCA_039591615.1 Gemmatimonadota bacterium | reverse complement strand
AACGTGCCGTCGATCTCGACGCTCATCGTGGCGGGCATGGTGATGTTGTATTCCACCGAACGCGGCACCCCGCGACGTGACTTCACACCGACCCGCACCACGGATCCCGACGCCCGAACGTCCAGGCGGTCGCGACTCGAGTGATCGGCCACCACACGCATCTCGTTGCGGTCCCACGTTCGAACCACCACTTCGCCCCCCATGCCGGAGACGGCTAGTCGGGCGTCCGGACGGACTGCAAACACCGTGTCTGTCTGCTGCACGGCTGCCAGGCTCAGCAGGGCACCACCTAGAATCGCCGCTATCATCTCACTTCAGTCCTTCCTCTGTAACAAGCACGAGCCCACGCGCGCCGTGCCAACCTAAGTAGCTGCGCGGACCAGAGCCGCTGCGCGGCTCAACAAGTGAATCTTCCGTTGCATCGTCTCGGCGAGATGGACGTTGAGATAGGCGTTTGCCGGATCCGACACGAGGGCCGCTCGTGCCTCATTGATGGCCTCATCGATCGCCGCGAGACTCTGCTCCAACGCCTCGACGGTCGACGGATCGAGCTGCTCGCGATGCTGCTCGAGAATATGTTCGAGCTCGGCGACGGTCTCGTCATATGCCGCAGTCTCCACCACGGGACGCAGTGCGAGGTCCCGACCTCCGTCCGGGACGGTGGCCACCGTCGGATCGGTGGCAGAGAATCCTCCAACCGCCAACCAGACCGTGCCGCCGGACACCAGCATCAACGCAATCCCCGCCGCCAGGAGCTGGGGCACCGAAAAACTGAACCTCCGCCGCGGTGCCAGCTCGATGATCGTGGGGTCATCACCCACTGACGGCCGTCCAATCCGCGATGCGATGCCGGACCAGAGACTGGTCGCGGGCGGCCGGTCCTCCAGCGCCCCTGCCCTCGCCACGACGCTTCGCAAGTCTCGGAGGACGGCGACGCAATCTTCGCACACCCGAAGATGCTCCTCGAGCGCCAGTCCTTCGGCCTCCGTCAGCTCGCCGTCTAGATACTCGGACAGCCGCTTGGTCCAAGGATCGCTCATCGTCTCTCCTCCTCCGTCATCGATCGAGATGCTGCCGGAGCGCCATCCGCGCCCGATGCAGTTGCGCCTTCGACGTGCCTGGCGCTATGCCCAGCAACTCGCCGATTTCGTGATGCTTGAATCCTTCCACGTCATGCAGCAGAAACACCTCGCGAGCTCCGCTTGGGAGTCGGCTGATGGCCGTTTCGAAATCCATCCGCAACTCGATGCTGCCCGCGCGGGCTGCCGCCCTGTCCAGGATCCCCTCCCCGTCTGCCATCCGCTGACTCCGCCGGCTGCGATCCGCACGGCGGGCAAGCATCACGTTGATCGCCAGACGATGCAGCCAGGTCCCGAACGCAGCCTCTCCTCGAAACGTGCTCAGTTTCTCCCAGGTCCGCACGAAGGCATCCTGGGTCGCCTCGTCCGCCTCCTCCGGACCCACCATCCGGCGTGCGAGGCTGTGAATCCGGGCCACATGCCCGTGATAGAGCCGCTCAAAGGCATGCACATCTCCACTGGCCGCAAGGGTAGCGTCCACCGCATCCGGATCCGCGCGCAGCGTATCCTGCTTGTTATTCAGGGCTTGCACCCCTTGGCCTGTTTCTCCGCATGCAACTGATTGGATAGGTCAATGAGGAGAATGGTTTAAACGCGACGAGGCGACCCGCCAACGTGGCCGGCTGCCCCATGTCTCGGGCGTCTATCCGCCGACCAACGGAGGTGGCGCCGCCGACACTGAAGCCACCCACGCGGCTTACCGCGCTACGAACCTCAGATACCACTCGATCAAGGGGTCGCCGAACACGAAGGTGATAGCGGCCGCGCCGGCCAGGAACACCCCGAAAGGCACCAGGCGCTCTCCCTTGGTGAGCAGAGAGATCGGCACGAAGATCACGGTGCCCAGGAGCGCGCCGCCGAACACGGTGAGCAGCACCCCCTTCCAACCGAGGAACGACCCCACCATCGCCATCATCTTGATGTCCCCACCCCCCATAGCCTCCTTCTTCAGAAGCTTCCCTCCCAACCAGCCGACGGCGAAGAGGAGGCCAAACCCCACGGCGGCTCCGATCACCGCGGCGACGACGCCGGCCGACCCAGCGCGAAACGCGAGCACCAGCCCGACGAGCAACCCGCCAAGGGTATACTCGTCGGGAATCAGATAGTGTCGGGCGTCCGTCACGCCAATGCCCAGCAGGAGCGTGCCGAACGCGCCAGCGGTCACGGCTTGGAGCGTCACCCCGTAATACCAGACCGCTGCCACCCACAGAGCCGCGGCGAGCACCTCGATGAGAGGGTACTGTATCGAGATCGGCTCCTTGCAGTGGCGGCACTTCCCCCGGAGCAGGAGCCACGAGGCGATTGGGATGTTGTCGTGCCACGCAATGGGTGTGTGGCATCTCGGACACCTGGAACGTGGCTGAATGACCGACTGGTCGTTGGGCAGCCGGACGATGCACACGTTGAGAAAGCTCCCGAGAACGGCCCCGAACATCGCAGTGACGACCAGTGCAAGTGGATCAGCGGGCACGCTGCACCTCATACAGGAGAATTCCGGCCGCGACGGCCACATTGAGAGATTCCGCACCCCTGGCGAGTCGGATGGCGACCTTCTGGTGAGCCAGGGCAGCCATCGCAGGCCGAAGCCCGGCTCCCTCGTTCCCCACTACGACGGCGAGGCGGTCAGGCGGATCGAGACGCTCGAGCCCGATACCCCCGGCATCGGCTCCCCACACCGTCACGTCACCCTCCCTGACCCATTTCGCGAACTCCCCTTCGGTGGCCAGGGCAGTCGGGAGCCGAAAGGTGGCCCCCATCGCCCCCCTCAGTACCTTCGGGTTCGTTACGTCGGCCGTGCCGGTGAGCAGAATGGCTCCCGGCGAGCCCAGGGCGAACGCCGTTCGGAGCAGCGTCCCAACGTTCCCAGGGTCCTGCACGCCGTCAAGGACGAGCACGGGGAATCTGGGATGCGGCTCGATGTCGAGAAGGCGAAACCGCGGAGGGGCGATGACGGCGAGGATGCCCTGCGGTGTCTCGGTATCGGCCAACGTGGCAAGCTCACGATCCGGGAGTTCCTTCAACGCAACAGCATGGGCGGCCAGGTGTTCCAGCAGCTCGCTACCACGGTCGGTCCCTTGCAGCGCGGGACTGTGCAGCGCTCCCCGAAGCTCAACACCGGCCTGCAGGGCTTCCTCCACCAGCCGCACGCCCTCCACCACCGCCAGGCCGCGGCGCTTGCGGCTCTTGCGCTGTTGTAGATTCCGTACCAGGGTGACCAGATTGGAAGTCATGAACGTGGACCTCAAAGTTACCATCTCGCCCGAGTTCGCCAAGTGCCTATGGATTGGCGAGTTACCGAGATGAGGATCGCGCTGAGCATCGCCGGCTCCGACTCCGGTGGAGGCGCAGGCATTCAAGCAGACCTCAAGACCTTCCACCAGTTCGGCGTCTTCGGTACGAGCGCCATCGTCGCGATCACGGCCCAGAATACGCAAGGCGTCTGGGCGATCCATCCGGTCCCTGTCGACGTCGTTGACGCGCAACTCGCGGCGTTGGCGGAGGACCTCCCGCCGGATGCCGTGAAGAGCGGAATGCTCGCGACCACCGACCTGGTCTCGGCCGTAGCAGACGGCATTACGCGCCATCGGTTCCCCAACTACGTGCTCGACCCCGTCATGGTGGCAACCTCCGGGGACCGCCTGCTCGACCGCGACGCCGAGCGGATGGTCACCGAACAGTTGGTCCCACTGGCGACGGTGGTCACTCCGAATCTCGATGAAGCCCAGATTCTCGTGGGCCAGGAGATCCGCTCCATCGACGCTATGGAGCGCGCCGGAAGGGCCCTCGTGCGGATGGGAGCGCAAGCGGCGCTGATCAAGGGCGGGCACCTCCACGGAGACGACGTGGTCGACGTATTGGTGCTCGCCGACACCGCTCAGCGGATGAGGCATCCCCGAATCGCGACAACCTCCACCCACGGGACCGGGTGCACGCTCTCCTCCGCCATCGCGGCCGGCCTGGCACTGGGGCGTGATCTCGCAACCGCGGTCGAAGACGCACTCGATTTTGTACACGAGGCCATCGTCACCGCACCGGGCCTCGGTGGCGGCCACGGCCCGCTCAACCACTTCGGACACGCACCTCGGCCCGAGGCGGTCGAATCGTGAGTACCGCTGGCCCTCTCCCTGCCCTCCACGATGAGCCACCAGCCCCCTCGCGGGAACGCCAGGTCTTTTGCAACCGGACGTTGAACCTCCGGGCGATCAGGGCCATTGGCTACGACATGGACTACACGCTGATCCATTATCGGATCGAAGAGTGGGAGCGGCGTGCGTACGAGCATCTCCGGCAGAAGCTCCTAGGCTTCGGATGGCCCGTGAAGGACCTTCAGTTCGATCCGGTGCTCATCGTGCGCGGGCTCATCGTGGATACAGAACATGGGAACCTCCTCAAGGCCAACCGATTCGGGTACGTGAAGCGTGCCTTTCACGGGACGCGGCGCATGGATTTCGACGAGCAGCGTGCGATGTACTCGCGTGCCCTCGTCGATCTGAACGAGCGCCGATTCCAGTTCCTCAACACGCTCTTCTCCCTGTCCGAAGCATGTATGTACGCGCAACTGGTTGACCTCCTCGATGCCGGTGAGGTCGAAGGCGTGGTGGGCTACGCCGACCTCTACCGGGCCGTCCGCACGTCCATCGACGAAGCACACATGGAGGGCGAGCTCAAGGCGGAGATCATCGCGGACCCCGATCGGTTCGTGGAGCTCGACCCAGACCTTCCCCTGGCCCTGCTGGATCAGCGCTACGCGGGGAAAAAGCTCCTCCTCATCACGAACTCGGAGTGGGACTACACGCGGGCAATGATGAGTTACGCGCTGGACAGTCACCTGCCGGCTAGCCTGCGCTGGAGGGATTTGTTCGACGTGATCATCGTCTCGGCCGGGAAGCCTAGTTTCTTCTGGTCACTGAATCCCGTCTTTGAAGTCGTGAACGATGAAGGCATGCTGCGTCCAGCTCCCCGTGGCATTCGGAGCAACGGCATCTACTTGGGCGGAACTGCGTCGATGGTAGAGGCTTACCTCGGAGTCGACGGTGATGAGATCCTGTACGTCGGCGACCATCTGTACACCGATGTTCACGTCTCGAAGAGCGTCTCCCGCTGGCGCACCGCGCTGGTCCTACGGGAGCTAGAGGCTGATTTCGCCGCCGCGTCCCGCTTCGAAGCGGACCAACACCGGCTGACCTCCCTGATGAGACGGAAGGAGAGGCTCGAATTCGAGATGTACCAGCTGCGGCTGCAGTTGCAGCGGAAGCGGGAGCGCTACGGGCCGGCCCCCAAGTCCTCCATTGGCATGCTGGAGCGGAGGCTCTCAGCGATCCGGGAAGAGATCGGCGGGCTGGACGCCGAGATCTCGCCGCTGGCCAGCGCCGCCAGTGAACTCAGCAATCCCAATTGGGGCCCTCTCATGCGGGCGGGCAATGACAAGAGCCACCTGGCTCGCCAGGTGGAGCGCCACGCCGATGTTTACATGTCTCGCGTATCCAACCTCGTGTTTCAGACCCCCTTCGGCTATCTGCGTTCACCGCGGGGGAGCCTCCCGCATGATCCGGAACCCGGGGCAGGCGCCGTGGAGGAGGAGCAGGGTTAGGTAGCGCCA
>JBDHDH010000178.1:0-5780 GCA_039591615.1 Gemmatimonadota bacterium | reverse complement strand
AGATGCAGAATGCCCGGCGGAGGTGTGAGAACGAAACAAGCGTGCCTCGTCATCCAGCACCGGCCGAGAGTCACCAGGATCTAGGGTTCGAGCCCAGGCGGGGCAACCGGAAGAGGCCCATTGGAGACGGCACTGACATCCCGCCACCCCCGGCCTTACAGACGTGAAAAAGAGAGCGTACGTCCTGGTCCTGGCGCAGACCGGACCTCGAGCGCCAGCAGGTCCGCGCTCCGTGCCGGTCGCATTCGCCCGAGCTCCATGCGGCGCGGGACGGCGCGCGGAGCTTGGTCCCCGTCCACGCCAGCGCCAGCACGTCCTTTCTCTATGTTAGGGTCGGCGCTGTACGGCGGTTCGAAAAGGGGGCGCCCCGCGTGCCGCCTGCTTGCGAGCCCAGAGCCTACGACCCGCGGTGGCCGGCAGGAGCGGCGAACGAAGGGGGTGGGCAAATTGGCGGGAGCTGGATCGTTGGTCGGTGCCCAGACGGCCGGGCTTCGGGCCCTCCCGGAAGGCAGCCGGCCTCAACCGTCGCGATCGGGACGCGTTCATTCGACGGCAGCGGTCTCAGGGTGATCGCCGCAGGGGGCGCAGGTGCGGTGAGCCGCTCCGGAAGTGATCGAGTACGATCTCAAGTTCCTGCACGCCGTCTTCATCTGGGCCGTCGGAGCCAAGGAGGGCGGCGAGGCCGTCGAGCAGGCGGCCGATCTCCGCGTCCACCGACCGCAACATGTCAATGGCCAACTCTCGGCCGCAAGGAACGAAGCCCGAGTGGCCGATCATCTGAGTTTCGAGCCAGTCATCCGCGGCTCATCCGGTTGACGTTTTCTTGACGGGGCCGGGCGATTGATTCAGTGCGGCCTGTGAAGTGGGATTCAAACCACAGGTCCCACGAACCAGTCGACCAAAGGTCCACAGAATGTCCGTCCTCTTTTGGGTCGCCACAGTCGCCGTCGGACTTCCGACGGTGGTAGTGGCCAGTTACCCGATCCACGCCTGGATCGTACAGTGGCGATCGCGACGATATCGGCCCGTCTATTCACCGGCATCCGTCAGCGTCCTTGTCCCGCTGAAGGGACAGGACGAGGGCCGCACCCAGGCGCTCCGTCGCCTGATCACGCAACAGACGTCAGGCTCGATCGAATGGCTGTTCTGCGTCGAGCACGACGCCGATCCTGCCGTACCGGAACTGCGGGAACTTGCGGCCACGGACCCGGACCGCATCCAGGTGCTGATCACCGGACCGAGTGGCACGCGACTCGGGAAGATGCACAATCTCATCGAAGGAGCGGCTGCGGCCCGGGGCGAGCGTCTCGTGTTCGTGGACGCGGATACCATCCTTCCCCACGCGCGTTTCCTGCGCGACTTCACGGCACCGCTCGACGACGAGGACGTCGGTCTCATCACTTGCTTTCCTGCCTATCGCTGGGCATCCAGTATTCCTGCTGCCATGTTGGCCGGTGCGATCAACCATGATCTGCTCGGTCACTTCGCACTGGAAACGGTGTGGGGCGGTCTGCGGTTGGCGAACGGGTCGTGCATGGCCATCCGCCGCGATGTGCTGGAATGCATTGGTGGCTTTCGACCGCAGGAAGCGTCGCTGCTCATGGACGTGATCCTCGCCCGTCGGGTGCACGCAGCCGGATATCGGGTGCTGATGCATCACGAACCGGTGGAGGTACCGTGTCGGACCGTCACCTACCGCGTGTGGTGGAACCAGGCCCATCGGTGGCAGGTGGGTATGGCGCACGTGTTGTCTGGGCCGTTCTACACCTGGTACTGCTGGATGCGCAGCGTTTTTCCCGTCTCTCTGCTGCTCGCGCTATTCGCGTCCGGGACCCTGATGGGCCTCGGCGCGGCCGCGATTGCCACGAGGCTCTCGGTCAATGTGGTCATGAGTCAGTGCTTCATCCGTGACCGGACCCAGCTGAAATACCTGTGGTTGCTCCCATTCCTGGACACCGTCACTGCGTTCGGTTGCTGGTACGCCCTCGTGGTGGACCGCGTTGAGTGGCGCGGACGCGTGTATCATGTGCAGCCAGGCGGCGTCACCCGGAGACTGGCATGAACGACACGCTCGCCGTTCTGCCCCAGTCCACGCCAACGGCGCTCCGGCTTGCCTATCCTGTGGCGGAAAAGGTCTTCCATGTCCGCGGGCTCGAGGACCTCCGGACACGACCAGCTGTGCTCGTGTACCAGATGGCCAAGGTCGGTTCGAAGACGGTGCTGCACTCCGTCCGCCGGTCGAGGCCGCGCCAGCCGGTGTTTCACGTGCATACGCTGACCAGAGAGGGTGTCGAGACGATGGAACGGTTTTACCGGTGGTGCCGCGTACCATCGCTGCCCTGGGCGGGACACCTCCTGGTGAGCCGGTATCTCAAAGAGCAGTTGCGCCGCGGAGTGACTCCCGGTCGATGGAAAGTCATCACGCTCGTCCGCGACCCGGTGGCCAGGAACCTGTCGCTCCTCTTTCAGGTCGGTGAGCGGTTGATCCCGGACTTCCGGTTCCGTTGCCACACCGACACCCTCGACCCGGTGGCAGTCTTCGAGCACTTCGAGCGGGCCTTCCCTTCGCAGGTCAAGTGTCTGCAGTGGTTTGACGACGAATTGCAGCGGGTGTTCGACGTGGATCTCTTCGGCGCCCCGTTTGACCGTGACGCTGGGTATCAAGTGTATCCGGGGCCCATTGCCGACGTGCTCCTCCTCAGGACCGACCGGCTACACGAGGTGGGCGAAGAGGCGCTCCGGCGTTTCTTGGGCCTGACGGAGTTCCGCTGGAAGCAGACCAACATCCGGGCCCGAAAGGCGAATGGGCGACGGTACACCGATCTGCTCGATCGCATCACGCTCCCGCGGGCATACGTGGATCGTTTCTACGATACCTCGAAAGTCCGGCACTTCTTCGCGCCGTATGAACTCGACCGGATGCGGGCGCGGTGGTGCGGCACTCGGGAGGTGATCTCATGAGCCCGGTCTTCATCGTGATCGCCCTGGCTCTTGCGCTCCGCTTCACGGGGGCGATGGCTGTGGAGGCCCTGGACTCCTGGGTCCAGGCGGCTCGCTGGGCCACGGGCATCACGTTCATCATCATGGGCACCGCCCACTTCACGCCGGTTGGCCGGGACGTCCAACGGCTCGTTCCGCCGATGATCCCGCGGCCGGCCCTCGTCGTCATCCTGTTGGGCATCTGGCAGATCGCCGGTGGCATAGGGTTGATCACCGAAGTGGCCCGTCGTGTCGCGGCGATGGCACTCGTCCTTCTGCTCCTGCTCAAGCTACCCGCCAACGTGCGGGTCGCGCGAAAGTCCCTGCGTCTTCGGGGTAAACTCGCCACGGCGCCGGCCTGGCGGATTCCGGCGCAGTTCCTGTGGATCTCCATGGTCTTGTGGTCTGGATCATGAACGTCGCGCCGACACGCCGTAGAGGCTGGGGATGGATGCTGACAGCGTTCATCGTCACCAACGCCTGTTCACTCGTAGCGTGGGTGTACTTCTTCGGCTTGAATCGCACGACGATCGTACGGCCCTACCGCGGCGACCGGAATCCGAACCTGATGTTCGTCGCCAACCATCAGACTCCGCTCGATGCGTTCCTCATTGCGTTGGCCGCGCACTTCCCGCACACCTTGTGGCGGCCCGCCCTGCATCCCTGGTGTCTCGCCGCCGCAGAGTACTGGTTCCGCGGCCGAGCCCGCGCGTGGCTGGCTCGACATCTCCGATGCATCCCGGTTCGCCGTGGCCAGAGGGAGATCTCTCCGCTCCGGCGCCTGTGCGCGGTCTTGCCCGATGGCACGACGGTCTTCTTCCCCGAGGGGCGGCGGTCTCCTGACGGTACCATCCTCGCCGGACTTCCGGGGGCCGGTTACGTGGCATGGCGGACCCACCCGCAGATCGTTCCGGTGGCGGTGGATGGGCTGCTCGACGCGATGCCTTACGAGAACCCACGGCCGCGCATCGGCCGCCGGTTCCGGATCGCGTTTGGCGATCCTGTCGAATGCGCCGATCTGTATGAGCGACCCGAAGGGAGAGAGACGGCGCAGGCCATCGTCGACCGCGCCATGGCCGCGGTGCGCGACCTGCACGCCGGGCTGATCAGCGACACCTCACCAACTCAAACTCCGGTGCCCTCGGCGCGTTGCGAAACGCGATCACTCCGCGGCAAGGTGGTCTGGATCACCGGCGCGTCCTCGGGTATCGGGCGGTCGCTGGCTCTTCTGGCGCACCGGGCCGGAGCGACAGTGATCCTTTCCGCCCGCAGGGCGCACCAACTGGAGACCGTAGCCGCGGAGTGTCGGGGCAACGCCGACGTACATGTCGTACCCCTCGACCTGATCGATGCGGCTTACCTCCCCCACGCTGTACGACGCGCACTCGCCGTCACAGGCCACGTCGATTGGGTCATTCACAACGCCGGGATAGCGGCCCGGGACCTCGCCGTGGATCTACCGGTTGACATCGACCGCCAGGTGATGGAGACCAACTACTTCGGGCCCGTGGCGCTGACCAAGGCCATCCTGCCGTCGATGATCCGGCGCCGGTCTGGCGCGATTGTCGTGGTGAGCAGCGTGACAGGGAAATACGGGGTACCGCGGATGAGTGCGTACGCCGCCTCCAAACATGCCCTCCACGGATTCTTTGATTCACTGCGATCCGAGGTGCGCGATCACAACATCCAGGTGACCCTCGCCGTGCCCGGGTTCATCAACACGCACATCACGGTGAACGCGCTGACCGGTAACGGCCGCCGATACGGAAAACGGATGCTAGTGCATGTCCAGGGTATGGAGCCGGACGAGTGTGCCAGCCGTATCCTCGAGGGCGTGGTCGCGCGAAAAGAAGAATTTCTCGTGGGCGGGGTGGAGATCTTCACCGTGTGGCTGCTGCGCATCTCCCGTCGCCTCGTGGCCGCCCTCATCCGGAGTCACCCGTACCGCATTCATGAGGTGGTGCGCAAGCTCGTCTCGTTCGGCACGTATCGGGCTCGAGAGTTCAAGCCCCGCCTCGGTGAGGATCTGCCGCAAATGTGGTAGCGATGCGCGCGGCGTCTCGAATCGGTAACCTGCGCGAGGTCGTTATCGCTCCACCTTGGCCTTCCGAGGCCGCACCTGTTCGGCCACGAACACGCGACATACGGATTTGCAGGTTGTAGCGCTTAGCATTTTCATTTAAGGGCTCGCCACATCGCTAATCAGCGAACCAGCACGTCTAGCTGGCGCAAATCCAGACCGGCCTCCCGATAGTACTTCCGAGTCAGCTCCAAGAGAGTGAATCCGTCCTCGTAGGCAGCAAACCGCCGTCCGCCGCCTTGTCCAGATAGATTAAGCCACCCCCAACGACGAACACCGTCACCATAGGTTCGGGTGAGTCCTCAGTGATAACCAGCGTGTGAGCTTCGCCGGCGGGTTCGTAGAGATGCGTTCTGGGTTTTGTCCGCCTGCTGGACACCGCCGATATCGCGGGGCACCTTGCGACTGGGAACGGAAAGATCGCTACCCGGCGCCGCAGTATTCGCCGCTCGAGGTAGCTCCCCGACGTCAAAGGAGGCATCACATGCCCTGCCCTTCCCGCAGGCGTTCCGGCGCTCACTCGCTCGCTCGGTTCGCTGCGTTCGCGGTCCTCACAGCCCTCATGGCCTGCAAGCCGACGCAACGGGCGCTGCCTGGCGGGAGCGTCGACGACGCTGTGCTCGCCAACGCGGACGAGGACAGCGCAAACTGGCTCACCTACGGGCGCACCTATAAGGAACAGCGCCACAGTCCGCTGACCCAGATCAACGAAGAGACGGTC
>JBDHDH010000177.1:0-7197 GCA_039591615.1 Gemmatimonadota bacterium | reverse complement strand
CTCGACGACCTTGACGAACGAGTTCCCGTGCCCGCCGTAGCGGCGTATTCCCCCCTCCGTCCGCCGCGCGTGAAAGGTGAAAACGGAGCCGAGCCATCCCGGCGCGCCTGCGACCGGCAAGCTCGGTAGGGCGTCCTCGAATGGCAGATGGCCGGCGGCGTCCGGCCGCTGGATCCGGTTGATCTCGCCCCACGGTACTTCCCAGGTGCCCCAGTCCGTTTCGAGCTGTTTCACCACCCGAGCCAATGCCTCGATCCAGCCGCCGGTCTGTTGGACGCGGTCCGGGTTGACGGCCTCGGTCCACAGCACGAAGAGCGTCGTCGGCACCGATGGCCTGGCCGCCTCGCGATCCCAGGCGCGCAGAGCCGCGATCGGACCGGCGAGCGAGGCCGCACGGGCCGGATCATCGCGCTCGACCTCTTCGAACGCGGCGAACAGACCGTCCAGCCACTCATCCGCCGCAATCAGCCGCGTGTCGAGCACGGCCCGGGCAAAGTCCTCCAGCGTCAGGTCTTGCAGATCGCGGAGGACGCGGCGTGAGCGCTGGGCGCGGCGGTTGTCGGTCTCCCGACCGACCATGTACGCGGGGAAGTCGTCGGGACCCACTTCGATCCCCTCCGTGGCCATGAACGGGGTCGAGTTCGTGTTCTGCAGATACCCGCTGGGTGGGTTCAGGAACTGCGGGAGCTCATCCAGGGCGTGATAGCCCTGCCACTCGGTCCCCGGGTCGGTGCCGTCGACGGGGTCGGTGCCGTCGACGGGCTGGGACCAGTCGTACGCCAACGACCGGCGGGGGATGGCGTGATTGTAAATGTAGAGGATGTTGCCGTCCCGGTCGGCGTACATCGTGTTCATGTAGGGCACGTTCAGGAGCGCGACCGATGCGCGCCATTCCTCGAGCGAACGCGCCCGCATCATTCCGTACCACTGCTCGAACCAGCCGCCCTCGTCCAGCTTGGCCAGCCGCACCGCCAGCGATCGATCATCGTCGGTGAGGCCGAGGATCGGCCCGTGGTGGGTCTTCGTGAACCGATACTCGCGCGGCTCCAGGCCGCCGGCCGTTCGCACGTTGATCGTCTCGGTCCATGACGTCAGCTCGCGCCAACCGTCGCCGTATCGGTAGGTGACCCCGTCCGCGTCCAACTCCTCAACGTAGAGATCTCCGTGATCGCCGTAGTTGTCGGTGTACGCCCACCCGTGGCGTGCGTTGTTCCCCATATACGGGAGCATGAACCCGAACCGGGTGAGGCCCGAGAAGACGAGCCCCTCGTCGCTCTGCAGGTATACGTGGAGAGCCCGAAGAAGGAGACGTGGGGGTTGATGAGCAGCATCGGGTAGCCGCTTGCGGTACGCGAGCCGGCCACCGCCCACTCGTTGGACCCCAGCGCGCGCTCCCCATTCGGCGACCGGGTCTCGGGAGGCCAGGCCAGGGAGGCGAGGGCACGCTCCGAGCCCCGCCCGCCGCCGTGAGTCCCTGTCGTCTTACCCACGCGAGCCCGCTCCAGGACCCGCTGGCTATGGTGCCGTCGCAGCCCGGCGTACCCGAGGTACTCGTTGTGATGATACTTGAAACGTATCAGAGCCAGCGTGTGCCATGGCTGCACTTGGCCGAGGACGCGCCGCTCGGCGTCCGGGTGAGTCTCCAGGAAATGGTTGAACCCCGCAGCGTACGCATCGTACAGGCGACGCATCCGCTCGGGGGCGCGCTCGTACTCCTCGATGGAGCGCCGCGAGATCTCGAGCCCGCGGGCCAGGTAGTCGTCGAGCAGCGCGTCTTCGCCGTAGAGTTCGGCGCCGCGGCCGATTGCCCGAACGAGGTTGTCCTCCACCTGCCACCAGTTGTCCTCCGCTTGGGCGTACGCCGCACCAAAGACGACGCTGGCGTCGGTGGGGCCGAAGATATGCGGGACCCCCCACTCGTCGCGCTGAATCGTCACCCGATCGGCGGCTGTGGGCGGTGACGGATCCGATTCGCCGGGTGGAGCGACGGACCAGACGGTCAGCAGCAGGATGAGTCGCTTCATGGCTCTTCTCCGGGCCCGTCGAATCTACGCCGCCTGGTCGAAAGGCGTCAGCCGGGCCACCGCTGGCCTCCTGCGCGACGCTAGCTACTTGCTTGGCGAGCCTCCGGTGATCGGAGCACAGCCGGAAGAATGAACTGGCGCAGGATCTCGTCGAGTTGTCGCGTCCCTGCCAGTGCGGTAGTTGCCGGACCTAATCACGGCCACCATCTCGAGCGAGGGGATGACGGAGATGTACTGGCCGCCCATGCCCCGGGCCTCGATGTGGCAACTTCTCGCTACACCGACGCAGGATGCTTGCCGTGCGGGACCACCAGTACGGCACTGCTCGCGTGGCGCACGACTTTTTCGGCGACGCTGCCGATTAGGAGACGAGTCACGCCGGTGCGTCCGTGCGTGCCAATCACGATGAGGTCGACGCCGTGTTTGTCCGCGTAGTCGCAGATCGCGAGTGGGGGGCTCGCATGCTCCACGGTGACGAGGGCAATGGACTCGACGTGGGCGAGCTTTGAGCTCTTCAGCTTGTCGAGAGACCGGCGCGCTTCGGTATCGAGTTCGGCGGATGAAACCACTTTTTCCGGGGGAACGAATGCTTCCGGAGCGGCGGGCGGGTGGCCGTGGACGTGGAGCACGGTCAGCTTGACCCCAGCGGTACGTGCCAGCTCGCCTGCCTTGGCAACCGCCTCTTCGGAGGCTTCTGAGAAATCGGTGGTGAGCAGGATGTGTGTTGCAATACTCATGTTGCGAATCTCCAGTGGCTGTCGCAGGGATGCTGTTCCTTCCCCATCGTGCTATCAACCGCGCGACCGGAAGATGTCGACTTCGATGGTGCGGATTCCCTGCTCGAGCTGCGGGCGGCAGGCGACGGCAGGTGCCTCACACGGCCGAGCCGATCCCATGGGCACGCGACCCCCGCCCCTGAGACATTGGTGACCATCATGCCCGTGCGCCTGGCTCTTTGAGGTGTCATCTGGGTTGAATCGGTCGCTGGGACAACGGGTCACCCTGGGGGACGTGTGTCACGGTGGCCGGTCGGCGAGTATTTTTGACCTAATACCAACTTTCGAGGTGGGACGTTGCCGCGCTGACAGTCGGCCCGCCCTCGACTGATCCGCAGATTGATCACGATTTTGTTCACCCTTTCCGAGCAATTGGAGATCGCATGAATCCGAAGCTACCGCAGCCACCGGCGACGTATTCCGCATTCATTAAGCGGTATCCGGAGCTTGGCCAAGCGTGGGAATCGATCGGCACCGCCGGAAAGCAAGGTCCACTGGACGCTCGCACGGCCCGCCTCGTCAAGCTGGGCATTGCCATCGGCGCGATGCGCGAGGGAGCCGTGCACTCGAGCACGCGGAAAGCGCAGGCGATGGGTATCGAGCGGGAGGCACTCGAGCAGGTCGTGGCGCTCGCGGCAGGGACGTTGGGAATGCCGGCAACGGTTGCGGTGCATACCTGGGTCCAGGACGTGCTCGGCGGCTAGGGACGCTTCGACGGTCGCCTGTCCACAAAAGGACATATCCCCCGGACAGAAGTCGCGGCATGGCGCTCTGCCTTCTCAGCCTGCCTGTTCGGTGCTGTCGCGATCTTGCGAGGTGCCCAGGGCCTGCTGGAGCAGTACTCGCCGGAGGGTTGGCCGCGAGCGCCACAGGTAGTAGCCCATCGCACCTGCGGCAATCAGGTTGCCGACCGCCACATTCACCCACGCCAGCGTGGCCAGGAGTGGCGTAAATAGGAGTGCGACGACCCCGTAGAACCCAAACTCGAACACGACAAAGAACTCGACCAACAGCCAGAAGAATTGAGGAGCCTTCTCGGCTTCGGCGATTATCGCGGAGGCGACGGTACCGATGAAGAGAAAGGCCGCGACGTGCATCACCGTGTACATCATGACGGTCTGGGTGCTGATCGTCACCGTGGTAGGATCGCGGAGTCCGAAGAATACGGCGGACCCGAGCACGGCTGGTGTGAAAAACGGCCTTCCCGCGATGCCATCGACGAGGAGAAACCAGATCGCCACTCCACCCGCTCCGATGAGGCCCGCGGCAAACCCATCCCGTACGATGCGCTGACGCGTCAACATGGGACCTCGGCATTCTTGCGCGCGTAGAACCACCAGTTTACGGCGAGACAGCTCACGTAGTAGCCAGCGAATCCGTACAGTGCGTACTCAGGAGTTCCCGTCGCGATCTGTCCACCGAAGATGCGCGGGATCAGAAACGCCCCGTATGCTGCCACGGCCGATGTCCATCCGAGCACCGGCCCTGCCAACTCCGGCTTGAAGATGATGGGGATCATGCGGAACGTGGAGCCGTTGCCGATGCCGGTGGTGATGAACAGTAGCATGAACAGCCAGAAGAACGGCCACCAGTAGATCTCGGGTGTGCTCGTCGCGCCAGCTGCCTTGACGAAGAACGCCACGCCGAGGGCTGACCCGATCATGATCACCGTGTCCCAGTGCGTGACCCGCGCGCCGCCCAGCTTATCGGAAAGCCACCCCCCGACCGGCCGGACGAGCGATCCGACCAAGGGGCCGAGCCAGGCCCACTGCAGGGGATTGGGAGCGTTCGGGTTGAGCGCCCCATCCGGCAGCGTCCCGAACACATCTTGGATGAGCTTGGGAAACGCGGCCGAGTACCCGATGAACGATCCGAAGGTCATCGTATAGAGCCATGTCATCACCCAGTTGTGTTTCTTGCGGAATATGACGAACTGGTGAGACAGGTTTTGTCGCACAGGTCCCGGTGTCACGTACCGCATCACTAGCAATGTCACGACGATCGTGATCGCCAGTACGACGAAGATCTTGGCCAAATCGGGAAGTCCAAGCGTAGGTCCCAGCAGGAGGCCGATACCCACTGCTGCACCGCCGAACCCCATCAACTCCAACCAGAGCATCTTGCCGATGGCGATCGGTGCAGGGCCGACCCGGTGCATGGGAAGGTTGTTCATGAACACGAACGCCAGGATGCAAAACAGTAAGAGCGCAGGTACCCACACCAGCCCGCTGTTCTGGATCCATATGGTTGCCCCGCCGAGCTCCGCCGGCAGCGCTCGTCCGTCCCCGCTGAGCGCGCCGAATACGGCGAACGTCATCGCCCAGGGGAGCGCGACTTGCATCACGCTCACGCCGAGGTTGCCCAATCCGGCGTTGAGGCCGAGTGACAATCCCTGCATCCTTTTCGGGAAGAAGAAACTGATGTTGGACATCGACGAGGCGAATGCGCCGCCACCGATCCCGCTCAGGGCGGCGAGAGCAGCAAAGGCCGTGTAACTCGTCTGGGGATTTTGCAGCGCGATGCCTACACCCGCTGCCGGCAGCATGAGCAGGGCCGTCGTAACGGCAATCACGTTCCGACCGCCGGAGATGGCGATCATGAACGAGTTGGGAATGCGCAGTGTAGCACCGGCCAGGCCGGCGATGGCGGGCAACGTGTAGAGCTGAGCGGTGGAGTATGGAAAACCGAGGTTCTCCATTTGTACGATGATGATCGACCAGTAGAGCCAGATCGCGAACGCGATCAGCAGGCACGGAATCGAGATCAGTAAGTTGCGAAACGCGACCCGACTGCCCTGGCGTCGCCAAAAATCATCTCGCTCGACGTCCCATTCCGCAATCACCCCGGCTGGCGGCGGTGGCGAGCTGACGCCGGACGCCGGTTTGGTAGGCTCGATCATGGGCTGGCCATCTTCCTCCGAGGGGTGTCGTAGCCTGGTCGGGCGTCAACGCTCAGGAGGGGGCGATGCTACCCCACCCATGTCTGTGCTTTCAACGGGTTGTTGCTCTTCGCCCTCCGCATGCCGGATGATGCACTGGCCCTCACATTGGACGCCGTCAGCGTGGTCTGGATGCAGGGAGCACGCGCCGAATACCGACGCCTGCCTCCCGCTCGCGGCAACGATCCGCACCTGCGCCTCGACTTCGTGCACGGGGCACAATATGCGGAGCGTCACCGGCTCCATCGGACCTCTGTCCTCGATCTCTTTCGCCAGCTCGGGGGCAGCCGAATGCATCATTCGGCGCACGACGATACCGAGCCAGATGATGCACGCCAACGAGACGGCGAGCAGAAACATCCACGTGGTCGTCCACAGCCCGAAGCTGTCCAGCATATAGCCGAAGACGATGGGACACACGAAGCCGCCCAGTCCGCCCAGCACGCCGACGATTCCTCCGACCACTCCCACGTCGTTGGGGAAAAAGTCCGGGATGTACTTATAGACCGCTGCTTTCCCGATTCCCATTGCGATACCGATGACGAACACCAGCGCCGTAAAGATCCAAACGTTGGCTTGGAAGTAGATGTGGGTCACGCCTCGCGCAACCAGCTGCCGCTTCGTCACGACATCACCCACGTCCACTGTCGGCTCCTGCCATGTGGTTATGACTGGAAGCACCAGCGCGTCGCTCTCAGAGTAACTCTCGGCCACCCTGGCGCCGCCAAACTTCAAGGCGTACTGCCGCTCGTCGATACGCAGGGAGCTGTCGGAAACCTCGGTGACGGTTCCCGCGCTCAAAGCCATGACGCCTCGACCGGGCGACTCGATGTCCATCTTCGGGAAGATCAAGAGGAAACAGCAAGCCGCGGTGGTGATGAGGACCGTTGAGAACACCTTGCGCGGCCCGAATCGATCTGACAGCCAGCCGCCGAGCGCCCGGATGACACCGGAGGGGAGCGAGAAGATGGAGGTCATGAGCCCAGCCATGACGATGGTCATGCCGTAGACGTTGAGGTAGTACGGCACCAACCACTGGGCGAGCGCGACGAACCCCCCGAAGACCAGGAAATAGTACAAGCCGAACCGCCATACCCGGACGTGCTTGAGGGGAGCAAGAAGCTGCCGCACCGTCTTCGACGCCGCGCCTTCCGGTCGTCTGTTCTTCGTGGCCAGGAAGAAGATCACCGCCATCACGGCCAGTGCCACGGCGTAGATCATGGGCAGCGTGCGCCAACCATCCAAGTTGGTCCCACCAGCCGTCACCTTCCCCAACAGCGTGGGCGCTCCCAGGGTCGTCAAGGCGGCACCCGCGTTCCCCGCGCCGAAGATGCCGAGGGCGGTTCCCTGATGGGCGCGGGAATACCAGACCGACGTGAAGGCAATGCCAACGGCGAAGGACCCACCGGTGAGTCCGAACCCGAGGCTCGCGAGGAGGAACTCGCCATACGAATCGGCC
>JBDHDH010000176.1:0-6003 GCA_039591615.1 Gemmatimonadota bacterium | reverse complement strand
CGAGGGCAAAGGATGTCTATCAGTACCAGTCGGTCAGCGACTCGCTCCCCGAGCGGCTGATCCGAGCGGCGCGCCTGGTCGCCGAGCGCAAGCAGCTGACGGTTCGGCACCTCGACATGAAGCGCTTCGACGAAGAGGTCGATCGGATCAAGAAGATCTACAATTCGGCCTGGGAGAAGAACTGGGGCTTCGTGCCGATGACCGAGGCCGAGGTCGACCACATGGCAGCCCAAATGAAACCTGTAGTGGTGCCCGAACTCGTGCCGTTCGTGGAGCTCAACGGCGAACCTGTTGGCTTCGCGGCCGCTCTTCCGGATCTGAACGTGGCGCTCAAGAAGAACCCCTCTGGCCGCCTCTTTCCGGGTATCCTCAAGATCCTCTGGGCCTCTCGGAAGATCACACGCGCTCGGATCTTGTTGTTGGGTTTGGTCGCGGAATACCGAATGTCGGGTGCAGACGCGTTGATGATCCACTGGATCTGGGAACACGGCTGGGCCAAGGGCTTTCGCTGGGCGGAGGCCGGCTGGATCCTCGAGGACAATGCCCCGATGAACAACGCCATGACCCGCCTGGGGTTCGACCGCTACAAGACCCTCCGGTTCTACGACCGCGCGTTGTGAGAGTCTTCGTCACCGGCGGCACCGGCTTCGTCGGATCGCACCTCGTTGATGCTCTGATAGGCCGGGGGGACGAAGTCGTCTGTCTCGTCCGCGATGTGAGAAAAATCGAACGAGTCTTTCCCCCGGAGCGCCGCCCCCGCTTCGTGGGTGGAAGCCTCAATGACGACACCGCACTCCGGGCCGGGTGCGAGAATGTGGATGCGATCATTCACGTCGCAGGCCTGATCGCCGCGCGCAGCCGTGCCGAGTTCTTCTCGGTAAACGCCGAGGGCACGCAGCATCTGCTCACGGTGGCCACGCGGTCAGCGCCGAATCTGCACCGGTTCGTCTATTTGAGCAGCCTTGCTGCCGTCGGGCCGTCTCCCCCGGGGGCACCCCTCACCGAGGATGTGATACCGCATCCGGTGAGCGCGTACGGCGAGAGCAAGCTGGCTGGCGAGGAGGCCGTGAAATCAGGCAGCCTGCCGTGGACGATCGTTCGACCGCCCACCGTCTATGGCCCCAGGGATCGGGAGATTCTGCGGGTGTTCAAGTTGGCCCGACGCGGCGTGATCCCACTCGTCGGAAGCCCTGACCAGCAGCTCTCCGTTATCCATGTGCGCGATCTCGCCAGCGCCTGCATTGCTGCGCTCGCGCCGGCCGCCAAGGACCTCACGTACTTCGCGTGTCACCCTGAGGTGGTGACGACGAGGCAGTTCGCGGAGGCGATTCACACCGCGGTTCGGATGGCGGGCCAGGGACGTGCTGGGCGGGAGCGGCCGATGCTCATCCCCATTCCATCCCCGCTCGCCCGTGTGATCCTGGCCGCGAGCGGCGGCCTCGCCCGCGCGGTTGGACGCGCGACCGTGCTGTCCGGCGACAAGGTCGCCGAGTTTCTCGCGGATGCCTGGACGTGTTCCCCGGCAGCGCTGGAGCGGGACAGCGGTTGGCGGGCGGAGGTTCCCCTTTCTCAGGGCCTGCAAGAAACGGCCTGCTGGTACGCTACGAGCGGGTGGCTGTGAGACCGGTCGACAAACTGCTGGCGGGCTATCTCACCATCGTCACGCTCTTGGTGTTGGTCCGTGGAGGCCCCACAGATCCAGGCGACGGCTCGCTCCTCGTCCTCCACACCCTCATCGGCCTTCTGCTCTTCCTCTTCACGCGCCTCGACGAGGCGCACACGGTTGGGCAGTTCCTGTGGGACTTGTATCCGTTGCTCCTGATCCCCTTTCTCTACGCGGAGATCGGCGTTCTCGCCGAGCAGTTGGGGCGACCGGCCATTCTAGCCCACGACGCGATCGTGCAGCGGTGGGAGGAGGCGTTGTTTGGGAGCCAGGTCTCCTACGTGTGGATCCGCGAGGCCCCTTCGGTCTTCTGGTCTACGGTTCTGCATCTCGCCTACTTCTCGTACTACCCGATCGTGTTTCTCGGCCCGTTCTTGCTGCTGGCCCGCCGGGAGCGACAGCGCGCCCGGAAGGTGATGTACACCATCGTCCTGGCGTACCTGATTTGTTACGTAGTGTTCATCCTGTACCCCGTGGCCGGACCAAACTGGGTGTGGGAGCATCCAACGGGCCCGGTCCGACAGGTCTGGAGCGCTCGGCTCGTCTACGCCATCCTCGAAGGTGGGTCGTCCATCGGCGCGGCGTTTCCTTCCTCGCACGTCGCTGCCACCATCGCAGCGACGCTGGCGCTGTGGCACCAATGGCGCAGCCTGGCGCTCGTGTTCCTCGTGCCGGCGATGCTCCTGGTGGTCGCCACCGTCTATTGCCAGATGCACTACGTTATCGATGCGGTGACCGGGCTGATGGTGGGAATACCGGTGGGTTGGCTGGCGCCCCGGGTCGAGGCGTGAAATGATTAGGTGATAGGTGCTAGGTGCTAGGTGCTAGGTTTTAGACTATAGGTTATGGGTTAGCGGTTCATTACAACAAAGGCAGGCCTCCGAGATCATGCGTCGACCTCGGAGGCCATGGTTTTCGTGGGCTCCACCCCTTTTACGTCCGAGCACCTAACACCTAACACCTAGCACCTATCATCACCTATCACCTACTCCGGGGGATGCTCGTGCTCGTGAACGACGTCACCCGCCGTTTGCTCGGTGCCGAGGCCGGCGATGACATCGTACTTCCCCCGGACCTCTCGTATGTAATGGCGTCGGTCGAGGGCATACAACGGATCCGTGACGTCCGCCCGCGGCCACATTCCACCACCCGACGGCATGAACACTCCCCCGACCACCCCCATGCCGCCTGCGTAGAGCGTGTCACCCGTAGGATTGTCATAGGTCACGCTCACCCGATACACGTGATCCGGGTAGATCTTGGCCCCGAGGGTGCGGTAGAGACGCCCGAGCGTCACACCGAGCAAGTTCCCATCCTCGTCCTCAATGGGTAATCCCTCCCAGATCACCTTGTCTTCGGTAACGTCCTCGAACTTGATGCTCTCGGCGTTTTCATGGAGGTGCCCACCGATGGCCATGACGCGTCCCTCGATAGCGGGGCTCGCCTCGTACGACCACACGGACTCGCCAGGCGGAAGGTCGAAGGACTTGTCACCTGCCGGGAACGCAACGTCCAGTTGGAACGGATACACATTGAACAGCGGCCACGGCCGCCCCGCTTTTACGTACTTGAGCCGAACGCGAACCTCGACTCCGCTGTGCGCCCTGCCGGTGGGATTGTGCAGCATGGCGGTCACGACCATGGGCAACCCCTCCGGAATTGGATAGCCCAGCAGGATCCACGGCATAGCCTGGGAGCCCGTCTCCTTCCCGACCGCCAACATCCGCTGCGAAATCGGCAGGAACAGTTCGCGGTGGTCCGGATTGATGAGGTTCAGATGGTGGAGCACCTCCACGGGGAGCTCGCGCCCCTCGCCATCGACGACCTCGTAGCTGAAGCCGTACAGATACCCGCTGATGGGGAAACGGACCGTCGCCACCGGAGGAAACACCGCGCCACCGTGCACGGCGTGCGGGTCCTCTTGCCCCCCGGCGTGGTGGGCCATCTCAGCCGGCTCCGTCGCCCCCAGCGGCAGCTCAACGGGGCCGATAGTCAACAGAAATTCGTTATTCGCTTCGTCATTGACGAATCGCGTGGTTGCGTCTTGGGCCACCACGGCGTTGGTGAAAGTACACGATACCAGTCCGACTATGAGCAGTGTTGCCTTTCGCACGGTCCACACTCCTGTTCTACCACTGACAAAGGGAAACCCTCGTGGTGCTGGAAATCAACCCTCCGAGGCGGCCGAACGGACGCGGTCCAAAACGAACGAGGCCGCCCGGTCGAATAACCGGGCGACCTGCGGCCGTGCCCCTGAGGAGCGGCGGGACCACAGCGTACTATTCGACCGTGAGGGTAGCCTTCATGCCGAGGGCCTCGTGGGGCGTGCAGTAGTAATTGTACGTCCCTGTGGGCGCGTCGACGAACGTGATCTCGAAGGTCTCGTTCGGCTGCATCATCAAACGGCTACTCAGCGGGCCGATGTTCCCTTCTTTACCCTGATAGATCCCGGCTAGGTACTCCTGGGCCCCGCCCGGGATCTGGTCGCTGTAGAACGCCACATTGTGCGGAAACCCGCTGACGTTCAGCCAGCGAACGGTATCACCCACCTTGATGGTGAGACTCGCGGGCCGATACACATAGTTCCCATCGTCGGTCAAGAGCATCTCGACCTCGTGGACCGTCCCGGTCCCGCCCGCAGCCATCTCAGCGGGCGCGCACGGTTGCGGCTCGCACGGCTGCATCTCGGCGGTCTGGGTCTCTTGGCCCGCCTGCTCCCCTCCACCACAGGCCACTGCGGTGAGAGCGAGCGCCGCGAAGAGCTTGCGCATTCAACATCCTCCCTGTGTGATTTGCTTGAGCGTCATGGCTTGTGAAAGTTATCACAAATGTAAGGAGCTTCGCCTCGGAGGGAAGGCCTGGACGGCGGCCTTGCGTTTTCAGTGGAATGGGCGAACTTGTTAGCGCCATGCAATCCCAACTCCTACTTGGACTTGTGTCTCCTCACCTCGACGACGCGCAAGGCGCTGTGAACCCGATCGGTGCCTGAACCCCCGGCCTGTACTCGGATGGGGCGGCACTGCCGCGAGCTCCGCCTCGTGCTCCGGATCGCCGACCTCAAAGAAGACAGCCACACCCTTCAGGACGCTGCTGCCACCTGGCTCCTGGGTCACACGCAGCGCATCACCTTTGGCACGCCGTTCGTGCGGGACGCCGAGCTTCTGGTAGAGGCAGCCGTTCACGTTCCGTGCGCGTACTTGCAACCCAACCGGCTGGAGGCGCTCAACGGGAGGGAAAATCAGCAAGCGCGTTGCACGGCTCACGGCTTCCGAGGTGGGATGCCCCCTTCCGCACAGCCGCCCGTTTCCGAACGACCAACGTTGCGACGCCCCAACGGCGCGTTTCGCGTCTTTCTCAAGGGGCGTCAACGCACACTGCCGCTCCGGCTCAAGGGAGCGGCGCGGCACGCGCTCCCCGTGTTGAACGGAAACCCCTGCGCCACGGCCCCATGCCGTACGGCCGACAACACACGAGGTGCCGCCTGCTGTCGCGACCTCACCCTCGACGTCATGATCCCGAAATCGAACACGCGCCTCGAGGCACTCTTGAGGGCCCGCAAATCTCCTTACCTGTGCAAGGTGGATCGAGAGGACGATCGGTCGATAGAGTGCGAGGTAATCTCGGCCTGCAGCTATCTCGATCCCGCAGATGACGTGAGCTGCGTCCTGCACGATCGTTTGCTGCCCAATGGACGCCTAGCCAAACCCTCGATCTGCAGAGAGTGGCCGGAACTGGACGAGGACGAAGTGGCGCATCCTGGATGTGTGGTGGCAGACGACGGTAAGCAGTGAGGCGTGAGCGGCGGCCGGTCGGTGGAGGCTGCGCCGCCGAGACGCCGTGGTCGCGAGCGCCACGGCTTACGAACGTGAGGACGATCAAGGCGCCCAGGGAAGTCATGCCCGAGGCGCCCACGACCAAGCGTCTCTTCAGGCGCAACCTCCACCCGCCGGGTACTTTCCCCACTGCTTACTAGTCCACTGCCTCCTACTCACCGATCTTACGTATAGGACCGCATCTGTGCCGAAACCCTCCCAAGCTCCCGAGATATCACCCGAAGAGCTCATCGAAAGCCTAGAGGCCGGTCGTCACCTGCAGGTGCTCGATATCCGGGCGCCGGCCCGCGTGGCCACCGGCCGGATCGAGATCGTCTCCGATAAGCGCTTCCACAACATTGTCGGATCGAAGCTCATCACGTTCCGGAAAGCCGCCGAGGTCGGGCTCGCCATGGATGAGCCCGTCGCCGTCGTCTGTGCACAGGGCAACGACTCGAGGGTCGTGGCAGGGTTTCTCAATCAGCTGGGGTACGACGCGAAGTCCATACGAGGAGGCATGGAGCGGTG
>JBDHDH010000175.1:0-6013 GCA_039591615.1 Gemmatimonadota bacterium | reverse complement strand
TCGGGGGTTGGCACCGCTCACCGTGCAGTTGGAGGCAACGCCCCTGAGCTCGACCGGATGGTCGCCCTCCGCGAGCCCTGCAAAGGCGGCCGTCCCGTTGACGCCGACCGACTGGGTGCGCGTTCCGTCTACGATGACGGTATAGCCATCAGGATCGACGTCGCTTCCCGTCGTGGTCGCCGTCACATCGAGATCACCCGTTCGGGCTGCGCAGGTGACCGTGAAGGTAGTGGCGGCCGTCGCGCCGTACGCGACCGCGACCGTCCGGGGGTTGTCCCCGCTCAGCGTGCAGTTCAGAGCGATCCCCGTGAGCTCCACGCTGTGGTCGCCCTCAGCCACGCCGCCAAAGGTGGTTGTTCCGTTGGTCGCGATGGCCTGACTCGGCCCGCCGTCCACGGACACGGTGTATCCGTCCGGATCCAGATTGCCACCCGTGGTGATCGACGTGACCTCGAGATCACCTAGCCTGGCATCGCAGGTGACGGCGAAGCCGCTGGACGCTGTGCCACCTGCAGGGACACTCACGCTGGTAGGGTTGGCCTCGGCCACGGTGCAGTTCGCAGCCAGCTCGGTGAGCTCCACCCAATACCCGCCCGCTGGGAGAGCCGAAAAGGTGACCGTTCCGTTCACCCCCACTGGTTGGCTCTGACCAGGATCCGACGCGCCAGTAGCGCCCGAATCCCCCGGAGCCATGCCGGCCTGCCCCTGCGCCGGAGTCACCGTCACCACGTACCCGTCGGGGTCCGGGCTCGGCCCTACCGTCGAGACGCTCACACCGAGGTCACCGGAGTTGACGATGCAGGTGATCGTCATGCTGAGGGTGGTCCCCGCGTCCGGCGGCAGCGTGACCGTCCTCGGGTTGGGTCCAGTGGGCGAGCAGTTGCCGGCAATATCGGAGAGCTCAACGGTGTGGCTCCCCGCCGTGAGGCCGGTGAAGGAGACGGTTCCGTTGACGCCAATAGGCTGGCTCCGCACACCGTCTAGCACGACGCGGTAGCCGTCAATGTCTATGTCATCGCCCGTCGTCGTTACAACCACGTCGAGCTCGGAGCGGGGCTCGCTCGGGCCGACGTCCTTTTCGCCACAGCTCAAGAGGCCGGCGACTCCGACTGCCAGTGACGGGATGAGGAAACGGATCACGCCGAGGCGCCGGCGGATCCGGTAGAACCGCGAGGTTCGAGAGGTCCGTGGTGAACGGCCCCTGAGATGATCTGACTGTTTGATTCTGCGGCCCAGGCTGTTTCTCATTCGGCGCCTGTCTTCTAGACCCGGCCTTGGGGCCATTGTCGTCCAGCCACTCGATCGAGCCCGATTCCACGCATAGTGTGCAAGTCTTGCACCGAACCACCCGGGCCGGCTCGTAACCAGCTCTTACGTCATCTCTTAGGAGCGAGCACGGCCCGCCAGCAAACGGCCTGTGGTATCGGTACCACACAGTCCAGTGGCCCCGGGTCACAGGGGTTGAGGAGCGTATCACGAGAGATCAACTGAGGGTCCGAGCCCTCTGTGGCGTCCATGCAGCGAGAGCCGGACGGCGTGCGCGAACACCCCCGCTTCCGAGACCCTCGGTGAAGGGGTCGCTAATGACGCTCGGATTCTCGTGGGTGACGCGTGCGTCGGGGAGAGGGCAGACAGTCGTGAGTGGGCCGGAGGTGCTACCCGACCCGGGGTTGAGCCCGTTTCGGCTCCTCGGGAATTCCGTTCGCCAGCACCCGCAGCTTATCCACCAATGGCCCCACCTCCCGCTTGATCGCCGAGACCAGCACCGCGTGCTCGTAGCGGGCCGTGACGCGGGTCTCCAACGCTTCGGGCTCGGCAACGCGGTCCATCTTGTTGAACACGTGGAGCAGCGGCTGGCTATCCAGACTCAGGCCACCCAGGACCTCATCGACGACGTCCGCCTGCTCGTCCCAACGCGGGTGGGCGGCGTCGATGACGTGGCACAACACATCAGCCTGGGCCGCTTCAGTGAGGGTGGCCCGGAAGCTCGCCACCAGGTGGTGCGGCAGCTTCCGGATGAAACCCACCGTGTCGATGAGGCGGAGGCGCGTCCCGTTCCCCAGGCTCATCTCCCGGGTGAGGGTGTCGAGGGTGGCAAAGAGTCGATCCTCGACGAACGTGTTGGCACCCGAGAGCGCCCGTAGCAAGCTCGACTTGCCGGCGTTGGTGTAGCCCACCAGGGCCGCCGTGGGGATGGGCCGCCGGCCGCTGCGCACCACTTCACGGTGCCGCTCGACCTTGGCCAGTTTCGCCTTGAGCCGGCTGATCTTGCGTCGAATCATGCGCCGGTCCGTCTCGAGCTGGGTCTCGCCCGGCCCGCGGAGACCGATGCCGCCGCGGATGCGCGAGAGGTGAACCCACATGCGTGCCAGGCGCGGCAACAGGTACTCGAGTTGGGCCAGCTCCACCTCCAGCTTGGCCTCCTTGCTCCGGGCCCTGGTGGCGAAGATGTCGAGGATGAGCTCGGAGCGGTCCATGACGCGCAGATCCAGCTCCCGCTCCAGGTTCTTGCCCTGCACCGGCGACAGCTCCTCATCGAACACCGCGAGGGTGGCGTCGCGCTCTTTGGCGAGGCGCTTGAGCTGTTCGACCTTGCCGTGGCCCAGGTAGTAATTCGAGGTGGGGGCGTGGATGCGCTGGATGATGCGGCCCGCGATCGCTGCACCGGCGGTGTCCGCCAGGCGGGCGAGTTCGTCGAGGTGGTCTTCCGCGTAGACGATCTCGGAGGTCCCTCGGCGCGGGGCTCCGATGAGCAAGACGCGCTCGACGGGTGGTTCGATGTCGATGAGTTTGGGAATCGGTGGCTTTCTCCTTGCTTCGCGTTGGCCTTACTGCCCCTGGTGCCTCCCCTCCCCCTGTGGCGCGGCAGATGGGGCAGAATTGGCAGACCAGGCAGGGTCACTGTATAAACTTAACCCGTCTCGGGGGTTCTGGGGCGGGCCCCACCATCAAGCGCTTGACCAGCTTTCAGTTGGCCGCGAGCTTTCGAGCCGGATGAAGCCTATGCCCGTGGCGGACGCCGTCCGCGCGTATTTCGAGACACGACGGCCAGCGGGGGTAGACGTTGCCTATCTGTTCGGCAGCGCCGCTCGTGCCCGGTCGCACCGCGAGAGCGATGTGGATGTCGCCGTCCTGTTCGATTACACCGCGGTACCTGACCGAACGAGCCGCAGTCGGGCGGCTCTACGTTTAGGCAGCGAGTTGGTGGGTGCCACCCACTGCAACGACGTGGACGTGGTCGTGCTCAACGACGCGCCGGTGGAGCTGGCCGCTTCCATCCTGCGACAAGGCGTCCGACTGTACTGCGCGGACCCCGAAGCAGATCACGCCTTTTGTCGCACGGCGTTCCTCCGGCACGCGGACGTGCGTCCGTTTCTCGAGCGGACCCGGCGGGTGAAGCTTCGGACGCTGTCGCGGTGACCTTCCTTGTCGAACGTCTCGCCGATCTTCGGCAACATCTGGACCATCTCCGGGAGATCCGTCCGCGGGTCACCGGGTCCGACTCGCTGGTAGGCGACCTTTCGCTACACAACGACGTCTTGTTCTCACTGCTCATGGTATGCCAGGCGGTGATCGACATTGCCGGCGAGCTCGCGGGCCGCCGGGGGATGCCGTTCCAGGATTACACGGAAGCGACCGAGGCTTTGCGTCGCTTTCCCGAGGTCCCCGGAGCCGTGGTTGATGAGCTGGTGCTGCTTCCCGGATTCCGCAATGTGCTCATCCACGAATACGTGGCGCTCGACTACGATCGTGTGGTAGACGCCCTGGATCGACTCGAACCGGTAGAGATGTTCGTGCGTATTGTCGCGGAGATGGAGGGGCGGGAGGATCGTCAGGCCGATGGCTGAGAAGCGTCCACGCCTTTCCCTCTCCAACGTTTGGCAGGAGGCTCGCCAGCTCCTGTGGGCTAACCGGACGCGGATAGTCATCGGGTTCGTCTTGATGATCGTCAGCCGGCTCGCAGGACTCGTCTTACCGGGATCGTCGAAGTTTCTCATCGATGAGGTGATCGGAAAGAGTCGCGGCGAGCTCCTCCTCCCACTGGCGCTGGTGGTGGGCGCGGCGACCGTCGTCCAATCCGGTACCTCGTTCGCGCTCTCGCAGGTGCTGGGAGTGGCTGCGCAGCGGGCAATTACCGAGATGCGGAAGTTGGTGCAGCAGCACGTCGCGCAGCTCCCGGTCACGTACTTCGACTCCACCAAGACGGGCGTCCTGATCTCGCGGATCATGACCGACGCGGAGGGGATTCGGAATCTGGTGGGCACGGGCCTCGTCCAGCTCGTGGGAGGTCTCATGACGGCGGCGCTGGCCCTCGGCGTCCTGTTCTTCCTCAACTGGCGGCTCACAGCCGTGGTCCTTCTCGTCATGGCGGTGTTCGGCGGCGTCTTGGCATTCGCGTTCATCAAGATACGGCCGCTGTTTCGAGAGCGCGGCAAGATCAACGCCGATGTCACGGGACGGCTCGGTGAGACCCTCAGCGGCATTCGCATCGTGAAGGCCTACACCGCGGAGCGGCGGGAAGCGTACGTGTTCGCCAAGGGCGCCCACCGGTTATTTCGTAACGTGGCCAAGGCCGTCACGGCGGTCGCCGGCATCGGCTCGTTTGCCACCCTGGTTGTCGGGACGGTCGGGGCCATCATGATCCTGGTGGGTGGGCGCGCCATTCTCAGCGGGTCGATGAGCCTCGGGGACCTGGTGATGTACATCTTCTTCACGGGACTCGTTGCGTCCCCCCTGATCCAGATCGCGTCCATCGGCACGCAGATCGCCGAAGCCTTCGCCGGGCTCGATCGGATTCGGGAGATCCGGCAGATGCGTACCGAGGAACAGGACGACGCCACCCGCGCGCCCACGGGTGACCTCGAAGGCCGGTTCGTGTTCGACGACGTGAGCTTCGAGTACGTGGCGGGAGTTCCCGTGCTCAGGCACGTGAGCTTCGAGGCTCCTGCGGGGACGACGACCGCGCTGGTCGGCTCGAGCGGTGCCGGGAAGAGCACGCTGATCAGTCTCGTGTCGGCATTCAACCGACCTACGAAGGGGAGGATTCTCGTAGATGGCCGGGTGCTGGGCGAGTTTCGGGCGCACGACTATCGCAAGCAGATCGGGGTGGTCCTTCAGGAGAACTTCCTCTTCGACGGCACCGTGGCCGACAACATTCGCTTCGGTGTGCCGCGCGCCACGATGGTCGATGTGCGACAGGCGGCCGCGATCGCGCACTGTGACGAATTCATCGAGCGATTCCCTGACGGCTACGACACGGTGGTGGGGGAACGGGGGGTCAGGGTGTCGGGCGGGCAACGACAGCGCATCGCCATCGCGCGGGCGATCCTGGCGGATCCGCGCATCTTGATCCTGGACGAGGCCACCTCCAGCCTGGACAGCGAGGTCGAGGCCCAGATTCAGGATGGGTTACACGCGCTCCAGCGAGGCCGGACCACGTTCGTGATCGCGCATCGGTTGTCGACGATTCGCCGGGCCGATCAGATCCTCGTGCTCGAGGCTGGTGAGATCGTGGAGCGGGGGACACACGAGGAGCTGTTGGCGCGGGGCGGGCGGTATCGGGAGCTGTATGAGCGCCAGTATGCGATCGAGCAAGATCTGTACGTCAATCCGGGCGAGGATTGGACGCCGGAGGTGAGGGTGGACCGACTCCCCTCAGCGACCGGAGAAGACCGCAGTTAAGGCCTGGCTCTACTCATTCGCTACCGGCGGAAACGGGGGACGGTCCGCCTGTTGGAGTCGCCGCTGGATCTTCTCGGTCATTCGCCATTTGACCGCGCCCTTCAGGCTGCCCCGCGGAACCTGTACCGGCGGGCTGGACTTCCGAGAGCCTCGATCGCCCGACTCCAACTCATAGCCGACGATTCGCATTTGGGGGCCGAGCATCTGCTCGACCAGCGCCACTTCGCGGCCTGACAGACTTCGTCGGAAACGGCCGACCTGCGTTGCCTCAACCGAGACTCCTTTACCCCGATCCTCGGGATAGGCCGAGTTCTTGTCCAGGGGAATACCG